>NZ_CP183215.1:1527500-1852500 GCF_048537565.1 Maribacter sp. X9
TGGAGAATGCAAGAAAATTGGAACAAGGACGTGATTTTGAATTCAATTCCCAATTGGGGTACATTTCCCTGAACCAGAGATTGAGTAATGATGAGGTATTGGGTGTTGCCTTTCAATATACATTTAAAGGAGAAGTAATTCAAGTAGGGGAGTTTGCCAATGGTGGTTTAGATGCGACCACAGTTTCTCAAGGGGCGAATCCTATTATAGAGAACAATACCCTTATTCTTAAGCTTTTAAAAAGTAATATTACCAATGTCAAAGACCCTATCTGGGATTTGATGATGAAGAATATTTATGCCACAGGAGCTTTTAGGTTAAGTCAAGATGATTTTAAAATGAACATCCTGTATTCGGTCCAACACCTAGAAACTATATTACTCCGGTAGTGGAGGGTCCAGGTTCTGGTTGGCCCGACGGTTTGCAGGATCGTATCCTATTGAATGTATTTAATCTGGATAGATTGAATGTTTATAATGATATTCAACCAGGGGGCGACGGTTTCTTTGATTTTGTTCCTGGTCAGACTATAGATGTGCAAGGGGGTAGGATCATATTTACCACGGTAGAGCCTTTTGGACAGTTTCTGTTCGAGCAATTGGAGAACGGTAACAGTGGGCAATACGAAAATACATCTGCCTATAACCCGAACCAAGAACGCTATGTTTTTCGTGACATGTACGAATTGACCAAAGCCGCGGCTTTACAGGATCCTGAAAAAAATAAATTCCTTTTAAAGGGGAAGTATAAATCTGAGGGTAGTAATGGTATTCCCATAGGGGCCTTCAACGTGCCAAGGGGATCGGTGAGGGTGACCGCTGGGGGCAGGCAACTACAGGAAGGTATAGATTATACGGTGAACTATCAAGCCGGAACCGTGCAGATTTTAGACCCCAGTTTGGAAGCATCTAATGTGCCGATCAATATTTCGGTAGAGAACAATGCGGTGTTCGGGCAACAAACACGTCGATTTACCGGGGTCAATGTAGAGCATCAATTCAATAAAAACTTTGTGTTAGGCGGTACATTGTTGAACTTGAACGAGCGTCCCTTGACCCAAAAATCCAATTTTGGGGTAGAACCGGTAAACAATACGATTTTTGGTTTAAACGGTAATTTTTCTACTGAAGTACCATGGCTGACACGTATGGTCAATAAATTGCCCAATATTGACACAGATGTTCCGTCCAACGTATCGGTTCGGGCAGAGATGGCGATGTTAAAACCGAATTCTCCAAAGAATGCGAATTTTAATGGGGAGACAACCACCTACTTAGATGATTTTGAAGGAGCGCAAGCATTAATTGATATACGGGCTTCGTTAGGTTGGAGTATTTCGAGTACACCATTGGAGTTTGCCAATGGAGACCAGCTTTTTGGAAGCTCACCCGAAGATCCCGACAATTTGTTGAATGGCTATGGAAGGGCCAAATTGGCATGGTATACCATCGATCCTATTTTTTATACGAATCAAAGACCAACGGGCATAAGTGATGATGATATTTCTACCAATCCTACCCGTAGAATTTATATCGATGAAGTTTTCCCACAAACAGATATAGCCCAAGGTCAAACACAGGTTCAGGGAACTTTAGATATAGTATATTATCCAAATTCCAAGGGGCCTTATAATAATAACCCCAATTTTGAAGGCGAGTCGCCCAATGAAAAATGGGGAGGTATGCTGCGGGCCTTGAGCAGTACAGATTTTGAACAAAGTAACGTGGAGTTCGTTCAATTTTGGGTACTAGATCCTTATGTAGACGGCATCGCTACAAGTGCTGGGGAACTGGTGCTGAACCTGGGAAATATTTCAGAGGATATTTTACGTGATGGTAAAAAGCAATACGAGAACGGCCTGCCCGGTGTTGATAGCAATGACTTCGTTGCCCCTACTTCTTGGGGCGAAGTTCCCGCCACACAATCGTTAGTATATGCGTTCGATGCAAGCGAAACTAACCGGAGCCTTCAAGATATTGGTTTTGATGGCTTGAACGATGCAGCGGAAAGTTCCGTTTATACCAATAATGGGGGAGATGACCCTGCTTTAGATAATTATCAATATTATTTGAATAGAGAGGGTAGCATTTTAGAGCGTTACCTCGATTTTAATAGCCCTGAAGGAAACTCACCCGTAGCGGTCACCAATACGAACAGGGGTTCGACAACCCTGCCCGATGTAGAGGATATTGATCGTGACTTGACCATGAATACCGTGAACAGTTATTATGAGTATCGTATTCCCATAAAACCGAACACATCTATTAATGATAAATACGTTACTGATATCCGGGTAGGTACGGCTAGCGGAAATAGAATTCCAAATGGTGACGAAGTTAACTACCGTTGGATCCAATATAAAATTCCCTTAAGTGATTTTAGTGATGCTGTTGGGGGGATAACCGATTTTAGGTCCATTAGCTTTATGCGGATGTACATGACAGGCTTCAGTAGTCCGACGGTCTTGCGTTTTGCTACTTTGGATTTAGTGAGAGGTGACTGGCGTACCTATGTGAAAAGCTTACAAGACCCCGATATTGACAACAACCCTGCGGACGATGGTACCACTTTAGATGTGAATACGGTCAACATAGAAGAAAACAGTAATAGAATTCCGATTCCTTACGTGTTACCACCAGGGGTAATTAGGGAGCAATTGAATAATAATAACACGATTATACGCCAAAACGAACAATCCCTTTCGTTGGTAGTGGAGAATTTAGAAGCGCAAGATTCTCGAGGGGTGTTCAAGAACCTTAACATCGATATTCGTCAATACAAGAAACTGAAGATGTTTATGCATGCCGAAAAAATTGTGGATAGTGATTATGCCGATACGTCTACGCCATTGGTGGGCTTTTTGCGAATGGGAACAGATTTTTCAAAGAATTTCTATCAAATAGAACTCCCGTTGCAGTTTACACCTTTTACCGCTGTATCTGATACAGAAATTTGGCCAGAGAATAATGAGTTGAATATTTCGCTCAGTGATTTGAACAAAGTGAAATCCCTTTGGATCAACAGTGGTGATTTAAGTGAAATGCGCTTTTTTGAGGTGGTTGATGGTGAAGTTATCCCTGTTAACGAGTTTGATGTGCGTACACCGGGAAGGGTAAGAATTGGAATAAAAGGTAACCCCTCTTTAGGAAGCATCCGCAGTATTATGGTGGGGGTCAAGAACCAAGATAATTTGCCGGCCCGAGGCGAGGTTTGGTTCAACGAACTACGTTTGGCCGGCTTGGATAACAATGGCGGTTGGGCTGCGGTAGCGGCGGTTGATGCCAATATCGCCGATTTCGCCAATATAAGCGCCACGGGTAGTAAAAGCACCTCTGGTTTCGGATCCATTGATCAGATGCCTAATGAACGTGCCAGGGAGGATGCCGTGTCGTATGATGTTGTAACGAACGTAAATGTAGGGCAATTGCTACCGAAACAGTGGGGAATTCAATTACCTTTCAATTATGGTATTTCTGAGCAATTGGTCACTCCAGAATTCGACCCGGTTTATGATGATTTAAAATTGAAGGATTTAATAAACGCAGCACCAAATCAACAGGCGGCAGATGAAATAAGGGAGCAAGCGGAAGATTATACGAAGAGGACCAGTATCAATTTGATCGGGGTACGTAAGGATCGAGGTGAAGAGGCCGAGGCTAATTTCTATGACATAGAGAACTTCACCTTTAATTATTCTTATAATGAAACCGATCACCGCGATTTTGAAATAGCGCAATTGCGGGACCAGAGTATCAATACGGGTTTTGTGTATAACCACAGTTTTGACGCTGTTGAAGTTGCCCCTTTTGCAAAAAAGGATTCTCTTTTTACAGGTAAATATTGGCAATGGTTAAAAGATTTAAACCTTAATTTATTGCCGTCGACCATAGGGGTGAATTCAAATATCAATCGTCAATTTAATGCTCAGCGATTCAGGGATGTTAGGGAAGAAGGTGTGGATCGCTTACAATTACCAGAATTACAGCAGCGCAATTACTTGTTCAATTGGCAATATGCCATCAACTATAATTTGACCAAATCTTTGCGTTTGAACCTTACGGCTTCTAACAATAATATAGTCCGAAATTATTTTAATGAGGACGAGCCAGAAGGATCACCGGACAGGATCAATAAAGCCTTGGGGCTTTGGGATGGATTTTTTGATATTGGTGAGCCAAATCGGCATTCACAGCAGATGCAACTGAACTATGAAGTACCTTTTGCGAAAATACCAGCATTGGATTTTATCAACACCCAATACACTTACACCAGTAATTTTGATTGGCAACGTGGAGGCGACGCTTTGAAGGAAGTTGCAGGTCAATATATCAATACGGTGCAAAATGCCAATACACATACTATAACGTCATCATTGACCATGCAGAAGTTCTATGATATGTTGGGCCTTAAAAAGAGGGAGGCACCCAAAGCTGCAGCATCTACGCCTATTAGAAGGGATAATGTCGGGGTGCCTGGCGAAGGGCAAGAAAAAATTAAGGGAAAGACGAGTGATCTATTCAATACCGTCGTGGATATAGTGACCATGGTAAAACGATTGAATGTTAACTATAGTGAAAATAATGGTACGGTATTGCCAGGGTATACGCAGTCGGTAGGTTTTATAGGAACGGCAAGACCAACCATCGGCTTTGTTTTCGGTAGCCAGTCCGATGTTCGTTTCGAAGCTGCACGTAATGGTTGGTTAACGACATTCCCAGAGTTTAACGATCAATTCATCCAACGAACCAATAAGCAGTTGAACATTACCGCTACTGCTCAACCTACTAAAGATATTACAATTGATCTTTCTGCGGATAGGCAATATTCAAATAGTTACCAAGAGAATTTTAATGTAGTAGACCAAGATTATAAAGTGCAGTTGGGTAATACCTATGGTAGTTTTAGTATTTCTACCATGATGATCGGTACGGCATTCGGTAAGAGTGACGAGTTTGACTCGGCCACTTTTGAACAGTTTAAAGAGAATAGGATCACTATAGCTAATCGATTAGCTTTAGAAAAGAGTATTCCTGTCGGTGCTAACGAAGAATTTCCAGATGGTTACGGAAAAACTCAACAAGAAGTTTTGTTACCTGCATTCTTTGCCGCATACACCGGGCAAGATGCTGGTCGGGTCAATTTAGATACTTTTAGAGATATTCCAATTCCTAATTGGAGCATAAAGTATACAGGGTTAATGAAAAATAAATGGTTCAAAAAGAAATTCAAGCGTTTCTCATTAAGTCATGGGTATAGGGCATCCTATAGCATCAACTCTTTTCAGACCAATCTTGAGAAGGTGCAATTGCAAAAAAAAGGCTTGCCTCAAGTGAATGCGGAGAATGGGGATTTACTTTCAGATTTAATTCTGAACAATGTGGTGCTCACGGATCAATTCAATCCATTGGCCCGAGTTGATTTCGAAATGCAAAATTCAATCAGTGTTCTGGCTGAAATTAGAACTGATAGGGCCTTATCCTTAAGTTTTGATAATAATCTGATGACGGAAATTAACGGTAAAGAATATACAGTTGGTTTAGGATATCGTTTTAAAGATGTAAAATTCGTGACCAATATTGGCGGAAATAAAACCAGATTAAAAGGAGATTTGAATCTAAAGGCCGATGTCACCTTGCGTGATAACATTACGATTATCAGAAATTTAGATATAGACAACAATCAAATAACATCAGGTCAAAATTTAATGTCCCTTAAATTCACCGCAGATTATGCACTGAGTAAGAGTCTGAATGCCCTTTTCTTTTACGATCATTCGTTCTCGAAATTTGCAGTATCGACCGCTTTTCCACAAACGACGATCAATACTGGGTTTACGATACGCTATAATTTCGGAAACTAGGGAAAAGTGGTCAAGTGGTGACTATAGAATTGTTAGGGCCATACATGGATTAAGGGGTGTAAGGATTATATATTTTTTGATAACCTAAACGGAATGCTATACATTTGCCGAAGAAAAAAATAATATACACGAATAATGAATATACCAGCTGAATTAAAATATACAAAAGATCATGAATGGGTGAAAATTGACGGTGATATTGCAACCGTTGGTATTACAGATTTTGCCCAAGGTGAACTAGGTGATATTGTCTATGTAGAGGTAGATACCTTAGACGAAACATTAGAGCGTGAAGCTATCTTTGGAACGGTAGAAGCGGTGAAAACAGTATCGGATCTATTTTCACCCTTGTCAGGGGAGATAGTTGAATTCAATGAGGCTTTGGAAGATGAGCCTGAAAAGGTGAATACCGATCCTTATGGTGATGGTTGGATGGTGAAAATTAAATTTAGCGACGCTGCTGAGGTGGAGGAATTATTGAGTGATGCTGCGTATAAGGAACTTATAGGTGCTTAAAAACCTTGCATATAAAGTAATGTTCATAGGCTGGATGGTGTTCGTAACACTTCTCAGCCTATTTTCTTTTTCAGGGGTAGAAGCCTCTAGATTCAATATTCCACATCTAGACAAGGCGGTACATTTTACCTTTTATTTTGTTATGGTTGTGTTGGCTTTTTTCGCAAAAACAAATGGGGCATGGCATGGAAGTACCGACCTTAAGATATTGAGGTACATTGTTTTATTCGCAATAGGTTATGGCATAATAATTGAAATCCTACAACATGTAGCGACTATGGATAGACAAGGCGATCCTTTTGATGTACTGGCGAATTCTATTGGCGCATTTACTGGAATGATGCTCTTACGTTTTCTGTTTTTAATAAAGCAGTCGTTAAAATGAAAATATAAGTTGCATTTTTATGGATTATTTAGTTAAATTAGCAATCACTAAATTGAATATATATGGAACCTAAAAAGAATCCCAAGGCGGATTTAACAACGAACAGCAGTCTTTATTTTGTCATAGGATTGTTTGCGGTAATGCTATTTACCTATGTGGCATTTGAGTGGAAAACTTATGATGAAGTGAATGATTATGATATATCTATGAATGTAGATGATCTTTTGGATGAAGAAGTTCCAATGACCGAACAGATTAAGACTCCGCCCCCACCACCGCCACCAGCTGCACCTGAAATCATTGAGGTCGTAGAGGATGAGGAGGAAGTTGAGGAAACCGTAATCGAGTCGACGGAGACTAGTCAAGAAGAGGAAATCGTTGAGGTTGAAGATGTTGTTGTGGAAGAGGTGGAAGAGGATGTTGACGTTCCTTTTGCTGTTATTGAAGATGTTCCAATTTTTCCAGGTTGTGAAAGTGCCCCGGATAAAAGAGCTTGTTTTAACGAAATGATTCAAAAGCATATTGGTAAAAACTTCCGATATCCTGAGATTGCTCAAGAAATGGGCGTTCAAGGTAGGGTAAGTGTAATGTTCGTAATCCAAAAAGATGGGAGCATAGGTAACATTAGAATGCGTGGACCGGATAAAAATTTAGAGGCTGAAGCAGCAAGAATTATTGGGAAGCTGCCTAAAATGACTCCTGGTAAGCAAAGAGGTAGAGCTGTACGTGTTCCTTTTAGTATTCCAATTAACTTTAAATTACAATAAGCTTAAATCGTTTTTAAGGTTAAGCGTTTATAAATAAAAAATCCCGAGCTGTTTTAGCTCTGGATTTTTTATTTATGGTTGTTTTTTAAAGGTGAGGTAAAGTATTATTCTAAGTTTTTGGAGATGTAAACGGCTTTTTCGGTTTCCTCCAATGCGCTCCCTATCTTATTCTGGTAAATTGACCTATTTGATATGTGCTTTTGTTTGGCTTATATAGCCACGATAATCCTCCTCCTTGGCGAACGTGCATAAACCATTTGAGATCCTGTCAAGGAGAATAGTTTCTCTTTTTTCTTGAATTAAGTCGAAAAAATATAATCATTAATCGAACCAGGATGGTGTGTACGTTTAATTGTCTCATTTGTAGTTATTAATGAAATATGTATGGGCTTGTCAATTATGATAGAAATAAAAATATAAGGTTGCAGAAATATGGCATGGGGGTTATCTTTGCAGACCTATTCGAAGAACTATGAAAACCGCCGTGAGCTCGGTAAAAAATAATGGTATCGCATTGATTTTTGCTGATTTTAAGGAAATTACTAAAGCTAGGCTGGCAATCAGTGTTGTTTTTTCGTCCCTCGCGGGATATTTTTTAGGCGCTTATGACATCCAATGGGTACAAGTTTTGTTGTTGGCATTTGGCGGTTATTGTATGGTTGGTGCCAGTAACGCCTATAATCAGGTCATCGAGAAAGATTTAGATGTTTTGATGAAGCGTACTCAGAACAGGCCTATTCCTGCAGGAAGAATGACTGTTAATTCTGCTATGACCATAGCGATAACACTAACCTTGTTTGGAGTCTTGGCCCTGTATTTTTTAAATCCGAAAACGGCAATGTTCGGTGCTGTTTCCATCTTTTTATATACAAGTGTTTATACTCCACTTAAAACAATAACACCACTGGCAGTTTTTGTAGGTGCTATTCCTGGAGCGATTCCTTTTATGTTGGGGTGGGTCGCCGCCACCAATGATTTTGGTATTGAGCCAGGTACTTTATTCATGATTCAGTTTTTTTGGCAGTTTCCCCATTTTTGGGCTTTAGCTTGGATGTTGAACGACGATTATACAAAAGGTGGTTTTAAAATGTTACCCACTGGAAAAAAGGATGCGGCAACCGTATTGCAGATTATAATGTATACTATTTGGATGATGGTCATATCCGTTATTCCTGTTTTTGGTATTACTGGTCGGTTGCACTTATCGATACCAGCTGGGATACTTATTTTTTTAATGGGTGCTGCAATGCTTGGGTTCGCTTTTAGGTTATATATAAAACGGGATAATGTATCGGCCAGAAAATTAATGTTGGCAAGTGTCAGTTATATAACGCTGATGCAAATTGTATATGTAATAGATAAATTTTTAGGGTGATATGGATTTGACACAAGGATCGGCGAAGGAGAAGAACGATAGGGCAAAAAAAATGATGCTCTGGTTCGGAATGGTTAGTTTATTAATGGGTTTTGCAGGATGGACCAGTGCTTACATCGTGAGTAGTACCAGGGAAGACTGGGCTAGTGATGTGGCCTTGCCACAAGCATTTCTATATAGTACGCTTGTAATTATTATAAGTAGTCTTACCTATATGTTAGCTAAAAAGGCTGTAAAGGATGGTCAGTCTAAAAAAGCGACCCTTTTGCTTTGGGTAACGTTGGTATTGGGCGTCGCTTTTGTGAGTATTCAGTTTGTAGGGTTTTCTCAAATGGTAGCACAAGGATATTACTTTACCGGGCCAACGAGTAGTATAAAAATGTCCTACGTGTTTCTGATAGCGATGGTTCATATTGTACACGTGATTGCCGGAATGATATCTCTTATAATTGTTCTATACAAGCAAACTAAAGGGAGGTACACGCCGAAAGAATATTTAGGACTTGCTTTAGGGGCAACTTTTTGGCACTTTTTAGATTTATTATGGGTCTATTTGGTGTTATTTATGACCTTTGTAAAATAAATTTGCACCAAAATAAGTTTTGAATCAAATTGGGCTTTTATATAGTTCAAAAAAATGTAAATTTGCTAAAGTTTTATTAAAACGATAATCAGTATATGGATTCTACGGTGACAACGGGAGCGGAAACAAGCGTTTGGGGAGGTGGTAACAGACCTTTGGGAGCAAGCTACGGTAAATTAATGATGTGGTTTTTCTTGGTGTCGGATGCCTTGACTTTCTCAGGATTTTTAGCGGCATACGGCTTTTCAAGATTTAAGTTTATTGAAACTTGGCCCATTGCTGACGAGGTGTTTACCCACGTTCCATTTTTTCATGGAAATTATCCGATGATCTATGTTGCCTTTATGACATTTGTATTGATTATGTCTTCGGTTACAATGGTATTGGCGGTAGACGCCGGTCATAAAATGAAACAAAATGCCGTTATTTGGTATTTGTTCGCAACCATTATCGGAGGGGCGATTTTCGTCGGGTCACAAGCATGGGAATGGAAGACCTTTATTAAAGGCGACCATGGCGCTTTAGAAACGAACGGGGGTAGAATTTTACAATTTGTAAAGGCCGATAGTGGAGAAAGGGCTTCATTATCAGATTTTGCGGTTACCATAGAAGATGAAAGAGTAGAGCATGAAGAAAAGAATGGTATTTGGTATTATGGGGAAAAAGCCCTGCCGACCTACTCCTTAAATGAAGTGATAGAAGGATTCAAGGCAGACCCAAATATTTTAATAAGAACCGAACTGGTTAATGAGGATGGAGAAAAAACTGTTTTGGATAGACAGGCCTCTTTGGCGAAATTAGCGGATGCGAAAGAAGTCGTTGAAGGTGCTAATTTGATTCATAATGAGTACGGGAGCCGTCTTTTTGCTGATTTCTTTTTCTTTATTACAGGATTTCACGGGTTTCACGTATTTTCAGGTGTGATAATTAATATTATCATCTTTTTCAATGTAATTCTCGGCACCTATGAAAGAAGAGGGCATTATGAAATGGTTGAAAAAATTGGATTATACTGGCACTTTGTAGATTTGGTTTGGGTATTCGTATTTACCTTTTTCTACTTGGTTTAATTCATTAAAAAATAGCACTACTACGGTAAATTGATTTATAGATTATTAGTAACATGGCACACGAACATAAATTAGAGATTTTCAGGGGAGTTGTAAAGTTCAAATCCAATACACAAAAAATTTGGGGAGTTTTAGCTTTTCTTACTCTTGTGACGGCAGTAGAGGTTGTTTTAGGAATACTTAAACCACAGATATTGACCGATACCCATCTTTTGGGCATGAAATTGTTGAATTGGATATTTATAATCCTGACCTTGGTAAAGGCCTATTATATTGCTTGGGATTTTATGCACCTGCGTGACGAAAAATCTTCATTGAGAAGAGCAATAGTATGGACACCTATTTTCTTAGTGATCTACTTGGTTTTCATACTTTTGGTAGAGGCCGATTATATCTATAATGTCTATAAATTCGGCTTTATAAGTTGGAATTTCTAAACGATAATTAACAGAATTAAAAGACGGTTTCATCACCGTCTTTTTTATTTTTGTATCGTTCCCTATTTAAGCGATGTATGCTGGTTTTAATTCAATTGGCATGACTGCTGAGCAGAATTTTCGATTATGAAAAAAACATTTGTTCTTATTGTTTTATTTGTATTGCCTATCGTAGCGTACCTTTTCTTTGCGTCAGGGGTGAATAATTTTGGAATGTTACCTGAATTAACTCAAAACGTGAGCGAATTGGACTTTGCCACTAATGCAAGATTTAAGGATAATATTACGGTTTTGGGTTTTCTTGGTACTGATGTCGACTCCAGAAAGGGTAATGCTTTCAACCTAAATCAGAAAATTTATAAACGTTTTTTTGAGTTCAACGATTTTCAGTTCGTAATGGTTGTTCCCTTTGGAACCGAAGAGAAGGTAAGGGACCTTAAAGAGGAGATTGGCGCCTTGGCGGATATTGAGAAATGGAATTTCGTATTCGCAACCTCCGAAGAAATAGATTCGTTGTTTGCAAGTTTAAAGACAGATTTGCAATTGGATAAAAATTATAGTACACCTTATGCTTTCATAGTTGATAAAGACCTTAATTTAAGGGGTAGGACCGATGATGAGGATGAGGGAACAAAGTATGGTTTCAATACCAATTCTGTTGCCGATTTAAATAATAAAATGGTCGATGATATAAAAATCATATTGGCGGAGTACCGTCTGGCCTTAAAAAAGAATAATGCAGATAGATCTCATTAATGAATAAAAAATATACATATATATGGGTTTCGTTGATTGTTCTAATATTTGGAATAATCGTCATACCAAGAATAGTGGAGAGACTGTCCTCCGGTAGTGTGGTAGAAAATGACCGTTTAAATAGCGAATCAAGTAATAAGAGATTGGGTTATATATTATTGGATGGTAAACGGAGGAAAGTTCCTTCTTTTGAATTTATCAATCAAGATAGCGTTTTAGTAAGCGACAAGGACTATCTGGGTAAGGTGTATGTGGTTGATTTCTTTTTTACCCGTTGTCCAAGTATTTGCCCTGTCATGACAACGAATTTAGTAGAGGTTCAACAAAAGTTTAAGGATGAAACGGATTTTGGAATAGCATCGTTCAGTATAACGCCGCAATTCGATACCCCCGAAGTTTTAAGGGCTTATATCAAAAAATATAATATTCGAGGGAATAATTGGAATTTAATGACGGGCGATAAGGAAGCTATTTATGAATTGGCAAATGCTGGGTTCAATATTTTTGCGGCCGAAATGCCAGATGTACCGGGCGGCTTTGAACATTCAGGTCTTTTTGCTTTAGTCGATAAGGAGGGGTATCTAAGATCTCGAACCGATGAATTTGGCAATCCGATCGTGTATTATAGAGGTGCAATTTTAGAGAAGAACGGAACCAATGATCAAGGTGAAAAGGAGGAAATAAGTATTTTAAAGGCCGATATAGAAAAATTACTGCAAGAATAAGAGTATGCAACAAAGGATTTCAGATGAAAAAAAGTTTAATAGGGTTATAGCTGTAGTTTCTATTGTTATTCCTTTAGTTGTGGCTTTATTGTTTGGTGTGAAAATCCCTAATGTTAAGCCTTTATCCTTTTTGCCCCCTATTTATGCATCCATTAATGGAATCACAGCAGTGCTTTTATTGCTTGCGGTTTGGGCCATAAAAAATGGAAATCAAAAGCTGCATCAACGGTTAATGACCACCAATATCATCTTGTCACTATTATTTTTGGTCATGTATATTGCGTATCATATGACCTCCGATTCTACGGCTTATGGCGGATTAGGAGTCATTCGTTATGTTTATTACTTTATTTTATTTACACATATTGTTTTGTCAATAGCACTTATTCCTTTAGTACTTCGCACGTATGCTAAGGCTTATTTGAACAAATTTGATGAACATAGGGCTTTGGCCAAATATACCTTTCCAATTTGGTTGTATGTAGCTATTACTGGAGTGGTTGTTTATTTAATGATATCCCCATATTATGCGTACTAAAGAAAAAATGATATTGATGTTAACCCTACTGGTAATGGTGCTTTTTCCATCCGTTGCCGAAGCACAGTGCGCGATGTGTAGGGCGGTATTGGAAAGTGAATCATCTGGTAATGCGGCCAAGGGTATTAATAACGGCATTGTCTACTTGATGGCTATTCCCTATGTTTTGGTCGCCGGACTCTTCTATTTTATCTACAAAAAAATGCGTGCGTAAGCTATTTTTTTCAATTTTCGCTGTAAAGGTGTAACATTCTGCTTTTTGATTAGTCTTATGATTGTGTGATATGAGTATCACCTACATCAATCAATCAAATCAATTAATCACATGTTCGATTTAGAACGTTGGCAAGAAATTTTCGATACCATCCGCAAGAATAAATTGCGAACGTTTCTTACGGGACTTTCCGTAGCTTCGGGTATTTTCATTTTGGTAATTTTATTAGGCTTTGGGCAAGGCATGCAAAATGGTATTGCCCAAGAGTTTGAACAGGATGCCGCGACGAGTGTTTGGGTATGGCCGGGCGTGACTACAAAGGAATATAAGGGAATGAATCCTGGAAGACGTATACAGTTACGTAATGAGAATTATGATTTTGCTGCGGTTTTGTTGGAAGATGCCATTGAAAATAAGTCGCCAAGAATATTCGTTAGGGATGTTTTGGTCAACTACGGTACTGAATCCTTGGCCTATGCTGTGCAGGGCGTTTCCCCTCAATTTCAGTTTATCGAAAATGAGTTTATTTCCCAAGGTAGGTTTCTAAACCAACAAGATGAGGATGAAAAGGCTAAAGTTGCTATTATTAGTAATAAAATCAAGCGCGAAGTATTCCAAGAACTAGAAACCCCAGTAGGAGTGTTTTTGGATATTTCCGGAATTCCCTTTAAGATTATTGGTGTGTATGGTGATGTAGGAGGGGAAAGGGAAGAGGACCGTATCTATATCCCCGTAAGTACGGCACAACAAGTTTTTAATGGCGCCGATTATTTAAGTAACCTATCTTACACATTACCCCCCGCTGAAAATTTCAACGCTGCCGTTGAGCAGTCCATTAAATTCAAGAATTCTCTCAAAACCTATTTGCAACAAGCACATACCGTGGCACCAGATGATACCAGTGCCATTCAAGTGTACAATCCTATGGAAGAAGCAAAACGCTTTTACTCTCTAATGGGTGGAATCAAGTTTTTCTTTTGGTTCGTAGGGGTATGCACCATCATTGCGGGTATTGTAGGTGTAAGCAATATCATGCTGATTGTGGTTAAGGAGCGTACACGTGAAATAGGTATTCGTAAAGCTTTAGGGGCAAAGCCGTGGTCAATTGTTGGCATGATACTTCACGAGGCAATTTTCATTACAGCAATTGCTGGTTTTACAGGGCTTATTTTAAGTATGGCGTTGTTAGAAATTGTTGGTCCGCATATAGAGGTGGATTATATTTTAAATCCCTCTGTCAATTTCAATGTAGCTATGACAACGGTTTTTGTACTGATTTTCGCAGGTGCGGTAGCTGGTTTTTTTCCCGCTTGGAGGGCCGCTAAAATTCATGTGATTGAAGCATTAAGGGACGAATAAGAGCGAATTGGAAATAAAAAAATAAGAAATAGAACAACACCAATTATAACTAAAGCATAAGGATGTTCAGCAAAGACCGTTGGAAAGAAATTTTGGAAGTGTTGTCCAGTAATGTGTTCAGGACTTTGGCCACTTCATTTGGGGTAGGTTGGGGCATTTTCATCCTTATTATTCTGTTGGCCGCGGGTAAGGGATTGGAAAACGGTATCAGGGCAGACTTTGGGGATATTGCCACCAATACCATGTTCATGTGGTCTAGAAATACGACCATGGCCTATAAAGGATTACCAAAAGGCAGACGTTTCAATTTTAAGTTAGAGGATGTTAAAGCCATTGAAGATAATGTTCCCAACCTTCGATTTATATCGCCTCGAAATCAATTGGGTGGTTTTGGAGGGGGAAATAATGTGGTTCGGGGACTCAAAACGGGTGCTTTTAATGTGTACGGAGATTATCCTCAGATAATTAGACAAGACCCCATGACCATTACGACTGGTAGATTTATCAATCAAAATGATGTTGAAGATAAGCGCAAAGTTGCGGTCATTGGTGATGGTGTTAGAAACGAACTGTACGATAAGGGTGAAGAAGTATTAGGTACCTACGTGAAAATTCAAGGTGTGAACTTCATGGTAGTGGGTACTTACAAAAAGAAAAGCGATGATGGTAATGGAGAGGAAGGCCAAAAAGAAATATTTGTTCCCTTTACTTCTTTTTCGCAAGCATTCAATACGGCAAATGATGTAGGTTGGATGGCGATTACGGCACAAGATGGCAGTTCAATATCCAATTTAAAGGAAAAAATAGTAAGTGTAGTGAAGGAGAACAGAAAAATTCATCCAGAAGACAAACGCGCCGTAGGCTATTTTGATCTATACGAACAATTCAACAGGGTCGAAAGTCTTTTTGGTGCGCTGAGGTGGGTGGCCTATTTTGTTGGAATCCTAGTGCTATTGTCTGGTATCATTGGGGTCAGCAATATCATGCTGATCGTAATCAAGGAACGGACCAAGGAAATTGGAATACGCAGGGCATTGGGAGAGGACCCATGGTCCATTAAGAAGCAAATACTCATGGAGTCTATATTCTTAACTATTATATCAGGTATGGTGGGTATAATTTTCGGGGCCCTCTTTATCTATGGTGTAAATGCCGTGCTAGATGCTATAGGACCTGTAGATATGTTCATTAACCCTAGCGTTAGTTTAGGTGTAGTGGTAAGTGCATTGGTCCTTCTTGTATTCTCTGGATTATTAGCAGGGTTTATACCAGCACAGAGTGCGATTAAAATTAGACCCATAGAAGCATTACGAACAGAATAGTTTTATCGATCAATAAAAAGTAACTAATCAAAAAATGAAAAAATCAGCAACAATTATCATTCTTCTTGTCATTGTTTTAGCCTTTGGTGGATCCATGTATTACTTGTACCAGAAAAATGCCGAAGACCCCGTGGTGTATCAGACCGAAGAACCATCTAAACAGACCATTATTAAAAAAACCATGGCCACCGGAAGTATACTTCCTTTAGAGGAAGTTTTGATCAAGCCTAACATTTCTGGCGTTATCCAAGAAATATTTGTTGAAGGTGGAGACTACGTAAAATCGGGAGATTTGTTATGTACCATTAAGGTAGTGCCTAATTTAAGCTCCTTAAACGATGCTAAGAATACCATAGACGAGACTAAAATTAATTTAGATGATCAATTAAGGAACTTGGATAGACAAAAGGGACTGTTTGCCAAGGGCGTTATTTCCAAAGTGGATTTGGAACGGGCGCAAGTGACTTATGATCAGGCGAAACAATCGTATGCGGCCGCGAACAAAAGATATGATATCGTAAAAACGGGAACGACCTCGGGATATGGCAATGCCGCGAATACCCAGATTCGCGCCACGGTCAGCGGTATGGTATTAGAAGTGCCCGTTGAGGTCGGAAATCAAGTTATTGAAAGTAATAATTTTAATGAAGGAACAACTATTGCAGCAATTGCCGATGTAGACAAGATGATTTTCGAAGGAAAGGTTGACGAGTCTGAGGTCGGTAAGATAAAAGAAGACCTTCCGTTAGAGATTACAGTAGGTGCCATTGAAGATAAAGTATTTGATGCCGTTTTGGATTACATCGCTCCAAAAGGTAAAGTGGAAAATGGAGCTATTCAGTTTGAAATTAAAGGCACCCTGAAAAAACAAGATACCGTTTTTATTAGGGCTGGCTTAAGTGCAAATGCCTCTATTATTTTAGCACGTGTAGACAGCGTCCTTGCCGTTAAGGAGGCCTTGGTGCAGTTCGATGATAAGACCAAAAAACCTTATGTTGAAATTGAAACGGGCGACCAACAGTTCGAGCGAAGGGACATTGAACTGGGAATTAGTGATGGCATTCATGTGCAAATAAATTCTGGGATAAAGGAAGGCGAAAAGATCAAAGTCTGGAACGAAGTGAAACCAGATGAATTTGCGCAAAACTAATAAATCAAAAAAATAATAATTAATTGATGTAACAATTTCAAGGCGACATAGTCTAACCGGTAGACAATGTTTATGATTGTTCAAAATAACAACCAACATGATTCAAATTAAAGATCTTCATAAGTCCTACAAAATGGGCAAAAATTCGCTTCACGTACTTAAGGGAATTAATTTTAATGTTGAAGAGGGCGAATTGGTAGCTATTATGGGTTCATCTGGGTCCGGAAAATCTACCTTGTTGAATATATTGGGCATGCTTGATAGTTTGGATTCTGGCGAATATATCTTGGATAACGTGCCGATCAAGAATCTTAATGAGACAAAAGCGGCACGATATAGAAACAAGTTTCTAGGCTTCATATTCCAATCGTTTAACCTGATCAATTATAAAAGTGCGGCAGAAAATGTTGCGTTGCCTTTATACTATCAAAAAGTACCTCGAAAAGAACGTCAAGAAAAGGCATTGAAATACTTAACACAAGTAGGGTTGAAAGAATGGGCCACGCATTTGCCCAGTGAGCTTTCAGGGGGTCAAAAACAGCGTGTTGCCATTGCTAGGGCCATGGCTGCCGAACCTAAGGTTTTATTGGCCGATGAGCCTACAGGAGCATTGGACAGTAAAACATCCTATGAAGTGATGGATCTGATCCAGAAAATAAATGACGCAGGGAACACCATTTTAATCGTTACCCATGAGCCGGATATTGCCGATATGTGTAAGCGTATCGTTCATTTAAAAGATGGGGTCATCATAGAGGATAAAAAAATAGAACAGGTAAGAGCGGCACAATATGTTTGATAGGGACATCTGGCAAGAAATATATCACAGCATTAGTAACAATAAGCTAAGAACCTTTCTGACCGGTTTTTCCGTGGGATGGGGAATCTTTATCCTTGTATTGCTTTTGGCTTCGGTGAATGGAATGCAGAATGGTTTCACCAGGCAGTTTAGTGATGATGCCACCAATTCCATTTTTATGAGGACGGGCACCACTTCAATGGCCTATGGTGGCTTTGAGGCCGGTAGACGCATACAACTCACCAATGATGATATTGATTACATAAAAAGAAGTTTTCACAATGATCTTGAATATATCAGTCCTAGGGTCTATCAAAATATAACCGCTAGATATGGAAGTGAGACCGGGAGCTATAGCGTACAGGCCGTTTATCCTGATTTACAGATAATCGAAAAAATTTTAATAGCAGATGGCCGCTTTGTCAATACAAATGATTTGCTCAATGCCTCAAAGGTTGCGGTCATCGGTAGAAAAGTAGCTCAAGATCTTTTTAAGAGCGAAGATCCCATAGGTAAATTCGTTGAATTCAATGGTTTACCGTTTAGGGTTATCGGCACTTTTACAGATGATGGTGATGACAACGCCGAACGCAATATATATGCTCCTACCAGTACATTTCAAAGAATGTATGGTCAAACGGATCATATCGATCAAATATCACTGACCTATAATCCTACGTATGACTTAACGAAAGCTCTTGAATTTTCTGAACGTTTGGAAAGTGTATTCAAACGAAAATTTAAGGTTGCTCCCCAAGACCAAGCGGGAATCAGAGTATTTAATTATGCCGAAGTTTTTGAGGACATCAGCAATTTTACGGGAGGGTTGGATATTGCCGTAATCATTGTGGGACTTTTGATTTTACTATCTGGAATTGTGGGTATAGGAAACATCATGGTATTTATAATAAAGGAGCGTACGAAAGAAATTGGGGTACGAAAGGCATTGGGTGCCGAACCTTGGTCGATTATAAAACTGGTATTGTTCGAATCTGTTTTTATTACGGCTTTTTCGGGGTTTATAGGTTTGGCAATCGCCACGGGTTTATTGGCCATAGTGGGCCCTAATATTAAGACAGATGCCTTTGCCGATCCATCAGTAAGTATGTCAATCGTAGTGACCGCAACCATTATACTGGTGGTAGCGGGAGTTTTGGCAGGTCTGATCCCTGCAATGAAAGCAGCCAAAGTAAAACCGATTGTAGCATTAAGCGATAAATAATTATGTGGATATTCGATAGAGATTTATGGTCTGAGATTTTTGCCACGTTGGGTAAGAACTTGTTTCGCACATTTTTGACAATGCTTGGGGTGATTATAGCGATGATCATTTTGGTACTCTTGTTGGGTGGGGCCAATGGAATGAGTAACGGTTTTCAAAAAATATTCGCTGGTACGGCATCCAATAGCCTGTTCATTTGGAGTCAAAGTACTTCGGAACCTTATAAGGGTTTTGAACGGGGACGGAAAATACAGTTCAAACTAGAGGATGCGGAAATTTTAAAAGAGCAGATCAAGGAAATTGAGGTTTTGGCACCAAGAATTGAACTTGGCAGTCATAGAGGCATTGTTACGGTCTATAGAAAGGGGTTGACAAGCGGGTCGAATGTATATGGTGATTACCCAAATATTGATGAGATCATGAAAAAGAAATTGGTAGAAGGCCGGTTTCTTAATGAGAACGACATGACAGATGCCAAAAAAGTTTGTGTAATCGGTGAAGAAACCTATAAACTTCTTTTTGAAAAAGGAGAAAATGCTATTGGAGAAGATGTAAGGATCAATGGGGTTTTCTTTAACATCGTAGGTATCTACAAACCGAACCAAAATATAAATATTGATGGTGAGAATTCTGTCTATATCCCTTTTACTACGTTTCAAAAAGCTTTTGGTTCAGGAGATAATATGGGATGGATGGCCATATCGGTACAGCCAGATACCAAAGTGCCTGTTGTTGAAAGTGAAGTCAAACGTTTATTGAAGAACAAATATGATATCAACCCCATAGATGAGCGGGCCATAGGCAGTTTTGACCTTTCTGAGATTTTCAATAATGTATCCGCCTTTACGGGTGTATTGCAAGGGGTATCCTTTTTCGTAGGTATCCTCACCCTTTTGGCTGGGGTAATCGCCATTAGTAATATATTGTTGATTACAGTAAAGGAACGCACCAAAGAAATTGGTATTCGCCGTGCTTTGGGTGCAACGCCTAAGGTCGTAAAACGTCAAATAGTGTTAGAATCAATCGTAATTACAGTTTTTGCTGGCTTCGTAGGCTTTTCGATAGCCGTCGGCTTTTTGGCGATTGCAAATAATATAATCGGGGATAATAGTGATTTACCATTTTATAATTTAATGGTGAGCATCCCACAGTTTTTAACCTCTTTTATTTTGATGGTGGGTCTTAGTGTTTTAATAGGTCTCATACCTGCCAATAGGGCCATCAGAATAAAACCAATTGATGCCTTAAGAGAAGAATAAGACAGCAACCAAAATAGAATAAATAACAATCAAATAGTTGAGCATGAACAAGTATGTAAAGTACGGATTACTAGGAGTAGTGGTGATAGGAATACTCGCCGCGGTAGTATATTTTTTGAAAAAGAACAGCACCCCTTTAAAAACATATGAGACCGAGCAAGTGGTAAGAAGGGACATTGTCAATAAAGTGGTTGTGACCGGCAAAGTGATTCCTGAAGATGAAATTGAAATAAAGCCACAGATTTCTGGAATTATCGAAAAAGTATATTTGGAGGAAGGTGCTCAGGTAAAAGCAGGGGATTTAATTGCGACTATTAAAGTAGTCCCAAATGAACAGTCCATGAACCAAGCTAGCGGACGCGTCAGGACCGCAGAACTGGCACTTAACAATTCAAAAATAGAATATGATAGAAACAAGACCCTTTTTGATAAAGGGGTAATCTCCAGTCAAGATTTTAATACCCAACAATTAACCTATAACCAGGCGAAGCAAGAGTTGGAAAATGCCAAGGCTGATTATCAAATTATTAAAGTTGGTTCTGCAGGAGGCTCATCTAGTGCCAATACTAACATTAGGGCAACGGTTACCGGCACCTTATTAGAGATTCCCGTTGAAGTTGGGGACCAAGTTATACAAAGTAACAACTTTAACGATGGTACCACTATAGCGACCATTGCCGATATGTCAAAAATGATTTTTGAAGGAGAAGTTGATGAGGCCGAAGTGGGTAAATTGAAGGTAGGTATGCCGCTAGAAATTAGTATGGGTGCCCTACAGGACGAAAAGTTCAATGCTAAATTGAAGTTTATAGCTCCAAAGGGAGTCGAAGAAGAGGGTGCGGTACAGTTTAAAATAGAAGGAGATCTTGTGGTTGCCGATAGTACAAACGTACGTGCGGGATATAGCGCTAACGCCGCTATAGTTTTAGAGGAAAAAAAGGATGTGCTCTCCATAAAGGAAGCTTTATTGCAATTCGATAAGGACTCCAACAAACCTTACGTGGAGGTTGAAACAGGCGAAAACACCTTTGAAAAGAAAGAGTTGGTTTTAGGCGTAAGTGATGGTATCGATGTGGAAATCATTTCGGGCATCGATGAAAATGCCAAAATAAAAATCTGGAATAAATTAGAAGCCAAGAGCCAAGATAAAGGGTCTGGCGGAAATTAAAATTCATCAATCAAATCAAAAAACGAATCGTACGACCAACGGTGACATTGGTTTAAAAAAGAAAACAAATGAAATTAAAAATTACAGGATTACTACTCTTATTTTCTGTTGTGGGAATAATGGCACAGCAAAAGAAATGGACTTTGGAAGAATGTGTATTCTACGCGGTGGAAAATAATCTTACGGTAGCCCAAGCTGAACTGGACTTGGAAAATGCAGATATTGATAAATCAGATGCTATAGGAGCCTTATTGCCTACTCTTAATTCTACCCTTAGTGCATCGGCCAACACAGGTCTTGCTATCGATCCAACCACCAACACTGCGATTAATACAACTTTCTTTTCAGCCTCTGGAAGCATGACTTCTTCGATAACCTTATTTGATGGACTGAGAAATTATAATCGAATAGAAAGGGCTAAATTAAATGCAATTAGTAATCAGTATAGATTGGATAATATTAAGGATGATATTAGACTGAACGTTGCCAACGCATATTTACAAGTACTTTCTAATAAAGAATCGTTAAAAGTTTTTAAGGCCCAATATGCGGTTACGGAACAAGATTTAAAACGAACCAAAGAATTGGTGGATTCTGGAGTGGTAGCTCGGGGCGACCTTTTAGAATTGGAAGCTACTGCGGCCAATCAGGAACAACAAATTGTAAATGCCGAGAGCCTCATTTTAATTTCTAAAATTAGTTTAGCGCAATTACTAGGTATTACAGATTATGAGAATTTCGATATCGCAGAAGAAGAATTTGAAATTCCTCCTTCAGATATTTTAGATAACTCCGCCAAGACTATTTTCGATAAAGCATTGACCTTTAGAAATGACATCAAATTCGCCTTATCGGGAGTTGAATTGGCCCAAAAAGATTTGGATATCGCAAAGGGTGCAAGATATCCTACTGTGGGTGCCTTTATAAATTATAACACAAGATATTCGGACCAGAACAGGGATTTTTTAACTGGTGAGAAAATTCCATTTAAAGACCAATTGTATATCAATGATGGTATATCGTATGGCGCACAAATTAATATTCCAATCTTTAATGGATGGAGTGTTCGCAATAATATTAAAAGATCTAAGATTAGCGTAGATATTGCTCAGATTGAATATCAGCGAACCAAATTACAATTGGAAACGAACGTAAATCAGGCTTATGTGGATGTTAGGAGTTTTTATAAATCCTACGAGGCTGCCCAAAAAACATTGGAAGCAAGACGTTTAGCCTATCAATATTCTAAAGATCGTTTTGATGTCGGTCTAATGAATTCCTTCGATTTTAGTCAAGCGCAGGCCCGAGTAGATAATGCTGAAGCAACCTTGATACGGACCAAATATGATTATATATTCCGTTTGAAAATTTTGGAGTTCTATTTTGGAATCCCTATTTCTTTAGATTAAGTAAAACAACAAGTTGAGAAAGCCTGTAATTTTATGAATTACAGGCTTTCTCATTTTAGGCTATGTGATACCTTTGCACTATGGCATTAATTTTAAATTTAGAAACCTCGACCACCAATTGTTCCGTTAGTTTAGCGAAGGAGGGGGACATAATTGTTTTAAAGGAATTGAATTCGGCCAATTATTCACACGCTGAAAAATTACATGTTTTTATAGAAGATGTAATGCGGGATGCTGGTAGTGAAATGCAAGATTTAGATGCGATTGCCGTAAGCAAAGGCCCTGGTTCCTATACCGGTCTTCGCATAGGGGTTTCTGCAGCTAAAGGTCTTTGCTACGCTTTGGATAAACCGCTGGTATCCATTTCAACCTTAGAAAGTATGGCTGCCCAATTGGTTTCGACCGAAGAAAAAGTAATTATCATCCCCGTTTTGGATGCCAGACGTATGGAAGTGTATGCAGCAGTTTTTGACGGACAATTGCATCAAATCAGGGAAACTAGGGCTGAGGTAATCAATGAGA
Source organism: Maribacter sp. X9 (assembly GCF_048537565.1). Classification (GTDB taxonomy): domain Bacteria; phylum Bacteroidota; class Bacteroidia; order Flavobacteriales; family Flavobacteriaceae; genus Maribacter. Next base: position 1,550,937 of record NZ_CP183215.1, read on the forward strand.
ATTCTTTCCAAGAATATCGGGATTCAAAATCGTTACATTTTTTAGGAAGTGGCGCACAGAAAATAAAGGATATTTTAGATCAAGCCAACATACAGTTTCATTGCGAAATTGTGCCGTCAGCAAAGGAAATGGCGCGCCTCTCATTTCAAAAATTCACGAATAATGATTTTGAGGACGTGGCCTATTTTGAGCCTTACTACCTGAAAGATTTTGTGCTTCAGACAAAAAAACAAATCGGATCAAAACCTTGAAAAAAATAAAAAGTCCTTGAAATTATAACTTCAAGGACTTTTTAAAATAAGTTGATGACCTACTTAGCTTTTCATTTGGGTAATCACCCGTTGTGGGAAAGGTATCTCGATACCAGCGGCATCAAAGCGATACTTGATTTCTTCCATTACGTGAAAGTGCGCTGCCCAGAAATCTGGATTATTCGCCCAAAAACGTAAGGTCAAATTCACTGAGCTATCGGCCAATTCCCCTACATATACTTCCGGGGCAGGTTCTTTGAGTATGGTTTCATGTTCATTACAAATCGCTAATAGTATTTCTTTAGCCTGTTTAATATTGGAACCATAGCCGATACCTACATCTATTTTATCTCTACGTGTATCCAGAGCATTGTAGTTGATGATCGTATTGTTTGAAAGTTGTCCGTTGGGTATAATTGCAATCTGATTGCCAAATGTGCTCAATTTGGTCGTGAAAATCGATATTTCCGTGACAGTACCGTCAATGCTCTGGGCAGAAATAAAATCTCCTATCTTAAAGGGCTTGAACAACAGAATAAGGACTCCACCCGCAAAATTTGCTAATGAACCTTGTAACGCTAAACCAATAGCTAAACCGGCAGAGGCCAATACAGCTACCAAAGATGTTGTTTGTACCCCTAATTGGGTTATCACGAGAACAAAGAGCATTATTTTTAACGCTATATTGATGAAGCTTTGCAAAAATGATTCTAGGGCCAAATCATAATCCTTTTTCAAAAAGAACTTACGAACCATATTATTGATAAACCGAATAATATAAGTACCTACTATTAAAAGTATAACGGCATATAAAAAATTGGGTAGAACGGCCCAAAGCCAATCTATTGCTTTATCGGCATGTTCCTGTAAATTCCAAAATTCATCCATATAATCACTGTGTTTTTAGTTCGCCAAAATTTAACTATTGACTCGTATATCAATCAATTATTTCAGGCTAAACAATTGTTAATTTTTGGCTTTTATCAGTTTTAAAGCCTCATGGGTTTTTTCCGTTGGCAGTTGGCAAGCTCCTTCTTGACAGATGTATATCAAAGTTTTTCCTTCAACATACCTTTCTTTTAAAAGGGGCAGTTCGCTTTTTTCCTTCGAAGCGGCAAAGATAACGTTAGGTAAATAATTTTTTTGTAAAATTCCGCTGATTTCTCTTGATTTTTCACCTACAATGGCTATCTCATAAAATCTCTCATTCTTTACAAGTGAAAGATGTAGCCAATTCGCATGGCTTTGGGGATTTTTTTTAATAACTGAATCCATGGTCGATAGCATGGTTTCTAATCGTTGTTGATATCCGTTTTCGGGATAGTATTTTGAAAGTAGAAATAGATTATGCGCCATAATAGAATTGGACGATGGAATTACATTATCGGCTATTTCTAAGGTTCTTCGAATTAATTTTTCGTCATTGTCCGAAGTGAAAAAGAACAATCCCGTCTCTAAATCTGTAAAATGATTTAGAACATAATCTGATAAGTTAACACTTTGCTGCAACCATTTTTCATCGGCAGTGGCTTCGTACAACCCTAGAAACCCTTGAATAACCGCCGCGTAATCTTCCAAGAATCCTGTAATACTGCCTTTTCCATTTTTAAAATTATGGTATAACGAACCATCTTCCTTAATTAAATTGTTCAGGATAAAATTGGCCAAATCTTGTGCTAAAACTAAATATCTATCTGTTCCTAAATGTTTGTAGGCGTTGGTAAGTCCTGTAAGGGCCAATCCATTCCATGAGGTCAGTATTTTATCATCTAGTCTCGGCGATTTTCTTTTTGACCTTTCCTTCTTGAGTATCTTCAAGCAAGATTCTATTTTTTCAATCAGTTTTGCTTTGGGAATCTCGAATTTGGCAGCGATAGCACTTTGTTCGCCATCTCTTATCAATACGTAATTATCGTGCTCCCAAAATCCATAGGAGTTGATATTGAAATATGTCTTGAAAATTTCGAAATCATCGGAAAGCAGTTCTTTTAATTGCTGCTCTTGCCAAACATAATAGGCACCTTCTACTAATTTTCCTGTAGACGTAAGGCTATCCGCATCCAAAGAGGAATAAAAAGCACCATTCTTATGCAGTAATTCTTCCTCTAAAAACGAGATGGTTTTTTGAACTGTGTTTTTGTAAAGTTCATTTCCTGTGGCGGCATACGCTTTAGCGTAAAGACTAATTAAGAGTCCGTTATCATACAGCATTTTTTCAAAGTGGGGCACATGCCATTTCGTATCTACCGAGTATCGTGAAAATCCGCCCCCGACATGATCAAAAATACCACCCCAGGCCATTCTGGTCAGGGTGGTATTTAAATATTCCTGTATCTCAACATTGTTTTCAGAAATGGCATAATGCAAAAGAAAATTTAGATTTACTGGCATCATGAATTTGGGAGCCCTTTTATATCCGCCGAAAAAAGTATCGAAATAGGTCGACCAGTCCTTTATAATTTCGGTAATATCAGAGGTTTTTAAAATATCCGGGTTTTTTGTCGTGGATATGGTGTTTATTTCTATTAGTCCATGTTCCATATTCTCGGCATATCCTATGATCTTAGAGGGGTCGGTTTCGTATAATTCGCCGAGTTGTTGTAAAACCTGTATCCATGCCTCTTGTTTAACAAAGGTGGCTCCCCAAAAAGGTCTGCCGTCTGGAAGTGCCACAATATTCAATGGCCAACCCCCGGCACCAGTCATCATTTGTAGTGCATCCATATAGATATGGTCGATGTCGGGTCGTTCTTCCCTATCGATCTTAATGTTCACGAAATGGGAGTTCATGGTATCGGCTACTTCTTCATTTTCAAAACATTCATGTTCCATGACATGGCACCAATGACATGCAGCATAACCAATACTAATAAGTAGTAATTTATTTTCTTTTTTTGCCCGTTGCAGTACCTCGGGATGCCATGCTTCCCAATGTACAGGATTGTGGGCATGCTGTAAGAGATAGGGACTGGTTTCCTTAATGAGGTTGTTGGTGAATTTTTCTTTCATGGTCCTGTGAATTAAGAATGGTGGATCTAAAAAACAAAAAAAGCGCCGATCGGCGCTTTTTTAATTGTAACGAGCAGTTTTAGTTTACTTCAAAAGTAATTTTTACGTTAACCCTATAGTTTTTTATTTTTCCGTCCTCAACGGTCGCACTTTGCTCATGAATATAAACGGATTTTATGTTTTTCACCGATTTAGAGGCTTCTGCAACAGCTTGCTTAGCTGCATCTTCCCAACCTTTATCAGAATTTGCCAATATTTCAATAACTTTTAAAACTGCCATAATAGTGTGTTTTTAAATTCACCCTAAGTTACAAAAATTAAGAGCAGGGTTTAATCCATTTGCATGACAAATTAACCGTTAAGCGCAACAACCTCACTTACTTTATCGCCCATCATATTCTTTAGCATGGTTTCGATTCCATTTTTAAGGGTAAATGTAGATGAAGGGCAACCGCTGCAGGCACCCTGTAAAATCACATTTACCGTTTTGCTTTCCGGTTCGTACGATTTAAATAGTATATTGCCTCCATCACTTGCTACCGCAGGTTTTACATACTCTTCCAAAATATCGACGATTTCCTGAGAGGTCTCGTCAAGCGCAATTTTATTTTCTACGGTGATGGTTTCTGAAACTTGGGTAGTACTTGTAGATTTTGCAGTATCTGCTACAATCTCTTTGCCATCTGCAATGAAATTTCGAATAAGTTCGCGAAGCTCGATAGTTATGTCTTCCCAATCTGCTACTTCATACTTGGAAACAGAAACATAATTCTCATCGATAAAAACCTGTTTTACAAACGGAAATTGGAATAGTTCCATTGCCAATTTTGAGTTTCTTGCTTCATCTATATTCTTGAATTCAAAAGTAGAACCTACAATTTTTTTACTGGCAACAAATTTCATGGTAGAAGGGTTGGGGGTAACCTCTGCATAAACGGTTACAGGTATAGGCTTGTCCATATCTTCCTCAATTACAATGGGTTCACCGGAATTCAGATACTCGACCAATTGTTGGGCCACCTCATCCTTAACATCTTCCCATTTTACAATGTCATACCGTTCCAATCCAATAAAATCACCCGAAATATAAACTGTTTTTATAAATGGCAAATAGAATAATTGCTGGGCCAAGGGTGAATTTTTGGCTTCGTCTATATTTTTGAACTCGTAATTTTTACGCTGTACCAAAAGATGATTGGCTTCAAACTTAAGTATATTGGGGTTATTGGTTTTAACAACCGTAATAGAATATTCTTTCATGCTCGTTTAATTTACGCAAAAATACAAAGGAATTCTTAGTTTAGGCCTATATAATAATGTTGCGGTTAACCCGTTATACACTTTAAAGTGTCAAAACTAACTCCCAGTTTTAAAGCCCCATAATGAAGTACAACCTAGTATTGTTATTTGCTTTGCTTTTAGTGGGCTCAAAGTCTATTGGTCAGGAAGGTATACCCGTTTATTTTGATTATTTGTCGGACAACTATTATTTGGTATTCCCTTCGATGGCTGGTATCGGTCAAGGCGGTAAAATAAGGGCAACCGCAAGAAAACAATGGTTTGATGTGGAAGATGCGCCGAGCCTACAGACCATAAATGCACATTTTAGGATCGGGGATACGCCTAGTGGTGTTGGAGCCATAATTTTCAATGATGCCAATGGTTACCATTCTCAAACGGGATTAAAATTGACCTACGCCCATCATTTACGCATGGGCGGAGATGATATTAGAATATTGAACCAATTGTCGTTTGGACTAAGTGGTACCATCTTACAAAGTAGTTTAGATGAAACGGAATTTAGGTCTGTTGATTCTGACCCTGCGGTATCTGGAATAAAATTAAGTGCGTCATATACAAATGTAGATATAGGTGTTTCTTATAATTTTCAGGAATTCTACACCCATTTTGCAGTAACGAATGCTTTAACGGGAAGTAAAAGAAACATATACTATAGGAACAGGCAAGATGACCCGAATCAATTAGAAATTGATAATATTCGAAGATATCTCATATCTACGGGTTATGTTTTTGGAAGAAGCGAATGGCAGGTAGAACCTTCCATTTTGTTTCAGTTGACAGAATTCACAAAAGAAAAGACAGTTGATTTCAATGCTAAAGTTTATAAGGATGTCGACTTTGGTAGAATTTGGGGCGGACTTTCCTACAGAAGAAGTTTTGACGGTGCTCAGTTTCAGAGCAATGGTTCTTTCGGAGAGCAACGTTTACAACTGATAACACCCATAGTAGGGGTCAATTTTAATAATTTCATGGTATCTTATAACTACTCCTACCAAATGGGCGACATCCGATTTGATAACGGTGGATTTCATCAAATAACCATCGGTTATGATTTTGGACAGGCCGAGCGCAAGTACGATTGTTATTGTCCCGCAGCAAACTAATAAAGGTCTATCCAATTCCAAGCTGTCCCAGTTAATCTATTCCATCTAATTTTCGCCAGTAGCTTTTTCTTGTCTCAGTCGCCAAGAAAACCCTCTAGTTCTTACCATTTTAAAAATTTTCAGAAGGGCAGTATAAGTCCAATCAAAAATTACCAGCTTTTTTGTTGTTAAAATAGCAGGAATTAGGGAAAACAACCATTGACTTAGGGAGTTGGTTTATTGGCTTTGTGAATGGGACAAATTACTTGTAAAAACGAACGTTTGGCGGGTTTTACTATTTTTTAGTGCCATATAAATCAGCTAAGTTTACAGTAATAAACCATGATGAAAAATCTAATTGTAAATATACTGATTTGCCTTTTTTTGGGGACTTCATTTTGTTTTTCACAAATCGAAAATGGATCTAATACATTCATTTTAAAAGGACGGGTTCAGGTTAAGAAATCGGGTAGGCCAATTTCTGGAGTTTCCATTTCATCAAATAACGGTGCATATGTTTTAACCGACGGGCTCGGTGAATTTAAAATCAGCACAAGAATAGGGGATGAACTCGTAATTGAAGACCCAGATATCGAGACGTTGAGATATCTGGTAAAGGAAAACGATGATGTGTTGATCTTAGTTGAAGATTTTACAGTTGGTAGTGGGATTAGGTCAAGTTCTTCACAAGAAATATCACTTAGACATCAATCATTACTCGATTCTGCAGAACACTTCAAAGCCAAGGATATTCAAAAAAGCATTGATTTTGTAGCTAAATCTATGGCGGTCTTGGGCGAAAGAGGGCAGAAAAAAGAGTTGGCGCGATCCCTATCTAAACTGGGTGAAATTTACCAATACCATAAGCAGTTCGATCTGGCGATCGATAATTATGAAGATGCCTTGGATGCCAACAAAACTATCGCTACGTCATTATTATTGGGCAAAGCCTATAATGATATCAATAGATTTAATGAAAGTGAAAAATTATTAAAACCCTTGTTGGATATCAAAACAGTGGTTCCGTATCAAAGGGTCGCCTTACTAGAGCTTTTGGGTGATGCAAAAAAGGGGAACAATGAAAATACCGAAGCACTACAACTGTATAATGAAGGTCTTCTAATGGCGAGTAAAAATCAGATTACCCCAAAAATGACAGACTTGAACTCTAAAATTGCGGATACGTATTCCCAAGTTAATCAATTTGTGGAAGCTGAGGCCTATTATGCGAACTCGCTAAAACTGGCCTCTCAACTCGCCCCTAAAAGGGCATTGGAGGAAAAGGAAAAGGTGGCTGATTTTTATAATAAAAAAAGTAGGTTCAATGAAGAGATCACTATGCGTAAAAACAGCCTTCAAGACCTTAAGAAGCTAAAGTCACCAAATGGAGGAGTGAAAAAATTAGCACTTGGGGATATCCTAACGGCACAACGTATAAATTACAAAATTGCTAATGCCTACATAGCTCAAGACAAGTACAACGAGGCTATTCCTTTTTTAGAGAGAAGCATCGTTGAAGCAGATTTTGATGATGATCTAGTGGTGCAAAAAGATGCGACCCGAAAACTTTCTGAAGTATATAAGGAAAAAGGTGATTTTACCAAAGCTCTAAATACCTATCAGTCATATGTGGCTTTGGTAGATTCTCTTTACATACGAAAAGAACAAGAGATTTCTAGGGCAAATCGCTTTAATAGGGAAATAGCGAATGCGCAACGTAGGCTCACTGGTCTAGAACAAGAAAGAGAACTTTCCCAAAGTAAATATGATCTGGCATTGACAGAACAGCAATTGGCGCAAGAAAGTAATAAACGGCAACAATGGATTATTTATTCGTTGATATTTGGTCTAATGTTAACTCTTTTGGCAGCTTTTTTCTTCTACCGTAGTAATCAACAGCAAAAACTAGCGAATAATTTGTTGGCTTTAAAATCGTTGCGCTCGCAAATGAATCCACATTTTATTTTCAATGCCCTTAATTCCGTGAATAATTTCATTTCCAAGAATGATGAGCGAAGTGCTAACCGGTATCTCAGTAACTTTTCTACGTTGATGCGTTCTGTACTTGAAAATTCTGAAGAAGACTTTATTCCGTTGACAAAAGAACTTGAACAACTACAACTATATATAGCTTTGGAGCATTCAAGGTTTTCGGATAAATTTGACTATCAGGTCAATATTGATAAAAACGTGCCTGTTGATGTCTATAAAATTCCTCCAATGCTGTTGCAACCCTATATTGAGAATGCCGTATGGCATGGACTTCGATATCGGGAAACAAAGGGACTCTTAGTGATTTCGGTTAAAAACAATACTGAAAATTCAATTGAAATTTCCATTACGGATAATGGAATTGGCCGTAAAAAATCGGCATCGATAAAGACCCAAAACCAAAAGAAACAAAAATCGAAAGGGATGGGCATTATCCAAAAACGGGTCGCCATATTGAACGATATGTATTCGGATAAAGTAGAAATAAAAATCAGCGATTTAGAGACCGATGGTTCTGGAACCAAAGTTCTTTTCATTTTAAAAAGGGAGAAATGAATTTAAAAGCCATTTTGGTCGAAGATGAGGCCAATAGCAGGGAAATATTAAGAAATTACCTGACTAAATATTGTCTGAATGTTACTTTGTTGGGAGAAGCGGGTTCCATAAAAGAAGCTGTGGAGTTAATTAAGAACAATGTGCTCGATTTGGTCTTTTTAGATGTTGAGATGCCTTTTGGGAATGCATTCGATGTATTGGATCAATTTCCAGAGCGGACTTTTGAAACTGTCTTTGTGACGGCATACGACCATTACGCAAAAGATGCTTTAAACAATCATGCTGCCTATTACCTTACTAAACCGATCAATATCGATGATTTGATCAATGCCGTTAATTATGTGGAAACGGTTCGTGAAAAGGAAATTTCGTTAGAAGGTGAAGTATTAAGTTCCAACTCAAAAGGAGTTCAAGGTAAGTTGACCTTGCCACAGCAAGATGGCTTCCAGATTTTGAACATTGCAGATATTTTATATTGTAAGGCCGATGATAATTATACCGAAATCCATTTGGTGGATAAAAAGATTTTGGTCAGTAAAACCTTAAAATATTTTGAGGATGCCCTGACTGATTTCCCATTCGCCCGGGTACACAAATCTTACTTGGTCAACGTAAATGAGGTGGTGAAATATCGTAAAGGAAAAGGAGGGAGTGTAGTAATGTCGAATGGAAAAGAATTATTGGTATCCGCATCAAAGAAAAAGGAATTTCTATCATATTTTAATTAAAAGGATTTTTAAGGAATGGTCAAAGAGGTAAGGGGTAAAACCCCACAAATAGGGGAAGATTGTTTTATTGCTGAAAATGCAACAATAGTTGGTGAGGTAACTATGGGAAAGCAATGTAGTGTATGGTTTAATGCGGTGATACGCGGTGATGTTAACTTTATTAAGATGGGTGATAAGGTCAATGTTCAAGATGGAGCGGTCATTCATTGCACCTACCAAAGATCTCCGACCACTATAGGTAATCATGTTTCCATTGGTCATAATGCCTTGGTTCACGGTTGCACGATCCATGATAATGTATTGATCGGTATGGGTAGTATAGTTATGGATGATTGTGTGGTAGAAAGCAATAGCATCATAGCTGCCGGCGCGGTACTCACGAAAGGAACCCATGTACCTTCTGGAAGTGTTTTCGCTGGGATGCCCGCTAAGAAAATCAAGGATATCAGTCCTGAATTAAGTTCAGGAGAGATTAACCGAATCGCTGAAGCGTATACCATGTATTCCGGTTGGTTCAAAGATTCGGAATAGTTTTGCAGTTTATTGGGGTCAAACTATCTATCTGAAATACGTATTTTTGGCCCACCAAAACTAAAAGTTATGAACGCATATGTTTTTCCTGGGCAAGGTGCCCAATTTGTTGGAATGGGGTTGGATTTATACGAAAAATATCCAATTGCTAAAGAACTTTTTCACAAAGCAAATGATATTTTAGGTTTCGATATTACAGAGGTCATGTTCAGTGGTACGGCAGAAGGTCTAAAGGAAACAAAAGTTACTCAACCCGCAGTATTTCTTCATTCAGTGGTATTGAGCAAAGTAATGGGTGAATCTTTCAAGCCAGATATGGTCGCGGGTCATTCTCTTGGTGAGTTTTCAGCTTTGGTGGCCAATAGTACTCTAAGTTTTGAGGATGGATTGAAATTGGTTTCTCAACGCGCCTTGGCGATGCAAAAAGCTTGTGAGTTACGGCCCAGTGCTATGGCTGCCGTACTAGGTTTAGACGATGCAGTGGTAGAAAAAATATGCAAAGAAACCCCGGGGATCGTAGTAGCTGCCAATTACAACTGTCCGGGCCAATTGGTTATTTCCGGTGAGGTTGTAGCGGTTGAACTTGCTTGCGAAAAATTAAAGGAGGCGGGTGCAAAAAGGGCGCTTATGTTGCCAGTTGGTGGCGCCTTTCATTCCCCTTTGATGGAGCCTGCCCGTGAAGAACTGGCCGCGGCCATTGAGAGTACGGTGTTTTCACAACCAAGTTGTGCCATCTACCAAAACGTGACAACAACAGCTGTCAATAGTTCGTCCGAAATAAAAAAGAACCTAATGTTGCAGCTAACTGCTCCCGTTAAATGGACGCAAAGTGTACAGAATATGGTCAAGGATGGCGCAACTTTATTTACGGAAATAGGTCCTGGTAAAGTGTTGCAGGGTTTGGTGAAAAAAATAGCTCCCGGGGCAGAAACCACTGCACCTATTTTAGAATAGGATTTAATTGACGCGTAAAAGTACCATTCACCTAAAAAATAGCTTTTTGAACTGTTAATGAATAGGTTACTTTATTTTTTCACTAATATTGAGCCCCCTTGTTTTAATTGGAAGTAGTACCTATATATTCCAATCAAATAATGGAATTGAAAATTAATGCTATGAAATTGAATATATATACTAGTGTGATGAGCACTATTAAAAAGGACTTTTTTCAGAAGACATTATTGGTTTTTGGTCTGCTTTTCCTTTCGGTTTCAATAGAAGGTGTTTTTGGCCAAACAATATCTGTTTCAACAATAAGTGGAAACACCACGGAGGAAGGTGGTACCGCCACGTTTACTGTAACGCTTAGTGCTGAGCCAACCGATGATGTCATTATTGCTTTATCAAGTAGCGACACCAGTGAAGGTACGGTTACTGCGTCGGTCACAAAAACCCCTGCGAATTGGAACAACCCCACTCCCGTTACGGTAACGGGCGCAGATGATACTATCATCGACGGAGATATAGTTTATACGATCATCACGGGCAATGTAACTTCGTCTGATGCCAACTACGATGCTTTGGACGGGTCTTCCGTAGCGGATGTTACCGTAACCAATACCGATAATGATGTGGCAGGAGTAAATGTTTCTACGATAAGTGGAAACACCACGGAGGCATTTGGTACCGCCACTTTTACTGTAACGCTTAGTGCTGAGCCAACCGATGATGTCATTATTACTTTGTCAAGTAGCGACCCCAGTGAAGGCACTGTAGCTGCCTCGATCACAAAAACGTCATTGAATTGGAACAATCCCACTGCCGTTACGGTAACTGGCGTAGATGATACTGTCATCGACGGGGATATAGGTTATACGATAATCACGGGCAATGTAACTTCGTCTGATGCCAACTACGACGCTTTGGACGGGTCTTCCGTAGCGGATGTTACCGTAACCAATACCGATAATGATGTGGCAGGAATTAATGTTTCTACGATAAGTGGAAACACCACGGAGGCAGGTGGTACCGCCACGTTTACGGTAACACTTAGCAGTCAACCTACGGATAACGTTACGATTGCACTGTCAAGTAGCGACACTAGTGAAGGTACGGTTACTGCGTCGGTCACAAAAACCCCTGCGAATTGGAACAACCCCACTCCCGTTACGGTAACGGGCGTAGATGATACTATCATCGACGGAGATATAGTTTATACGATAATCACGGGCAATGTAACTTCATCTGATGCCAACTACGACGCTTTGGACGGGTCTTCCGTAGCGGATGTTACCGTAACCAATGCCGATAACGATACCGCCACTATTAGCATTAATGATCCAACTCCGGTTAATGAAGGTAACGATCCGGGACAAACTTCAACCTTAGACTTTACGGTTACTATTGATAGAGCTGATCCCAATAATGATATTAGTGTAGCTTATTCAATAAGTGGAGGTAACGAGGATGGTGACATAGGAACTATAACTTTTCCAGCAGGAACAACAGTCCTTTCCCAGAATATCTCCGTCACTACGAACGGAGATACGGGCGTTGAGGCAGACGAAGCTGTACGTGTTACACTGAGCAACCCTAGTGCAAACTCCACAATCAGCGTGACCGATAACGTTGGTCAAAGCAGTTTTACCGATGATGATGCCGCTGGCGTAGTGATTAATGATATTGTTGTCAATGAAGAGGACGGGGTGGCCAAATTTACCATAACCTTAAATGGGAATGTCTTTTTTGGGGGTACAAAGGTGTTTTATGAAACAAGTAATAACACCGCGGTTTCGGGAGAGGATTATACGGCTACTTCATCATCAGTAACTTTTGGATCGGGAACCGACCAGGCTAAAGAAATAAGTATTCCAATCAATGATGATGCTTTGTTGGAGTCTGACGAAACATTTTTTGTCAACATTATTTCATCCAGTAATATTTTCATTTCAATTAGAGACAATCAAGGGATTGCAATGATTAGAGATGATGATAATTGTCTAGAGCCTCCCGTACTCAATTCGGTTTCTCCCATAATTTGCGTTGAAGAATCGAGTAATCCCATTTCCATAAATTTATTCGATTACACAGATTCAACGGCACCAAGTGGGGCTGTTTTGACTTGGAGTTTAAGTTCCCAGCCATTAGAAATCGCCTCACATTTATTGCCTGCAGAAGCCCAGAGCATAACTTCTATTGGATCTTATTATGGGTTCTTTTATGATGCGGCCAAAAATTGTGCAAGTGGTCCGATTGAAGTACAGATTGTTAAAAATGTTATACCCACCTTGGTCAATTTTACGAGTAACGAGCGTTGCGGTCCAGGCACGGTATTGCTAAGTGCTACACCCAGTGCCGGGGCATCTATTAATTGGTATTCCAGTATAGACGCTAACGTACCTTTGGCAAGCGGTAATAATTTTACCACACCAAGCTTAAGTGCCTCTCGTTCCTATTATGTAGAAGCAGAAGAAAACGGTTGTTTTTCGGCACGTGAAGAAGTTATGGTAACGATCGGGTCTCAAGCTACCACTGGCGTTGCTACAGATTTCTCTATCTGTAGTGTTGCTGCCAATGGGCCGACAACAATAGATTTGGATAATAGATTGGAAGGAGAAGGGAGCGGGGTATGGTCGTATGTCTCCGGCCCGTTAACTTCTGTGGCTATAACCGCGGAGAATGAAGTAGACTTTTCCGGTTTTGCAGAAGGAGATTATGTTTTTAAGTTTACCACAACGAACTCTACGGCTCCATGTGAGAATGTATCGGTAGACGTAACCATATCGGTCAGTAATTGTGAAACTGATATAGATGGAGATGGTCTATTGGGAGGTCAAGAAGTTGCTTTAGGAACGGATCCATCTGATCCTGATACTGATGGTGATGGCATTGATGATGGTACTGAAGTTGGCCCAGATATTAACAATCCTCTAGATGAGGACAATGATGGCATAATAGATGCTTTGGACTCTGACATTTTAGATTCTGATAATGACGGGGTCAATGACCAGAAGGATCCTGCAAATGCTAATCCTTGTATACCAAATAGACAAAATGGTATTTGCGATTTTGATGGCGATGATATTACCGATAGTGATGAGATAGCAAATGGTACGGATCCAGATAATCCATGTGACCCGAATGCAGAACACCCGAATTGTTTGCCAATTGATTTGGAAGTAACTAAAGTGATAGATAATGTAAATGCGGTTGTGGGTGATACTGTTGTTTTCACGATTACCGTAAATAATTTAGATCCAGATAGAGCTGTTGTTGATGTAATCGTTGGCGATTTATTGGGAACAAGTTTTACGTTCGTGTCAAGCGAAGCTACGCTGGGTAGTTATTCTGAAGTTTCTGGAGAGTGGAATGTCTCCCAAATAGCGCCCTTAGGTACGGAGAGCCTACAGATAACCACCAAGGTTACCGAAGATGGTGACTATGAAAATACAGCAGAGCTTTTATCATCCTTGCCCATAGATGAAATTTTGACCAATAATTCGGCTACGGTCCAATTAAACGTAGAAGTGCCGGAAGGAGTGGATTTGGAAGTCTTAAAAGAGGCAAGACCTGATAAAGTTTTGGTTGGCGATGAGGTTGAATTCATAATCAGGGTTAAAAATCGTTCTAAGTCTGATGTCATAAGTGATATCGTAATCAATGATTTGATTCTGTTAGAAAACGGATTTGAATATGTCTCTTCTGAATCTGATTTTAATGGTATCTATGATAATGAATCTGGTAAGTGGACAATACCGGAATTAGGATTGGATAAAACAGCGACCTTACGAATATTTGCAAGGGTTCCGCAGAAAGGAACCTTCACGAATACCGCTACTTTGGTTAACTCATTCCCTAGGGACAGTAATCCAACGAACAATGAAGCAACCGTAACAGTTGATGTAATCGATAAGAGCCCTGCAGATCCAGGATTTCTCTACAACCAATTTTCACCCAATGGAAACAATCAAAATGAAATATTACGAATAAACAGAAAAGATCCACAAACTGGTCTAGAAGTTGCCATACAGTACAAGATCAAAATTTATGACCGATATGGTAATCTGGTATTTGAAACTGAAAAAACGAATGATGGAGATGTTTGGGATGGTACCTACAAAGGTAAAGAAGTCCCTAAAGGAACCTATTTTTACATTATGAATTATAGCATTAATAATGAACCTACGATTCTTGATAAGGGTTGGATACAGCTTATTAGATAAAACACACTATGGATTATAGCTTTTATAAATCGGGGTATACTGTTGTATCACTGTTCGTTTTTTTTATAGGCTTTCAAGCATTTTCCCAGAAAGAACCACAGTACACACAATATATGTATAATATAGGTAGTTTTAACCCGGCCTATGTAGGTACAGTTGAAACCCCAGAGTTGTCGGGATTATATCGGGCGCAGTGGATTGATATTCCGGGAGCTCCGAGAACGTTTCGTTTTGGTGCGAACCTTCCCTTTAAAAATAAAAAGGTGGGTCTGGGTTTAAATGTGGTTAGTGATCAACTCGGTCCGGTATCACAAACCTATGCCGATCTTTCGTATTCTTTTCAAGTGAATGTTACCGATGAAACTAAATTATCGTTCGGTATCGATGCCGGCGGGTCATTTTTGAACGTCGATTTAACTAAGGGAACGTTTGAGAATCCAGGAGAAAATCTCAATGGTCAAATGTTGAGTAAATTTTATCCTACGGTAGGCGCGGGTAGTTTTTTGTATTCCGATAACTGGTATCTAGGGGTCTCGGTACCGAATTTTTTAACCGAAGGTGTTTATAATGATGATGTTGCCTCTATTGTTGACGGTAATTTACAATTTAATTTTATTGGAGGTTATGTTTTTGATTTGTCAGATGGATTGAAATTTAAACCAGCATTCTTGGTAAACACATTGAAAGGCTCGCCTGTAAATGTCAACCTGTCTACTAATTTTTTAATTTCAGATGTTTTTACGGCCGGGGTATCGTATCGAATAGAGAATGCATTTAGTGCTTTGGCCGGATTTCAAATTTCTAACGATTTATTCGTAGGTTATTCCTACGATTATAATACAAACCCGCTTGGCGAATTTAATAGTGGCTCTCATGAAGTTATCCTGAAATTCTATTTGGGCAAAGGAGGAACATCTAGAACAAAAGGAGATAAAGACAAGAGCTCGAAAGGAAAACCCAAACAAATTGACACCCCTCGATTTTTTTAAACCGAACTTAAATGAAATTTAAATTAATCATACTATTCTTTATTCCAGTGTTGATAATGGCCCAGAATAAAACCTCTAAGGCCGACGATTTATTTTTTGGATATCAATATGAAAAAGCTATTGCCGAATATCGAAAGGAAATGGAAAAGAATCCATTGACGAATCAACAGGTATTGAACCTGGCCGATTCTTATTTTAATACAGGTAAATACGATCGCGCTTCAGAACTTTATTTAGAGGTGAATAAGAATGACACCATTATGTCTGTTCACCGTTTTAATAAAATGCTACAGAGTCTATCTAAAAATTCTGATAAGGAAAGGGTTAAAACCTTTCTAAGGTCGAAAACCGCCTTATTGTCTCCAGAGCTTTTAGAAAATGCCGAGTTTAATTATAGTCTATTGGATGGGGAGGATAAAGGTGAGGAAATAGTTACATCAAATATGGCGCTAAACAGTGCGCAGGGCGATTTTTCTCCAGCTTTTTATAAGGATGGGTTATTGTTTAGTAGTAGCAGGCCTCAAAAGTCGAAGGGCATTTATGAACCTTCTGGTGAGTCGTATTTAGATATTTACTTTGGAAGCATCGATACCGATGGTAATTTAGTTGAAGTAGAATCATTTGCTAACATTCCTGACTCTCAATTTCATAAGTCAACCCCTTACTATTCAGAGAAACTATCTACTTTTTTTTATATTTTATCGAATACGGAAGATGGTGAACTTGCCTATGATGAAAATGGGAAGAACGCATTATCTATGGGTATGTTAACAAATAGTGGAGAGTTTAGATTCATTTTAAAGGATTTGAGTACCTCCTTTTATTATCCATTTTTTGATGATACATCTGAACGACTTTATTTTGCCGCCAATTTTGATGACAGTTATGGGGGTACAGATTTGTACTATGTGTACACGAATAATGGTCAAATAATGTCCGCGCCTGTTAATTTAGGTCCTAGGATAAATTCTCCGGGAAATGAAATTGCTCCATTTATTTTTAATGGAAGCCTATATTTTTCTTCTGATGTTTTTTATGGCTTAGGAGGTATGGACATCTACAAATCCAATATTATAGCTGATGGATCGTATACCATTCCGGTCAATTTAGGAAGCGGTATTAATTCGGTTGCAGATGATTTCGGATTTATTATAAAGGAAAATCAAGATAAGACCTTGGCAGGTTATTTCGCATCCAATAGAAAAGGGGGTAAGGGTGGCGATGATCTTTACAAAGTTGTATTGGATGATGTCCCAGGCCTAAGGACATTTGCGCTTAGGGGAAAAGTGGTGAACCTTCTCAATAAAGCAGGTTTGGATAATGCCCAGATTAGATTGTTAAATGGTAAAGGAGACGTTTTAAAGGAGGTTTACGCCACAGAAGGAGGTGATTTTAGACTAGAGGTGCCATGGCAATCGCAAATAACGGTTCAAGCTACTAAAGATGGATATTCCATTTTTTCTACCTCCTATTCCGAAGAAAGCATGAAAGATATTCAGAGCTCTGCCTATACTATAGGATTGGCTAAACTAGAAGATTTGGTGGTAGAGCAAGAAGATAAGACTATTTTGAAATTGGGTAAATTTTATTTTGATAAGGGCAAGTCAGAATTGAACCCTCAGGTACAAACCGAAATGGATAAGGTTGTCGATGCCGTTGCGCGTTTTCCCCAATTACGTTTGAGGATAGAAACTTACACCGATAGTAGAGGAAGTGATTCGTATAATAAAAAGCTTTCTCAAGATCGATCCAATGCAATAAAAGATTATTTGCTTAAAAATGGCTTACCTGCCGATAATATTGTTGAATCTGTTGGGTATGGAGAAAGTAAAATAATAAACAACTGCACTAACGGAGCTTATTGTTTAGATTTTCTACATAAACAAAACGAACGTACATTAATTGTTGTGGTGGAGTAAATTTTTACCGTTCAACTAAAAGATTACGATATAAAAATAATACAGCGAAAAGCACGATAGAAAGAGAATTCCTAAATACGTCAATACTTTTAACCCTTTACTAGGTCGGTATTCTGGCTTAAGCTCTTCACTTGTAACATTTTTCAGGTTCATATACCCAATTATAGGGGCCACCACAAAGGAGACAAAGGTAGCGAGTGCCACTAAACTACCCATGTCTGCACTAAAACCTACTATAACCACAATGTTAATGACGGACAGTACGACTACTCCAATACCAAATGCCATTCTATTTGTGCTTAGCTTAGTTTTGGGAGATAACAGGTCCACTATGTCCAAACTAACTCTTGTTACCCCGTCATGGGCGGTCATACAGGTACTGAACATGGTTGCAAAGGCAGATATGGCAATAAAAAAATACGCCCATGAACCGATATGTGCTGTAAATAAAAGTACGATTTGGTCTGCAAAACTTACCGAATTATTACTGAGTTCTACAGTTGTACCATAGAGTGTGAACCAACCAATGGTCATAAAAAAAAGAGCAAGTATAGCCGTTATACTATAACCGATGTTGAATTCCTGTAAAGATTCTTTAAGACTGGGCTTCTCTTGATTTTTCCACTTTTCTATACTCCAAAGACTAATCCAGCTAGAAGCTTCTACCGTAGTAGGCATCCATCCCATTAACCCTATCAAAAACAGAACGCCAACCTCATTAAAAATCGGCATTGGCTCAAAGCCGGGAATGGTATCTACCGGACCTTTTAAAAGGACTAAGATTGTCGTCGCCAATAAGGCGAGGAAAAGGATACATACGATAAACTTCAAACTTATTTCTAAGAACTTGTACCTGCCAAAAATCAAGAGGGCACTAATGAGAATAAATAACCAAATTGCGACAGTAGCGATAGAATCATGGTCAATTTTGATCAGATTGATAAGCAAGCCCGCTGTTACGGTATACAGGGCTGCCAAAATGGTAAAAGTGGTCAATAGGGTAATGATGGCATAAAACCATAAATACCATTTGCCTCGATTTAAATAACCTTCGATTAAGGTTTTATTGGTTACACTAGTATATCGAACCCCGAACTCAAAAAAGGGATATTTTAGGATATTGGCCAATACTATAGGAATTACCATAACCCAACCATATTGAGCACCCGCTTTGGTAGATAAAACTAAATGGGAAGTTCCTATGGCCATGCCGGCAAAAATTAGCCCTGGCCCTAAATTTTTTAGAATTGCCTTAATTGATGACACCGATTAATGAAATTGGTTATTCCATATAAATTTAAATCATTTAATCTCAATTTTAGCACCATAAAACTTAGGTTGCGTATTGAAAAGCACATCTATAAAGACCTTCACCCGAGCAAAATATTCTCGTAACTGCACTTTGAAACCTTGAGTGGTAGATAAATCCTGTGCATTGAAACCAATGGCATCGAGACCTTTTTGCTTTGCAATGTAAATTGCCCTTTCGTTATGAAATTCTTGTGAAATAACGGTGACCTTGTCAAGTCCAAAAATAAATTTGGCCCGTACCATTGAATCTAAGGTTCTAAAGCCGGCATAATCTAAAAATATAACTTTTTCTGGAATGCCCGCATTAACCAAATCCTTTTTTATGGTATTGGGTTCATTATAGTAGATACTTCCATTGTCTCCGCTGACCAGTATAAATTCTATCTTACCAGCGTTGTAAAGTGCTATTGTAGCTTCTATACGGTACATGTAATAAGGATTGGATGACCCGTCAGTTATTCGGTTAGAAGTGCCGAGTACGAGACCTACCCTATTTTTTGGAATTTTAGAAGTATCATAAAAGGTTTTTCCTTTGGCGGTATTTTTGATTACCAGGTTACAGGTCACTATTACGAGAATTAATACTAATACTAATGTGCCTAGAATTTTAAATAGTCTTTGTAACATCCATCTACAATCAAGTTTAAAGGTAATGAATATGATACAATCTAGAATTTTATTGGATTAAAACCGAATCTAAGATAGAGTACAGGTGTATGTTTGATTAAAAACACTGAAAAACAAATACTTAAGAAGGGTTTAAATATCGAGGGCCGAATTTGAATCTACATAATCACATTTATAAGCAAGCTATGTTGCTAACACGGTGATGGTAGTGTGCAACCTTATAATTCAGTTTTTTGATAAGGGGTTTTAGAGTACTAGCATACTCCTTTCGGTAAAGATAAGATTGTGTAAAATTTATTGAGTGTGATGAAATAGGTTGATAAAAGACAAGATACAAGCTTTAGAGTCATTAGAGGGAGGATACCTGGTCGTGAATTAGAATGTTTGATGAAACTTTAAAACGTAAAATAAACTTAGTACCCTTATCAATTTCACTTTCGCAAATCATTTTGCCACCATTCATTTCCACAAAGTCTTTGGCGATCAACAAACCAAATCCGGTACCTTTTTCACCTTTGGTTCCTTCTTTTGTTTTATGCCTACCCTCATTTTCAAACTTACTGTACCAGTCAACATTCATGCCCAATCCGAAATCCTGCACCCCTATTTCAATAGTGTCGGTACTGCTTTGGGACGACAATATTACTTTTTGACCTTTATTGCTGAATTTAATGGCATTGGAAGTCAAATTACGAAGAATGACCTTTAACATGGTCTCATCAACTAAGAGTTTTAGACACGATATTTTGAGTTCTATATTTATTTCTTTCTCTTCGGCCGTACGTTCAAATTCTTTAACAATAGAGTTAAAGACATTCTCTAGATCACAGTTTTGTTTATTCAACCTAACCCCCTCCAGCTGCTTATATGACCATTCAAGCAAGCTGTTGATCATGGACACCCTGTCATGAATTTCACTTTTTAATTTACGGGTGACTTGCTTTAGTTCGGTATCTGCCAAATCCTTTTCAATCAATTCAATAATTGAAGTTACGTTATTCAGTGGCCCCCTAACATCATGGGTGATTAATGAGAATAATTTGTTTTTTAGTCTATTGACTATTGCAAGTTCCTTATTTTGATTTTCCAGCTCTTTTTTTGCAATTTGTAACTTTTTGGTCTGCCTATCAACTTCTATTGTAAGCATTTTGTTCGTTTCGACCTGTATTCTTATATTCTCGTCTTCGATGGATTTGAACTTAAAGCTGATTAAAATGGAGAAAAGAATTAATTGTAGTGTCACTAAAATTGAAGACGTCAATAGAATGGGATTGAAATCAAAATCAAAATATCTTTTATAGAACCATGATCCAATGTAAAGAATGGCAGCAAGCAGAATGGGAGTATAGGAAAACAAATAATACTTATTGAATTTTTGAGCAGTGTATAAGCGAAAACCTGAATATATATTTAGAAATATAGACGACATAGAGGTAATTGCGGCAAGGATTACAAAAAAATCATTTAACCAATCAATTCTCATTGTCAAATTATTTAAAATAAACACAATAGGGAGGCAGATTACAATTACAGTAAATAAGAAATAAATGTTTGATAAATTGGGATGGTTACTCTTAACAATATTCAAATAATTCTTGGTGAACATTAATAGACCAAAAGTGATGATCATGGCCGATACGAGGGTCATTTTATCTGCAATGCTTGAAACCTCATTACTAAAGGAATTATTGATGAAAATATACAGGCTACAGTGTAAAGTCAGTCCCAAAATGAGAATAAAATAATTGAACAGAATTTTATGTCTTAAAACTAGAAATGAGGCCAGGTGATATATTCCAAAAACACTGAAAATAGCAATGAATACAAAGTTTGAAAGTTGCCAAATATTAAAGATATCCATGATATGAGAAATAATGGGCTAAAAATAGATAATATCAAGGTCAAAGTGGAAATGTTAAGGCTATTTCCTCAATTTGTAAATTTTTGTGGGCTATCAGCAATGATATGAGATGCTTAATGACCTTTTTTTAAAGGTGTGTTTCTGGGAAGAGGTCGTCTTTTTTTTGATGAAAATCACTAAAAATTAAACGATTAACAGGGTTTTAAGGTGTCCGATATTGTACTATAAACTTACAAGAACAGATAGTTACAGAATTTTTAGCTTAACTACTTTTAAATTTTTCTATCAACCAAATGCAGACTCCACCGCTCCTCCGTCAATGCGAATATTGCTGCCATTTATAAAACTTGCATTTTGGGAACATAAAAAGGCTACTACGGCGGCGACTTCCTCTGGTTTCCCTCTTCGCTGCATAGCAATATGCGGGCGCTTATTCTTAACGAACCACTTTACAGCCTCCTCAATTGAGCAATCTTTTTCCTCTGCAAGGTCTTCCATCATCGCATCTGTCATAGGCGTTTCAATATAAGCGGGGGAAATACAGTTAAAAAGGATATCTTCTTTGGAATACGACCTTGACAAGCATTTTGAAAGGTTTATAACTGCTGCTTTGCAAGCGTTATAGGGGCTTTCATCTTCATAAGGCTGAAACGCGTTTTCAGATGCAACTAAAATCATTCGTCCCCATTTCAGCTTCTGCATGTGAGGAACAAAGGCCCGTGCAATGCGCACAGCACCCATTAAATCTACCTGAATAGTCTTCATCCAATCATCATCTGTTAATTCTAAAAAATCACCGGCAGCGCCACGAGCACCTGCCGAATGAAATATAATATGCGCTCCGCCAAATTCCTTTTCAATTCTGTCGGCCATGTCCAGTACTTCCTGATTTTTAGATATATCAGCGGCCATTCCCATCACTTTTGCTCCTTTTTCGCAATCCTTCTCAACTTGTGTAACTGCATTTTTTAATTTTTTTCCATTGGTCTTATCCGAAAGTACCACATTGACCCCTTCTCGTACTAAAAATTTTGCAGTCTCTATTCCAAGTCCAGAATCTCCACCTGTAATTAATGCTGTTTTACCCTTAATTTTTAAATCCATTTTAAAATGTAGTTACAATTATATTATCAATTTATTTTTTGCTACCCTCGGTACTCGATATCTCAGTTTTAAATATTAAGTTTTTAAATTTTAGAGAGATTCCAACATCTTCTTTTTCAAATCTGATAAGCTTTTTATCAAAGCAAGATTGGTCTCTATTTTTAGCATCTGATTCCTAAGGGTAATGGCCGTAGGTTTGGGCATAATAAAATCGGTCAATAGGCTTTCATACTCTTTTACAACAGCTTTTTCTCGAAGAATGGATTCTTGTAACATTACCTCATCTTTATCAGCTATTTTATTTTCATGGTGTTTAGAAATACTTTTATTATTGGTAGAGTGTTCTAAACTTTTGAAATTATGACCAAGTGAATCGATGGTAAGTTTTAACTCTTCCGCGAAATATTTTCGTTGACGAGACATGCCTTCAAAGTAAACCGCTAATTCATTGGAATAACATTTT
The DNA here is from genome assembly GCF_048537565.1 of Maribacter sp. X9. Taxonomy (GTDB): domain Bacteria; phylum Bacteroidota; class Bacteroidia; order Flavobacteriales; family Flavobacteriaceae; genus Maribacter. Next base: position 1,573,823 of record NZ_CP183215.1, read on the forward strand.
TTAGAGGCAAATGCAAAACTTTTCTCTGCATCCCTATTATATTGTAGAATACCATGCAGCCGTTCGGCGAGTTCTATTATCGGGGTATACATCTCTGATTGTCATAATAATTAGGGTGTAAAGTTATTTCGTACAGGTCTTTGAGATTTGCTCATTAAATTTAATAACTATCGTGATTCCTTTAATTTCAGAAAATCCCTAAAGAGCAGATTTATAGCACTATAAAATCACCATTTCAAAACGTTGAATTTTCTTAGGGAGCCAAGACACCACTTTCGATTCTGAATTTCTTATTGAACCAATGAATAAATCTCATAGTAAACAACATCATAATAAGCTAAGCCAATTTTATTGTTTTGATCAATGAGGAGAAAATAATTGAAGTCCTTTACATGTTGATGAGTTTTAATTTTTTCCTTCGCTAAAACTTCATGATTGTTGTTGAATGAATATCAACCAAAGGAAGAAATTCTTTTTTACAGTCTCAATTTACCAAAACATAGTTCTATACGAATAAGATTTGACGCAAAGGAGTTCCCTTTTGGGCCACAATACAACAAAACTGTAATTTAGAAGGATTAGGAGTGCCGAAAGCAAGAAATCACTCATTTGCGGCTAGTAAAAGTAAATAAAACCTCTGAAGTCAATTATGGAACTGCGTTACAAAACCTTTAAGAATAAAAATTTATATCGAAAAAATTAAAACCGGCTTATTCAATCTCAGCCGATTAAAGAATCGCTGTTTACTTCATGAGAAACGGATGTTCATTGCTAAAAGACTACTTGAACTTTCAATTAACACAGGTGCAAAATCGGACTGCTTTCATTATTTCTTAGGCTAACGTGCCTGTTGTTCTAAAGTTGTTGTTACTGAATTTTTTGTCACGTTTAAAAAGAATGAAAGATGCTGAAACTAAATTAATGGAATACAAACATGGTTGAAGAATGCAATTACCAAATTATTGGTCAAGGAAAAAAAATCATTGTTTTTGTCCATTATTTTGGAGGAGATGGTGGAAGTTGGATGTGGTTGGCCAAACGACTTCAAAAAAAGCACACCTGTATATTGCTGACCTTACCTGGGTTTGGAAATACAACGCCCCTAAATGAACCTTCGATATACGAATACTCCAAATACATTATTCAATGTATTGCTGATTTAAAATTGGAGAATTATATTCTTTGTGGCCATTCAATGGGTGCAAAACTGGTTTTGTACGCTTCCAAACTTATGAGCGATAAAATGCCAACTAAACTTATATTGATAGCCCCTTCTCCACCAACCGTAGAAAAGATGTCCGCCACTGAAAAAAAACGGATGCTTAAACATCCCGATAAAAATGAGGCAATACAGACCGTTAAAGGAGCAGCTATAAAAAATATCCGCAAAAATCGATTTCAATATGCGGTTGACTCTCAGTTGCGCATAGATGAAACCACATGGTCTTGGTGGCTTCTGAAAGGCATGCAAAACAATATTGCCGACCGTATTAAGGATTTGAATGTACCAACGTATTTGATTTTTTCGAAAAATGACCCTGTAATAGCCCCTGAAGCTATTTATACTGAGGTTTTACCTTATTTAAAACGACCTTCTCTTATAACTATAGGGAACGTGGGCCATTTAATACCTCTTGAAGCACCAAGAAAATTAGCCCGGCAAATTAGACGTATCGTCAACGAAAAGATAAATTCCGATGCATCCATAGCTCGAAAGGCCAACAATTCTTAAAAAAAATGGGACGAATGATTTCAAAAATGAAGTCAGAAGTTATGAAGATTGTAAGAGTGAAAAATGGTTTTAACTGAAAATTATAAAACCATCCCAAGGTAATATTTTTAAAGCTACTATATAATTCGAACGGACAATCAGTTCTTGGAAGTTAAGGGTAACTTTATGTAAAACAATATAAAATAGAACGCTATGAAAAATTTGAACGACTTATTCGAACATCAAATAAAAGATTTGTACAGTGCCGAAACACAATTGATAAAGGCTTTGCCAAAAATGATAAAAAATTCTTCTGACGAAAAACTAAAGGAAGCCTTTAAAAATCATTTGGAAGAGACCAAAAATCAGAAAGAGCGCTTGGAAAAAATTTGTAAGGAATTGGGTATAAAGCCAACAGGTGAGAAATGTAAGGCAATGGAAGGTCTTATCAAAGAAGCCGAAAGTTTTATTGAAGAGGCGGAGGATGACAGCGTAATGGACGCAGGCCTTATCGCTGAAGCACAAAGAGTAGAGCATTATGAAATTTCAGGATACGGAACAGCTGTTCGCTATGCAAAAGAATTGGGGCATAAAAATATTGCGGCTAAATTACAGGAAACGTTGGATGAAGAATATAATGCAGACAACAAGTTGGACAAGTTAGCTCAGGGTAGGCTTAACAAAGAGGCTATAGCTTAAAAAAACCAAAAGAAGCGCTTTTCATAAAGCGCTTCTTTTTTTGCCACACAACGTTCCCTATTCCCTAAATTGAACGGAATGCCTTGTCTAAATGCACCTAAGGCTTATTGAAATAGAGATGATACAAATTGCATCGCCTCTATTTTTCTTTATAGTAGAACAGTGAATTATAGAACCAACGCAGCTTTAACTTCTGAAATATAGACCACTACTAAAATGACGATTACAAAATATACGAAAAGAGCAATTTTAGGCGGGTTCATCTCCTTGGCCATTATTGGATTAGGGACATACCTCTTGGGTAACCTAAGTGGCTATGAAGCTAAAATATTGATCAAATCAAGTCTTACGGGGTTGAACACGCTCTGCAACACCATTGTTTTGGCTTCAGCAACTATTCTGGCATTGATGCTTACCCTTTTAGGTGTAAGTTCGGGTACCGAATCCAATCTTAAAGATGACCATTATTTGCACATCATGCAGATAGCGAAACTCGATACCGTAATCTTCATAGCATCCTTACTGTTTTTCTTACTTTTCAATCTTCCGGTAACGGAAAGTGATAATATTCCCTCCAATTGGTTTACTATCATCTATTATATTACTTTGGGGGTAAGTACATTACTAAGTTCGGCATTGGTGGTGGTAGTCTTAATGTTGTACAATACCATTATCAATATTATTAAAATTGTGGGTCTGAGAAAAGATGATCATCCTTTGGCAAACACCTCTCAGGAGCGAAATGATTAATTTTTCATCAAACCTCATATTTTTTAATAATAAGCGACTCTCATAAATTTTTATAGCTAAGAATTTCTTATCAGGTTGGGTGAAATGCCAAATCTAATGATGAAGAATTTAGAAAAATAACCGAGGCTTGAAAACCCTATCATATAACTGATTTCAGCACAGCTGAGATCCGTGGTGTCAATAGGATGTTAGGCTTGTCCTATAAGGGTTACTAATATATTGTTCGACAGAAGCTCCGTACAAAAATTGAATTCCCTTTAGAAGTTTCTTTGGCACTAGATTGAATCGTTTGCATACTGTTGATAACAGTATGCTTCCGATCCCAATTTTCTAGAACATATCCACCTATACTGGTAATTCGCGATAGTTCAACTTCAGGAATGTCCGAACTTATTATTATGGTGCTATTATAAATGATATATGTGTCAAGCTGTGAAGCTACCTTATTGAAAACCGCCGCCTATGTTCTAAAGTTATATATCAAATTTTATTTTGAGTCAGGAGCAATTAGATTGTCTATTTACAGTAAAATAGTTAGAAACCACAATGGAGATATAAATGCCTTGGGAAGTTCAGAAAATAGATTGCAATTCAACATAATAGTGCGAACTCAAATTATTCGTACTAATACAATGAATATAGGGTAAGATTATTAAAATGTTCATAATAGAGTATTCTGAACCATTGTACATGATACATCAAATTCGTATCGAGTTTTAATGGGAAACAATAAAATGGGTTAATTTGCTCGAATATCTACGTTAAATAACCCTTGTGGTTTTCCTGTTGAAAATTATATAGCGGTAAGAGCCATGCATAATATTTCAAAATATAGGGTATGGTCCACTAATAAAACATTAACTTAAATCATAGTCTTAACCGTATTGTTTACAGTGCGGGTAAAATGATATAATCGGGATCGACCACGAACGAAATAGTTTACTTTTCTTTTAAACATTAATCTAAAGTCAAAATAGGCATGAATAATTTTGCTATTAGCTCACTTCCTTTTAAAGATGTTATTTGTGACCTTGCTAACGAAATGAACACAACGTACGAAGAAAATTGTAAGATATATACGGTTGTAATACCGGCAAGGTATGGGCATGGAAATGTAACGGGTATCGATTTTGACGATGGACTGGGCTTAATTCAATATAACTGTAATTTTTTGGAGGATACTCAAATTGAATTTTCAGTTGATGAAGTCCATCCCGTAAAATTTTTGGTTTGTCAACAAGGGCAGATATGGCATAAATTCTTGAATGAACCTACGCGGCATGACATTCCGCAATATAAGAATGCTATCGTGGCAAGTTCTTCGCATCACGGTCATATGATAGGTTTTAAGGCTGGAAATGAGACCCTATTTACTAGTTTGGAACTGGATAGAAATAGGTTTCAGTCAAAAATAAGCTGTGAACTTGATAGTGCTACTAAAGAATGGAGTCATTTGATAAAAGATGTTCATGCAAAAGAAACCTTCTATCATGATGGTTTTTTTAGTCTTCAATGTTCTGAAATTTTAAAGGAATATAAACTGTACGAGAACAATGATTTTGTTCGAAAAATTCATTTGGAAGGATTGGCCTATAAGGTTTTAGTTCTGCAAATCGTTCAATTTGAAGATGATGTTAAATCAGAAGGTAATAAAACGCTTTTGCGAAGTTCGGAGTTGAATTTACTTAAAAAAGCCTTAAGAGAAATAGACGACAATTTAGAGGATTTGCCACCTATTTCACAAATTGCATCTCACGTTGGGCTAAGCTCTAAAAAACTACAACAAGGTTTCCAAGAGGTTTTTGGTAAATCGGTCAATGATTATGTTAGCGAAAAACGTTTAGAACTTATAAGGGTTTTACTTGCGAACAGTGAAAATTCTTTATCGACAATTGCTTCCATAGTAGGGTACAAGAGTAAAAGTTATCTGTCCAAAGTTTTTAAAAAAGAGTATGGTATTCAGCCTTCTGAATTCCGTAAAAATCTATTGGAGCAAAAAATAACGATAGACTCACTAACCGAGGGTACTACTGAGAACACCAGTTCGTATAGATAAAAGTGTATCCATTTTATTTGATTCGTAGTATTTGCAAAGAGATTACCACTCTGCCCTTGGCCTCATGTAATACTATCTATTAAAGATTTAATAAGATGGCCGGTGTACCTATTTTCTAAACGCTACTCGTTTTAGCAGCACTTTAGCTTCCTTAATTTCTTTTTCAAGTTCTTTGTTAGAACTAAAGGTTGTCTGTTCAATAATTTTATATTCAAAATCAACTTCGAAATGGTCAGAGGAGAAAATCCATGGTGTTATTGAGAAAGAACTATCTTCATTCTTAGCAATGAAGTAGGTAGTATTGTTGATCGTTTTGTTTATTTCTAGCTTTCTGCCGGTCTCAGGTATTTCATCGCCGCAGATGATTAACGACAATCGATCGCAAAATAGTAGAATATTATAAAGCCGATTTTCAATGTCAAGATTTATACCGTACAGTTTCCGTTGTTCTTTACGTTTGGCATGCATGTGCTTTACTAACTTTTTCATTTCGTTATCTTCTAAATCTTGATATAGGAACTCCAAATGCCTTGATACTAAAATTGAAATCCATTGCGATTTCTGTAGGGTAGAACGATAAAGATTGGCCGCATGTTCGACTGCATCTTTGGTAGAACCGCCGTCCATCGTAAAATCTCTTGGCGTTCCAGCTTCGGTAAGATAGTTGGCACTGTCAAAATCCTCTATTCGGTCATCGTGGTTAATTATAGCGGTTAGCGTTTCAGGCCAATGCGATGGTATTAAATTATTTTCTAAATGGGCAGCAATTTTTCCGCTTAACAACGCATGCGTGTAATGGGAAATTATTTTCCAGCCCTTTATGTGATGTCTAACTATCAAAATTCAATATTTAATTATAGAAAAGGTCATCATATTACCATTAAGATAGTAACAGAATAGGATTTGATTTTGACTCAACTACTACCACTATGGGTTTAAAAGCTTTATATAGATAAATTGATACCGTCATGTAGTCAACAATTGATTTTTTAGGGCTACTTAGGCTCTTATAAGAACCATAATTTCAAGTTTTTAAATACAAAGACACTATGACCGAAGAAGTTCATAAAGGAAAAATTGAATTATCCATAAACGGAAAACAGTATAACCTTGAAATACGACCATGGTCCACACTGTTGGATGTTCTGCGGGATCAGTTGAACTTAACGGGAACAAAGAAAGGCTGTGATCATGGTCAATGTGGAGCTTGTACGGTTTTGATAGAAGGAAAAGCCATTAATTCGTGCCTTGCCTTAGCTAACATGCAGCAAGGTAAAGAGATCACCACCATTGAAGGTCTTGAAAAGAATGGAGATTTACATCCTGTTCAACGTGATTTCATAGAGAAAGATGCATTTCAGTGTGGTTATTGTACCTCAGGTCAAATCTTGTCGATGGTGGGGCTGATGAACATGGAAAAAGGAAATTCTCCAGAGGAAATCCGTGATTTAATGAGTGGAAATATCTGTCGCTGCGGTGCTTATTCCAATATTTATAAAGTGGCCGAAAAATTAATCTTGAAAAATAAAGGCGATGAATAATTTCGATTTAATACAGGCAGATACGATACATGAAGTTGTCAATTCTTCTGAAAATGAACGGTCGAGATTAATAGCTGGAGGAACGAACCTTATTGATCTTATGAAATATAGGGTAGAAAACCCAACGGTATTGATCGATATCAATAAACTCGATTTATCGGGGATAAAAAATGGACAAAATGGACAACTGATTCTTGGAGCACTGAGCACGAATGCGGAGACTGCTTATCACAAAGAGGTTGAGCAAAGGTATCCTCTGTTGTCTAAAGCTATTCTTTCTGGAGCATCCACACAGTTGCGTAATATGGCGACTAACGGAGGAAACTTAATGCAGCGTACCCGTTGTTACTATTTTTACGATACGACAACTCCGTGTAATAAAAGAGAACCAGGTAGTGGGTGTTCAGCTCTCGAGGGATTCAACCGAATACATGCTATCTTAGGCACGAGCGCACAATGTATTGCTACACACCCGTCTGATATGTGTGTTGCCCTAGCGGCGCTTAACGCAAAGATTACTGTAGAAGGTAAAGAAGGTAAAAGGCAAATCTCCATTTTAGATTTCCATCGGCTGCCGGGAGACACTCCTGAAAAGGATACGAATTTAAAAGCGGACGAAATCATTACGGGCATTGAGCTGCCTAAAAAAGGGTTTTCGCAAAATTTCGCCTATCTAAAAGTTCGCGATAGGCCTTCCTATGCCTTCGCCTTAATTTCTGTAGCCTGTGGTATAGAGTTGGAAGGTGGTAGTATTAAAGAGCTACGAGTTGCCGTCGGCGGTGTAGCGCATAAGCCTTGGCGTTTACCGAAAGTTGAGGAAAAATTCAAGGGCAAATCGGCCACAAAAGAAATCTTTACAGAAATGGCGGAAGGATTAATGGAAGGAGCACAGGGTTTCGGTCACAATGATTTTAAGATTGAATTGGCGAAAAAGACGATAGTTAGGGCTTTAATAGAAGCAAGAGATAGATAATATGGAACTTAATACACAATACATAGGAAAATCTACAGATAGGGTTGACGGTAGAGAAAAGGTTACCGGTAGGGCAATGTATGCCGGTGAGGTAAGGCCTGAAAATTTACTTCATGGGTATGTGGTCTGTAGTTCCATCGCCAAAGGAACCATTCGGGAAATGGATTATAAAAAAGCGCTTGAGGTGCCGGGTGTTTTAGAGGTGTTCACACATTTTAATATTCCTAAAAACCTTAAAATAAATTCAGATTATACCGATCCTTTGTCTCCTCCGGGAAATCCCTTCAGACCACTATATAATGATGCAATTCTTTACAATGGTCAACCCATTGCGTTAGTCGTCGCCGTAGATTTTGAAACCGCTAGGTATGCGGCGAACTTGATTAAGGTTTCTTATTCTGCTGAAGAGGCTATAATCAATATACAAGATAACATCAAGAGCGCCACCCATGACGATGTTCAGGATCCACCTCATGATCGTGGCGATGCGGGATCGGCCTTCAATGCGGCTGAGATTAAAATAGATGTTCAATATAGCCAGCCCCGACATTTTCATAATCCGATGGAACCTCATGTTACCGTCGCTAGTTGGAACGATGCAGAAGAAAGTTTCACTATTTATGACAAGATCCAAGGGGTCAATTCCAGTCAAGAATACATTTGCGGAATCTTTAGCTTGAAACCTGAACAGGTACGTGTTCTTTCGCCGTTTTTAGGAGGAGGTTTTGGATCAGGGCTTAGACCACAATATCAGTTGTTTTTGGCCGCTATGGCCAGTAAGGTTTTAGGGTCGCCGGTTAAGGTTGAGCTGACCCGTAGTCAAATGTTTTCGTTTGGTCATAGACCGTCCTGTATTCAGCATCTAAAAATGTCCTGTAACAGCAATGGTAAGCTTCGATCTATTTTTCATCGCGCCTATGGCGAAACCTCCGTCTTTGAAAAATTCAGTGAAGATGTGGTCAGCTGGTCGGGTTTAATGTATTACTGTGAAAATGTAAGCTTAGATTACCAACTGGTTCCCGTCGATATGTATACGGCCTGTGATATGAGAGGACCTGGAGGAACTACTGGAATGTTTGCATTGGAATGTGCCATAGATGAATTAGCGATGAAAGCGAACATCGATCCTTTAGAATTTCGCTTGTTGAACTATGCTGATAAGGACCAAAACGAAGAAAAACCTTTTTCTAGCAAGGAACTCAAGGCATGTTACCAAAGTGCAGCCGATACGTTTGGTTGGAAGAAAGGGGTCATAAACCCTCGTTCAAATAAAAAGGGGCATCAGCTGGTAGGTTATGGAATGGCCACGGGTGTTTGGGAAGCGATGCAAAAAAAATCTGCTGCAAAGGCGGTTCTAAACTCGAAAGGTCATTTGACGGTTAGTTCAAGTACTGCCGATATAGGAACGGGTACCTACACCGTAATGACACAAATTGCGTCAGAAACAATGGGTGTTGCTATGAATGAAACTTCTTTTGAATTAGGAGATACTACTTTGGTAAAAGCTCCCATTGAAGGAGGTTCCTATACGGTTTCATCAGTGGGTTCTGCGGTTAAAGCGGTATGTATGGCCTTAAGGAATAAGTTATGGAATTTGGCAACATCCCTTCATGCAGAAAGTTTTAAAGGTGTCGATATCAGTAAAGCTATTTTCGAAAATGGTTTTATCAAACTTAAAAACGGATCTTCTTTTTCATATGAAAGTCTTTTAAAGGGTTCTAATACACCTCAACTCGAAGCCACGTTGTCTTTGGAGCCTGAAGATGAACGCGATGAGTATTCCTGTTTTGCACATTCTTGTGTAATGGTCGAAGTAAATGTGGATGAGGATCTAGGCATGATATCGGTGCCCCGGGTCGTAACAGCCGTTGCAGGGGGTAAGATAATAAATCCGAAGACCGCAGAAAGTCAATTGTTAGGGGCGATTACCTGGGGTATTGGAATGGCTCTTGAGGAAGAGGGTATGGTAGATAGTAGAAACGGTCGAATCATGAACGCTAATTTAGCGGAATATCATGTGGCCGTACAAGCAGATGTGCAGAATATCGATATTATTTTTGTCGAGGAGGAAGATGATATTGTAAACCCATTAGGCGCAAAAGGATTGGGAGAAATAGGACTCGTTGGGGTAGCTTCAGCAATTGCCAATGCTATTTACCAAGCAACGGGAAAACGTGTGAGAGACTTACCCATAACTTTAGATAAGTTGCTATAAATCAAACCAATTGATCCAGATGGAATGAATAGCCATTTTTTTATCAATTAGTAAATGAAAGATGGATTAATCCATGCTGCAATCAAGATAGTGTCGGCAAAAGAATTTGGTTAATGCAGAGGTAAGGCGAAAAATTTTAGGTCAAAAAGGTATGGTTAATTAAAAAAACAGTGGTATGAAAGAATGGTTTGAATTTACCTATGATGGCTTAGGGGCCATAATTATTTCTGCAATAGGGATATATGTAACGGTGATAGTAATGACCCGTATATGTGGTAAGCGGAGTTTTTCTAAAATGTCAAGCTTTGACTTTGCAATGACTGTGGCGGTCGGCTCGATTATAGCTACGACTATTCTCTCGAAATCGGTTAATTTAATGTATGGTATTGTAGGGACTATTACGGTTTATTTGCTACAGATAGGGGCCGCTTATATTCGTAGAAATGATCATGTGAAGAAAGTTATGGATAATAAACCACTTCTTTTAATGGACGGACCCATAATTTTAGAGGATAACTTGAGAAAAGGGAGAGTGGCGAAGTCTGATTTGAGGGCAAAGTTACGGGAAGCGAACGTGACGGAACTTTCAGAAGTAAAAGCTGTGATTTTCGAAACAACGGGAGATATTTCTGTTTTACATAAAAAGCATAATAGATCCATAGAAAATTTTATTCTAGAAGATGTGGCTCGAAAGTAGTTTTACCTAAGTTGATGCTGTATCCTAAATTGTATAATGGGTAGATGTAATTCCTCCTTGGATTTTTAATTTGGCTATGCTGTTGGCACATAATAACTTATGCATACCTAAGGGGGTTAATTACTGCGTTTTGACTTTTTGAGATTGTTTCTCAACATACATAGAACACCTATTTCCTCTTTAGAAAGATTCTCGACCTTTTTCAATAATAAGTCTATTTCTTTCTCGAAATACTTGAGTGTACGCCCTTCTATATAATCATCTAAAATACGTGGATCGATATAAGAACTTCTAGCTACCGAAGGGGTGTTGCCCAATCGCTCTGAGACACGATTTACGGCTTCTTTTATATTTTTGTCCAACAGTTTTTGTTCCATTTTGTCTACCGCTCCCAACTCGTCCAGAGCAATGGCGGCAATCATCGTTCCTGCCCACGTTCTAAAGTCCTTAGCTGAAAAGTCGTAGCCCATCACCTCATGAATGTATTCGTTCAAATCATCACTCTTAACATCGATGATTTGATCGTTCTCGTCAAGATATTTAAATATTTCATAGCCGGGCATATCGTCTATTTGTTGAACGATCCGCGCTAATTTCTTATCTACAATATGTTTTTCCTGTTCTTGACCAGACTTACCATTATAGTGAAATATGATTTCATCGCCTTCAATCGTTAAATGTTTACTTCGTAAGGTGGTCAACCCATACGTTTTGTTTTCTTTTGAGTACGATTCATTGCCAGGACGGAAAAAAGCGGATTCTAATAGGCGTAACATAGTGGCCAATACTTTTTCTCTGGATAGTTTCTTTTTACGTAAATGTTGACCGGTAACCCTTCTCATATGCTCCAGGTTATCCGCAAAATCTATAATTCGATCAAACTTTTTGGCATTTTGACCGGCCCTATACTCCGGATGGTAGATGTATTGTTTACGATTTTTTGCATCCCGTCCGGTTACCAATAAATCTGCAGCCTTGTCCTCGTTTATTTCCACAGCTGTCCAAGCAGGCGGAATGACCAATGAGTCGAAATATGCTCTTAATTTGACGTCTTTAATCGTTTTTCCCTTCTCAGTTTGATAGGTAAAACCTCTTCCATGTTTTTTTCTATAATACAAAATAATTCGGTTTAAAAATGTTGCATGCTTCAATTAGAATAACCAGTTCTTTTTACAAATACATAGCTTGGTCCATTAGTAGCTAATAAAGCCCGTGCCAGTATAGTATTGGTTTGATTTCATATCTTTTTTGGGCCTGTGCCTAAAATTCACGGTATGATTTAGAATGCATCAATAGTTTTACCCGCTCATTAAGCGATATTCATACCGATACGAAAAACACAGGTGTAGGTACGTTTTTAATTTTAAATAAAGTTAAATTGAATGTTCATCAAATACGGCTCATTAAAATTATTGTTTAGCGCAAAAAGATGAAGTTTAAACTCGTGCAATCATGAAAACAAAAAAGACTTAAAAAGCAATATTTCAGCTAATTAAGTCTTTTTTTTCAGTACTCGAGGCGGGACTTGAACCCGCACGACCAGATGGTCACAGGATTTTAAGTCCGGCGTGTCTACCAATTCCACCACTCGAGCAAACTTGGCATTGGAATAAAAAAACGCTGACAAGCAGCGTTTTCTTGAGCGAAAAACGGGATTCGAACCCGCGACCTCCACCTTGGCAAGGTGGCGCTCTACCAACTGAGCTATTTTCGCATGGTTAAGAACATGCATCTCTTAAAAGATGCGGGTGCAAATTTAATACAATTCTGTAAAATGCAAAGTAAATATGATCAAAAGAAATAAAAAATTTTAAGAAGTCGCTTTCTTGTTCTTGGTAAGCAATCGTTTAATCTCGTTCAATTTCATTAATGCCTCTACGGGAGTTAAGGTATCGATATCCAAATGGGTAATTTCTTCCTTGATTTCTTCTAAAAGAGGGTCGTCTAAATTGAAAAAGCTCAGTTGCATCTCATTCTGGTTACTCTTCAGTTGGTCGCCCAACTCTCCATTGGAGTGGGAGTTTTCGAGTTTCTTTAAAATCTTATTGGCTTTTTGAATGACCTGTTGGGGCATACCCGCCATTTTTGCCACGTGAATACCAAAGCTATGTTCACTTCCACCCGGTACTAATTTTCTCAGGAAAAGAACATTGTCCTTTAATTCTTTTACAGCTACATTGAAGTTTTTGATGCGATTAAAAGTATTGGTCATTTCGTTCAACTCATGGTAATGGGTGGCGAACATGGTTTTTGCCCTTGCTGGATGTTCATGAAGATATTCTGAAATGGCCCATGCAATCGAGATACCGTCATAGGTGCTGGTACCTCTACCGATTTCATCCAACAAGACCAAACTCCGTTCCGATAAATTGTTAAGGATTGAGGCGGTTTCGTTCATTTCTACCATGAACGTAGATTCTCCCATAGAAATATTGTCACTTGCGCCAACACGGGTGAATATTTTATCTACAACGCCGATTTTAGCATTCTCGGCAGGTACGAAACTTCCCATTTGAGCCAAAAGTACAATCAATGCAGTTTGTCTCAATAACGCCGATTTACCACTCATATTTGGCCCGGTAATCATTATAAACTGTTGGTTGGTTCGGTCTAACTGCAAATCATTGGTAACATAAAGTTCACCAAGGGGTAGTTGTTTTTCAATTACAGGATGTCTCCCATCGGTAATCTCAAGGTCGGTGGAATCATTAAGCTCGGGACAGTGATATCCATTTTCTTTCGCCAGTTGGGAGAATCCACAAAGACAATCCAATTGCGCCACAAGGTGAGCGTTGTTCTGTACGGGAGTGATGTATTCCTGCATCCAAACGACCAATTGGGAAAACAACTGCTGTTCTAAACTTAAAATACGATCTTCGGCACCTAAGATCTTTGCTTCGTATTCCTTTAATTCTTCTGTAATATAACGTTCTGCATTGACTAGGGTCTGTTTGCGGATCCAGGTATCTGGAACTTTATCTTTATGGGTGTTTCGCACTTCGATATAATAGCCAAAGACATTATTGGAGGCTATTTTTAAAGAGCTAATACCGGTTGCTGTGGTTTCCCGTTCTAGCATAGCGTTCAGGTAGTTCTTACCTGATTTGGCCAGGCCTCTAAGTTCATCCAACTCTTCAGAAAATCCTTTGGCAATGGTGCTTCCCTTTAGAATATTCACCGGGGCATCCTCACTAAGCATTTCTTTGATCTTGGCCCGTAATAGGTCGCAAGAATGAAGTTGGTCTCCGGTTAATGCCAAAGATTCGTTCTTGGAAGCAGTGGCCAACTGTTTTATTGGGATTAAGGCTTCAAGCGAGTTTTTAAGCTGTACGACCTCTTTCGGATTCACTTTTCCTGTGGCAACCTTTGAGATTAGACGCTCCAAATCGCCCATTTGTTTAATATGGTGCTGAAATTTTTCAAGGATTTCTTCTTGATCGAACAAAAACGAAACGATTTGTTGTCTTCTTTTTATCTTCTCAAGATTTTTCAAGGGTAGTGCCAGCCATCTTTTTATCATTCGCCCACCCATTGGGGAGATCGTCTTATCAATAACATCTAAAAGGGTTACCGCATTGATGTTGGTAGAATGGTAAAGCTCTAAATTTTTAATGGTGAACCGGTCCATCCAAATAAAATCATCTTCGGCAATACGTTGCAATTTTGAGATATGCTGTAATTGACGGTGTTGGGTCTCCCCTAAATAGTGCAAGACTACTCCTGCGGCTATAATGCCATGGGTTAAGTGATCAACGCCGAAACCTTTTAGGGTTTTGGTTTTAAAATGTGCCGTAAGGTTTTCAAGGGCATAATCTTCTTGAAATACCCAGTCCTCTAAATAGAAAAGATGATGGTTTTTGCCGAATACCTCAAGAAACTCTTTTTTATGGGTTTTTGAGAGTAGAATTTCATTAGGCGCAAAATTTTGGAGCAACTTATCGATTTGTTCTTCGTTGCCTTCTGAAGTTAAAAACTCACCAGTGGAAATATCGACGAAGGCAATACCTATTTTTTTCCTTCCAAAGTGAACCGCGCAGAGAAAATTGTTCGATTTGGCGCTTAAAATATCATCGTTCATGGCCACCCCAGGAGTGACTAATTCGGTAACGCCTCTTTTAACGATGGTCTTGGTTTGTTTGGGGTCTTCAAGTTGGTCGCAAATGGCTACACGCTGCCCTGCTTTTACCAGCTTTGGCAAATAGGTGTTCAACGAGTGGTGGGGAAAACCAGCAAGTTCAGTTCGTTCGCCGCCATTGTTTCTATTGGTTAAGATGATCCCTAAAATACGGGATGCTTTTACGGCATCTTCACCAAATGTTTCATAAAAATCGCCCACACGAAAAAGCAACAAGGCATCAGGATATTTTGTCTTGATGGCATTGTACTGTTTCATTAAAGGGGTTACCTTTTTTGTTTTGCTTTTATCCGCCACTTTGTCTTTAACTCATTAATTTTGCACCTTCACGAAAATATGATTTAATCTATGGATTTTAAATCATTGTTGATATTTGAGGATAAGTTTATCATTGGGACCCACTAAAGATTTTAAGAAAAAGGACGTATGAGGAAATTAAGAAATGAGGAGCTTGATAGAATAGATGTAGAAGCGTTTAAGCAAGCTGGTAAAACTCCTATTATTATTGTGTTGGACAATATTCGAAGCTTGAACAATATTGGTTCGGTATTTAGGACGGCCGATGCCTTTTTGGTCGAAAAAATTTATTTGTGCGGTATTACGGCGCAGCCCCCGCATAAGGATATCCATAAAACGGCTTTGGGCGCTACGGACAGTGTGGATTGGGAATATGTAGAGAATACGATTGATTTGGTAGAAAGATTAAAGGCTGAAGGTGGTCACATCATTTCTGTTGAACAGGCGGAAAATGCCACACTGCTGAATTCATATACCCTTGACAAGAGCAAAAAGCAGGTGCTTATTTTTGGGAATGAAGTAAAGGGAGTTGTTCAGAATGTGGTTTCTAATAGCGATGAGGTATTGGAAATTCCCCAATTTGGAACAAAGCATTCCTTGAATATTGCCGTTAGCGTGGGGATTGTGGTGTGGGATTGTTGGAGTAAATTAAACGCATAAAAAAACCTGATCGTTAAATCAGGTTTTGAGTATAGTTTGAGTTAGTTAGTTGCGTTTATGCAGGCACAATAAAGCAAATCCTTTTCATTTATGCAAGAAATAGAGTGAATATCTATTTATCTAAAATGAAAGGGCAAAGTCTTCAATGCGGGTCAGCACCGTTTCATAATCGTTATCGACCCTTACGAAATCTATATCGCTTACATTTATAACTAATTGGTTTTCTTTAGGGTAAGTTCGTAGAAAATCAAAATATCCACGATTTATTTTCTCTAAATAAGAGAGTTCGATAGTTTGTTCGTAGTCCCTTCCACGCTGTTTTATTTGTTGTAGTAAACGCTCTGTAGTTTGATATAGATAGACGTATATTTTTGGTTTCTTGACCTCCTTGTACATAAAATTGAACAATTTACGGTACAGATCAAATTCGTTCTGTTGTAAAGTCACCTTGGCAAAAATGAGCGATTTGTAAATATCGTAATCGCTCACCATAAAACTTTTAAAAAGATCCAGTTGACTGGTGTCTTCGGTAAACTGTTGATAGCGATCTGCTAAAAAGGACATTTCCAAAGGAAAGGCATATCGGGCCTTGTCTTCATAAAAACTGGGGAGAAAAGGGTTTTCTGCGAATCTTTCAAGGATCAGTTTAGCATTGAAGTCTTCAGCTATTTTGGTTGCTAACGTAGTTTTTCCGGCGCCAATGTTTCCTTCAATGGCCAAATACTCTAAGCTTGCGAACAGTGAATGTCGATTTTTGAACAGTTGTATGTTCATTTTTTCTATGACACTTTTATCTTTACATTCTTGTAAAAGGTTTCTCGTGTCCTTGTTCAGGATAGGATGGTAGAACTGTGGCAAAATATCCGCTAAGGGTTTTAAGATGAATTTACGGTCCTGCATCCTGGGGTGGGGTACCGTTAACCGTTCTGTTGCAATGATTTCTTTTTCGTAGTAAATGATATCAATGTCCAATGTCCTGCTTTGGTAACCTTGGAGTTCGCCTCTCTTTCTGCCGTAATCAGCCTCTATCGCTAAAATTGTAGTTAATAATTCTTCGGGAGTCAATAAGGTTTGGATCTCTATACAGGCATTTAAAAAATCTTCGGCTTCAAAACCCCAAGCGGGGGTTTCGTAAAGGGCAGATATTTGTTTAATCTCACCGGCTTTTTTACCGATTTCGAAAATAGCTTTTTGTAAAAGGAATCGCCGGTTCCCTAGATTACTCCCAATGGATAAAAACGCTGATTTGTACACTCCCATAATATTGGAACAAAATAAACAAAACATATTCACTTTGGTTATCTTTGTCGACTATTTAAAAGAAAGAATTGCATGAATTTTTTAAGAAATTTGTTAGCATCCATTTTAGGTTCCTTATTTGCTTTTGGAATCGTTTTTGTCATGTTTTTTATTTTTATCAGTCTGGTTGGAGGTAGTGAAGATACAGTTAGTGTAAAGGATAATTCTATACTTGAACTTCAGTTGAAGCGGCCTATTTCAGATTATGTGGGCACCAATGAGCTTGATCCGTTTTCCGGAATTTTTGAGCAGTCCCAAGGATTAGATGAGATAATTCAGGCAATTGAGGTAGCTAAAACCGATGATCGTATTAAAGGCATCAGTATCAATAATAATTTCATTATGGCAGGGCTCGCACAGACTCAAGCGATAAGACAAGCCTTGCAAGATTTTAAATCTGACGGAAAGTTTATTTATACGTATGCAGATTTTTATATGCAACGTGATTATTATTTGGCAAGTGTGGCAGATTCTGTGTTCCTGAACCCGGTAGGTGCGTTAGATTTTAAGGGTTTGTCTACAGAAGTACTTTACTTGAAGGAATTACAGGAAAAGTCCGGAGTAAAAATGGAAGTCATACGTCACGGTAAATATAAAAGCGCGGTTGAGCCCTATCTGCAAGATTCCATGAGTGAAGCCAATAGAACCCAATTGTCCGAATTATTGGGGTCTTTATGGTCGGCGATGGTTGACGAAATTGCAGGGAACCGTGGGATATCGGACGAAAATTTAAATATCATTGCGGATACCCTGGGGGGAAGAACGCCAGAATACGCCAAACACACTAGACTTATAGACGATGTTGTTTTCTATGATCAATATGAATCTAAATTGGCGAGCCGATTAAAACTTGACGAAAACACTGATATTGATTACATTACTTTAGAAGACTATGTGACATATTCGAATAAGAAAACGTTAAAATCGGGTGATGGTAAAATTGCCGTGGTATTCGCCCAAGGTGAAATTTTCTATGGGGAAGGCGGTCCTGATGTTATTGGCCAAGGAATCATAAACGAAGCCTTGATCAATGCGCGTGAAGATGACAAGGTAAAGGCGATCGTGCTTAGGGTAAACTCACCTGGCGGTAGTGCGCTGACTTCCGATATTATCTGGAGGGAAGTGGAACTCACTAAAAAAATAAAGCCTGTTGTAGTTTCTATGGGTAATGTGGCCGCTTCGGGTGGATATTATATTGCGGCCGGAGCCAATAAAATCTTTGCAGAGCCAACCACAATAACGGGTTCTATCGGTGTTTTTGGCGCTGTTCCCAATATGAGTGAACTTGCCGATAACATAGGTGTAAATGCAGAACAGGTTGGGACGAATAAAAATTCTATTGAGTATTCGTTGTTTGAGCCGATACAGGATAGCTTTAAAGATCAGGTTCAAGAAAGTATAGAAGATACCTATCAAACCTTTTTAAAACGTGTTTCCGAAGGCCGTAATATGACCATGGCACAAGTGGACAGTGTTGCTCAAGGCAGGGTATGGAGCGGTTCCGAAGCACTGAACATCGGTTTGGTAGATGAGTTGGGTAATTTAGACGATGCGATCGCAAGTGCCGCTGAAATGGCTGATTTGGACACGTATGGAGTAAAGAAATTCCCTAAATATAAAAGTGGTTTCGAACGCTTTATGGAGGATTTGGAAGGAGCTTCGGTCAAAATCAAAAACAATTTGGTCAAAGCAGAGATTGGTGATGAAGCTTTTCGAATTTTAGAGGAAGTTAAAGCCTTTCAAGAACGAAAGGGCATACAGGCGAGAATGCCCTTTGCTCTTGATATCAAATAACGAATGACAGTAAAGGATAAGAAACTGGCACAACGTATTTACTTGTATTTGGGAGCGCTGTTCATAACTTCTTTGGTTGTTTCTAATCTTATTTTTCAAAAATTTTTTTATTGGAACCCTTTCGGCGAATTCACTGTTTTCGGAGTTTCCTTGTTTGAGGTTTCCGTTGGCATTTTGCCTTATCCCATTACCTTTTTGATTACGGATCTCATTTCTGAAATTTATGGAAGAAAAATGGCCAATCAAATCGTAACGGCCGGCATATTCGCTTCCCTATTTTCAATGGGTATTATTTTGGTGGCTGAAGCTGCTCCGGCTATTCCTTCCTCGCCAATAGGAGATAAAACATTTACACAAGTCTTTGCCTTATCGCCAATAGCCGTTTTGGCATCGATGATCGCCTACTTATTGGCCCAATATGTCGATGTAGCGATTTACCACTTTTGGAAAAAAGTCACGAAAGGTAAGTATTTGTGGTTGCGAAATAATTTCTCCACATTTCTTTCACAGTTTTTGGATACGTTTACGGTGGTGGGTCTACTATGCGTTTTTGAGGTGTTGCCATGGGAATTGTTCTTTGGTCTGGTAGTAAGCGGATTTATTTTTAAGATTTTTATAGCATTTTTCGACACCCCTTTCCTGTATTTATTCGTATATATATTAAGAAAGCGTTTTAATCTAAAGCCAAATGAAGAATTGGAGTTGGATAGCGTAGTGGAATAGGATAAATTAACACAGAAGTTAAAATAGTTTTATGGGTAAGAAGATATTAAAAATTGTCGGAGTCGTTTTAGGGTTGATTATAGTGATTTTAATTGCTGCTCCCTTTTTTTTGGAAGCTAAAATTGGGGATATTGTTAAAAACAATGTCAATAAGAACGTAAATGCTACCCTAGATTTTTCGGAAGCGGATTTAAGTCTTTTCAGTAATTTTCCGAATGCCGAAGTACAGTTTAAAGATGTTGTGCTGATCAATAAAGCTCCTTTTGAAGGAGATACGTTGTTTAAGGCGAATGAATTAGGCCTTACCATGGGGATTATGGAATTGTTCAAGAGCGCGGGAGAGCCAATCGGTATTAAAAACTTTAATCTAGAAGGTGCATTTTTAAATGTAGTTGTAGATAAAGATGAAAATGCCAATTACGATATTGCTTTAGAAAGTGAAACCTCTACTCCCACTGAATCGACGAGCTCCGATGGCTTCACCTTAGACCTTCAGTCTTACGAGATTTCAAATTCAATAGTGCATTATACCGACAAGTCTACCGGAATTACTTTGATGGTAGATGATATACAGCATACAGGTACTGGGGACCTATCTTTGGCGACTTCAGAATTGGATACCCATACTGATGCCTTGGTTTCTTTGGAAATGGATAGTGTCAACTATCTGAATAGAAATAAAGTGAAACTAGATGCTCTGATAGGGATAGATCTAAATCAGAATAAATATTCCTTTTTAAAGAACGAAGCCCTTGTTAACCAATTGCCCTTGGTTTTTGATGGTTTTGTAATCGTGAACGAAAACAATCAAGAGGTAGACCTCACCTTTAAAACACCTTCATCAGATTTTAAAAACTTTTTAGGAGTCATACCAGAAACCTACTCCAAGAATATTCAAGATGTCACTACTACGGGTGACTTTACTTTGAACGGAAATTTTAACGGTATTGTTGATGATACCCATATACCTAAGTTTAATATAGAAGTAAAATCTGATAACGCATCGTTTAAATATCCTGATTTACCCAAAGCGGTGCGTAATGTGTTCTTGGATATTGTAATCAATAATACGACCGGAGTCACTGAAGATACATATGTTGACATCAATAAGGCTTCTTTTATGATTGATGAAGATAAGTTCAATCTTACTTCCAAGATTACCGAACTTATGGGGAATACAAAGGTAAATGCACATGTCGCTGGTACCATGCATCTGGCCAATATTTCCCAAGCCTATCCTGTTCCTGCAGGGTACGATTTAAAAGGCCTGCTTAAGGCCGATGTAACCACTGCCTTTGACATGGCTTCCGTCGAGAAAAAACAATATGAAAAGACGAATACAATAGG
Organism: Maribacter sp. X9; assembly: GCF_048537565.1. Lineage (GTDB taxonomy): Bacteria > Bacteroidota > Bacteroidia > Flavobacteriales > Flavobacteriaceae > Maribacter. Next base: position 1,594,720 of record NZ_CP183215.1, read on the forward strand.
AAGTTTAAGTGTGGACAATTTCGAATATAACTCTTCCGATCTTGCAAATCCTGTAAAATTTACTACAGCTCGCTTGACGTTCAACCCGAAAACAGTGACCCTAAATAGCTTGAACGGAACAACCGGTAAAACTGATTTTAATGCTACTGGAACAATCAATAACCTTCTCGGGTTTATGTTCAACGATGAAAAGGTGGAAGGTAATTTTAATTTAAAATCGAACACTTTTGCCCTTAATGATTTTATGTCGGCAGATACGACCTCCGAATCTCCATCTCCAGTGAAGTCCACCGAAAGTACTGTGGCAACTTCTTCTGCGGATAAAATAAAAATACCTTCATTTTTAGACGCCACCATCAATGCTTCGGCTAAACAGGTTCTTTATGATGATATCGTTTTGAATGACGTAAACGGAGTTTTAAAAATTAAGGACGAGACGGCCACTTTGAGCAATATGACATCTGGCTTATTTGGAGGTAAAATGGCCTTTAACGGAGAAGTTTCTACAAAGAATGAGATTCCAACCTTTAAAATGAAGTTGGATTTGAATCAATTGGGTATTGCAGAAACGTTTAAATCTTTGGAATTGTTCAAAACTTTAGCACCAATTGCCCAAATTTTAAAAGGTAAGTTGAATTCAGATATTTCACTTTCCGGTAATTTGAATGACGAATTATTACCCAATTTACTATCGCTAAGCGGTGACCTTTTTGCAGATGTAAAAACAGATGAAATCAATACGGAATCTGCACCTTTACTGACAGCGCTTTTTACCAAACTCGATTTCTTGGATTTAAAACAATTAAATCTAAAGGATTTAAAAACATCCTTATCCTTTAAGGATGGTGTGGTTGCGGTAAAACCGTTTACCATTACTTATAAAGACATTGCAATCAATGTCGACGGTAGTCACACCTTTGATCAAAAATTGAATTACAAGGCTACTTTGCAAGTACCTGCCAAGTATTTAGGTTCTGAAATCAACAAATTAATTGCCCGTATCGATGATACGGCATTAGAGAATTTAACGATACCTGTAATTGCGAATATTGGAGGTATGTATAACAGTCCACAAGTAACCACAGATTTAACTTCTGGTGTTAAACAGTTGACCACAAAATTGGTGGAAATTGAAAAACAGAAGTTGATCGATAAGGGAACCGATAAGGCAAAGGATTTGATAGGAGGTATATTGAACGGTAATAAAGATAAAACAGATTCCACAAGCACCGGAAGCACCACTAAAGAGGATGCTAGAGATATTCTAGGAGGAATTCTAGGGGCCAAAAAGCCCGCTGATTCTACTACGGTTAAAAAGGATTCTGTCCCTGTTAAAACGGATGAGGATATTGTAAAAGAGAAAGCAAAGGATATCCTAGGAGGGTTCTTGAATAAAAAGAAAAAGAAGGATACCGTTAATTAACGGTAATGCCAACATAGTAACCTTCGCTTCCGCGTACATTGAAAACGGTATTGTCTTCAAAAATGAGATACTGACCTTTAATGCCTTTGAGTTTACCTTCATACGAAGGGGTTTTATCCAAATTAAGGCTTTTTACTTTTTGTGGATAGTTTAGTACAGGGAAATGAAGTTGGGTTTCGTTCTTATTTTCCAAATAATAAGGCAAGACCTCTTCTGGGATGTATTGTTTGAGTTTTTCACGCCATTCCTGTAAATTCTCATCCACCACGGTATTGGTCAACATAGTGCGCCAATTGGTTTTATCTCCGACATGGTCCTTTAAAGCGACCTCGGTAATGCCGGCCAAGTATCTATTAGGTACTTCTACGATCTCAATGCCTTCGTGAGCCCCTTGGTCTATCCATCTTGTTGGTATTTGCCCTTTTCTAGTTACCCCTACCTTTACATTGCTCGAATTGGCCAAATACACGATATGTGGTTGTAATTGTACTTTCTTTTCATAGGCTAAATCACGATCTTCTTGGTCAAGGTGCGCAGTGCTCAATTCTGGACGCATAATCCAATCTCCAGCGGAGGGTATTTCGAAGAAACAGGTTTTGCAGAACCCTTGTCTATAAATGGGTCGATCATTGCCACAATTGAGACATTGGTATTTTATAAAGTCTATTTTTAGGTTTTTATCAAGAACTTGGTTTACATTTAAGAAATCGGAATCAAAAAGCATGTAGTATTGAATAGGATCGCCTAGTTCAGTTTGCATTTTTTTGAGTACTCCTTCATATTGCATAATAAGAATTGTTATTGAATGTTCAATTTGAAAATGAATCGTAGATACACTATTTTTAGCAACACAAAGATACCTATAAATGCCAATTCCTTTATTTAATTCTATTGCCTCTTGGTTGTTAAAGAAGCGATTTCATCAGATTGAACTTTTTTTAAAGTATCCAGAAGAGGTTCAAGAGGAGGTTCTATTGCAGTTACTTGAATTTGCAGAGGATACTGAGGTAGGAAGAAAATATGACTTTGATTCTATAGAACGCTATACTGATTTTAGGGAGCGGTTACCCATTGTTTCCTATGAGGAGATTGAGTCTGTCATTGAGCGTACCCGTAAAGGGGAACAAAACCTATTTTGGCCCACTAAAGTAAAGTTATTTGCCAAAAGCAGTGGCACTACTAATGCCAAGAGTAAGTTCATTCCTGTAAGCGGTGAGGCTCTTGAAGATTGTCATTATAAATCAAGTAAGGACTTATTATGCCTTTATTTGAACAACAATGAAAACTCACAATTGTTTACGGGTAAAAGTCTACGTTTGGGCGGCAGCAAAGAATTGTATGAGGATAACGGATCTTTCTTCGGTGATCTTTCCGCGATTTTAATAGACAATATGCCTATGTGGGCAGAATATAGCAGTACGCCCAGTAATAAGGTTTCCTTGATGAGTGAATGGGAATTCAAACTCATGGCCATTATTCAGGAAAGTGTAACGGAGAATGTTACAAGCCTCGCAGGAGTACCTTCTTGGATGTTGGTGCTCTTAAATAAAGTTTTAAAGGAAACCGGCAAGGATAGTATTTTTCAAGTATGGGAAAACTTAGAGGTTTATTTTCATGGCGGGGTCAGTTTTAATCCATATAGGGAACAGTACGAGAAATTGTTGCCGAGTACTGATTTCAGGTATTATGAAATCTATAATGCCTCTGAAGGTTTTTTTGCTATACAGGATAGGAATGATGCCGATGATCTTTTACTAATGTTAGATTACGGGATTTTCTACGAATTCATTCCTATGGATGTTTATGGTAAAGCAATGGAGCAAGCAATTCCTTTGTGGGAAATAGAACTGGGAAAAAACTATGCGATAATTATCACTACAAATTCAGGATTGTGGCGTTATAAGATTGGCGATACGGTTCGCTTCACTTCTAAGAGCCCTTATCGAATTAAAGTGACAGGCCGAACCAAACATCATATTAATGTTTTTGGTGAGGAACTGATTATAGAAAATGCAGAGGAAGCTTTGCGAATGGTATGTTTGGAAACAGGGGCAGAAATAAAGGACTATACAGCCGGACCGATATTTATGGTCGAAGATGAAAAGGGTGCTCACGAATGGATTATTGAATTCAGGACCCTGCCAAAAGATTTAGATATTTTTGTTGAAATATTTGACCGTTCGTTGAAATCACTTAATTCCGATTACGAAGCTAAACGGTATAACAATATTACCCTGAATAGTCCAAAAGTACATGTTGCCCGTAGAGACCTTTTCTATGATTGGTTGAAGGCAAACGATAAGCTAGGAGGCCAACATAAGATACCCAGATTATCCAATAAAAGGGATTATCTAGAGGAGCTTTTACAAATGAACCGTTGATCTGCTCAAATCATACCTAATTTTGACCTAATTACAATAATTCTCAATTTTCGTCGGTGGATTGCCATAAATTTGCCTAGATTATATACTAATGTTCTTTTAAGTTATCGGGTACTTTTCATTTTTAAAAGTGTTAAAAAAGGGACTACACCGATTATTTTCAGCGCGTAAACAATTAAATGAGATAGTATGAAGCTAAAAATTCATCTTGCTCTACGAAAACTTAACCGAACAACAAAAAGTCTATTATTATGGCAGAGAAATTAGTGATTGTTTCAGATATGTGGGGAGCTAAAAAAGGATTATGGATCACCTCATATTTAGGATATCTTCAACAGTATTTCGATATTACTTTTTACGACAGTCAACAATTGGCTAATTTAGATATCATTGTTCAATCGGAAGAAAATGTTCATAGTGCTTTTATTAATGGTGGTATAGATACCGCTGTTTCGCATTTATTGAAAAAGGAAAAAGAAGAATGTTATTACCTTGCTTTTAGTACAGGAGGTACCATTGTTTGGGAAGCGGCCAAGAGAGGGCTTCCGGTAAAATCTTTATATAGTATATCTGCGACAAGAATTCGCCTAAAGAATGAAAAACCTAACGTTCCTTTTCAATTGCTATATGGAAACAACGATACGTTCAAGCCCTCGAATGATTGGACAAATAGTTTAGGAATTGACATGGAAGTCGTCGCTAATTACGGTCATACCTTATATTCCGATGAAAAAATAATTCAAAAGGTGTGTTTGGATCTTTTACAGGAAGTAACGCAAATAGCACCGGCCATTAAGAAAGTGGTTTAGTAAAAAATAACATTGCGAAACAAAAAAAGCGTGGAACTATCCACGCTTTTTTATTGATTATTTCTGTAATACTATTAAGAAACAGCCTTTAGTTTCTTAATAGTATCATACGATAACATTTCTTCAGCATACGGTTTAGTGACCTTGAATTTTGTGTCACCTGTGCTTGGCATTTCGAACATGGCGTCGGTGAATATTGCTTCGCAAAGCGAGCGCAATCCTCTTGCTCCTAGTTTATATTCAATAGCTTTATCCACAATATAATCCAAGGCCTGTTCTGTTATGGTAAACGTAATGTTATCCATCGCAAAGAGCTTTTCATATTGCTTGATAATGGCATTTTTGGGCTCCGTTAAAATGGCACGTAGTGTCTCTTTGTCCAATGGATTCATATGTGTTAATACCGGAAGTCTCCCTATTATTTCAGGAATAAGTCCAAACTCCTTTAAATCCCTTGGAATAATATACTGAAGCAAGTTTGAATTGTCCAAAAATTTATCGGCCTTCGAGGCACTATATCCCACCGCTTGCATGTTCAATCGTTTTGTAATGGCACGTTCGATGCCATCAAAAGCGCCACCCGCAATAAAAAGAATATTTTCGGTATTTACTTCAATGAATTTTTGATCTGGATGTTTTCTTCCTCCTTTTGGTGGAACGTTTACAGTGGTTCCTTCCAATAATTTTAAAAGTCCTTGTTGTACACCTTCCCCTGATACATCTCTAGTGATGGATGGATTATCACTTTTACGGGCAATTTTATCTATCTCATCAATAAAAACAATACCTCTTTCCGCTTTTTCAAGGTTGTAGTCCGCCGCCTGCAGCAGACGTGTCAGGATACTTTCAACATCTTCACCCACGTAGCCAGCCTCTGTTAATACCGTAGCATCAACAATGGCCAATGGCACATTAAGTAATTTCGCAATGGTTTTGGCCATAAGGGTTTTGCCAGTGCCGGTTTGCCCCACCATGATGATATTACTTTTCTGAATCTCTACCTCATCTTCTTTTGAGGAGGGTTGTAATAGTCTTTTGTAGTGGTTATAAACAGCTACCGACATTACCTTCTTAGTGCGTTCTTGACCAATAATGAACGTGTCTAAGAATTCCTTTATTTCTTGTGGCTTTTTTAAGACCAGTTCGGATGAAAGATCGTTGGTCTTTGTTTGTTTCGATTCTTCCGCTACAATACCGTGGGCCTGCTCGATACAACGATCACAAATATGTGCATCAAGACCTGCGATCAACAGATTGGTTTCTGGCTTTTTTCTACCGCAGAATGAACACTCTAAATTTTCCTTTGCCATTATCTAAATTCTCTATGCTATTCCTTTAAACGAATCAATTTCATTTTTGGTTTAAAAATCACTCTTTAATTTGGTTCAATTGGTCGGATTTAATCTTTGTCCCTAACCAATATTTCATCGATCATACCGTATTTTAAGGCTTCATCTGCCTTCATCCAATAGTCGCGATCACTATCGTCACGTACTTTTTCAATATCTTGACCTGAGTGTTGCGCTATGATTTGATATAGTTCCTCTTTTAATTTCAAGATTTCCCTTGCCGTGATTTCTATGTCACTGGCTTGCCCTTGTGCACCGCCCATAGGTTGGTGAATCATCACGCGCGAATGTTGCAATCCACTGCGTTTTCCTTTTTCGCCGGCACATAGCAGTACCGCACCCATTGAGGCGGCCATACCTGTGCATATTGTCGCAACATCTGGACTAATGAATTGCATGGTGTCGTAGATGCCCAAGCCGGCATAAACACTTCCACCAGGTGAATTGATGTATATCTGAATATCTTTTGATGCATCAACACTCGCCAAAAATAATAATTGGGCTTGAACAATGTTCGCTACCTGGTCATTAATTCCCGTACCCATGAATATGATACGATCCATCATCAATCTTGAATATACGTCCATGGCTATTACGTTCATCGATCTTTCTTCAATAATGTTAGGCGTCATGTTCACTGGGTACATGCTGCTCATTATCTTATCGTAATAGGTGCTACTGATGCCTTGGTCGTTTATAGCGAAATTCTTGAATTCTTTTCCGTAGTCCATAAATTGAATGTCTATTTTTTAGAGTAAAAAAAGGTGCCGAAAATTTTATTTCCGGCACCGTAAAGATACTTAATTTATTGTTCGAATCTTATCCGTAAACTTCTTTCACAAAGTTTTCGTAAGTTACTTCCTTAGCTTTTAGGTTCGCTTTTTCCTTGTAAAGGTTCAATAATTTTTGACTCATTAATTGTTCTGAAAGTCTTTTTACCTCTTCTTGGTTGCCAAGAACACGGGCGGCAATGTTATCCAATTCCTCTTCCTTTGGATCCATTTGACCGAATTGTGCCATTTGTGAACGTATGAAGCCTTTGGCAAATTCTTTTAATTCCTCAAACTGAACCTGTAGTTCGTTATCACGAATTATTTTACCTTCTATAAGCTGATAGCGTAAACCTTTTTCAGATTTTTCATACTCTTCGCTGGCTTGTTCTTCGGATAATGGTTCCTCTCCTGTCATTTGGATCCATTTGGTCAAGAAACTTGCCGGCAGTTCGAATTTTGTATTTTCAATAAAATATTCGGTTACGTCGTTGAGTAATTTTTGATCCGATTGTTGCTCGAATTGTTTCTCTGAATCTTCCTTGATACGTTCCTTTAATTCTTCTTCAGACTTTATTTTATCGGGTCCAAAAAGTTTATCGAACAATTCTTGGTTTAATTCTGCAGCTTCCCTTTCATTAATTTCATTAATGGTAAAGGTGATTTCGGTATCAAGTGTTTCCGCTTTTTTCTTATCTATTCCCAATAGGCTTGAAAGTAAATAGTCTTCTTTAAAAAGATCCTTTGTTTTTAAAGTAATGACGTCTCCAACTTTTTTGCCGGTTAGGGCTTCAATGGCTTTTTTGTTTTTCAACGTATCCATTTCTAGCGTGCCTTTGTTGTCAATTTCCTCAGATTCATTAACGAATGTACCGGTAACCTCGTCATTCACGCCCACACTATCTTTACTGATAAGCTTTCCATATTGTTTTTGAATACGCTCAATCTGCTCATCTACCATTTTTTCGTCAGCAACGATTTTGTACTGGGTAATGGCTTTTTTCGTTTTTAACGGAACCTCGAAATCTGGAGCCAGACCTAGCTCGAATTCAAAGGACAATTCTTCTTGGTCCCAATCAAAATTATCCTGTTGTTTAGGAAGTGGATTCCCAAGAACATCTAATTTTTCTTCTGTAAGGTATTTGTTAAGGTTGTCTTGTAGCAATTTGTTTACCTCATCTACCAATACCGCTTTGCCGTATTGCTTTTTGATAAGGCCCATAGGTACCTGTCCTTTTCTGAAACCAGGTATGTTGGCTTGCTTTTTATAATCCTTTAAAATAGTATCTACCTTATCTTGGTAGTCTTCTTTGGTGATAGCAACTTTAACTACTGCATTTAAATCGTCTATCTGCTCTTTTGTAATATTCATTCCTTAAAATCTATTTGCATGTATAAAATGGGAGGCAAAAATACTATATTTTATAAAGTCCACCAATTTTTTTAAAGTATTGAATTTCAAATCAAAAGCGACTATGATTCGTTCTCTTTTAACAGTGAAAAAAAGATGGATTGTAAAAAGGATAACAAGAGGCTAAAAATCAATGCCCACCATATATTGCCCACCGCAAAACCATCGATAAGTTTATCTGCTAATAAAATAATTATGGCATTTATGATCAGGAGAAAAAGACCTAGGGTGATTATTGTGACCGGAAGCGTCAAGATAACCAGAATAGGTTTCACTAAAATATTCAATAAACTTAGTACAATCGCAACAATTACCGCGGTCATGAACGAGTCTACAGATACATTAGGTAGTATATGAGCTAAAATGACCACTGCGACAGCACTCAAAAGTATTCTTAATAATAGTTTCATAGGAATGTTTTAAAAAGTTAAAGGATATTACTCGGATTATAAATTTAAAAATAAGTATTCAAAATTCTTTCAACTAGTCTTTATTGAAAAAGACTATCGATTTTTCAAAGAATTGTTTAGGATTCTCGGCATGGAGCCAATGCCCTGCATTTTCGATTGTCTCTATAGTTGCATGGGGAAAATGCCTCTTAATTTCTTCGGTGTCATTTTTAGTTACGTATTCTGAACGGTCACCTCTTAGGAAAAGGGTTGGGCCCGAATAGCGTTCTGTGCTATTGATATTTTCCCCGATCTCTTCCATTTTTTGACCCAATACTTCTAGGTTAAAGCGAAAGTCTAATTTTTTATCGTCGGTTCGGTATAGGTTTTTTAATAGGAACTGCCGTGTTCCAAAATCCGATATATATTTTTTCAGCTGATCATCGGCGTCTTTTCTAGAGGCTAAATTTTTAACTTGAATCGCGTTAAGGCCATCGATGATAGTTTGATGGTGTGGAGGATAGAATTTTGGAGCAATATCGGCGATCAGTAATTTTTTGGTCCGTTCTGGGTAGGAGCAGGCAAACTGCATCGCGGCCTTGCCGCCCATAGAGTGACCGATCAGATAAGTTGATTCAATTGCATGGAAGTCCAAATATCTTTTTAGGTCATCGGCAAGAAGGTCATAGTTGAAATCAGAAGAATGAAAACTTTTACCATGGTTGCGTTGGTCGATAAGGTGAACGCAGAATCCGTTTTCGGCGTAAGAAGTGCCCAAGGTTTTCCAATTATCCAGCATGCCCAAAAAACCATGCAGAATGCAAAGGGGTTTACCTTCTCCTAATATTACCGAATGTAAGATTTGCTTCATTTTAGTTTGTGTAAATACATGTTAACAACGTTGTCCAAACCTAAATATAGGGCTTCGCAGATGAGTGCATGACCAATGGAAACCTCAAGTAAGTTTGGAATCTGTTTTCCGAAATATTGAATATTTTCTAGACTTAGATCATGTCCCGCATTAATACCCATACCTATTTCGTTGGCTGTTTCTGCCGCTTTAATGAAAGGTTGTATCGCTCTTGCCTTATTTTGAATGAATTCTCTGGCATAACTTTCCGTATACAATTCAATACGTTCTGTGCCAGTATCTTTGGCTCCCATTACCATCTTGGGGTCGGGATCTACGAAAATTGAAGTTCGAATACCGGCTTGTTTGAACGTTTTGATGACTTCAGATAGAAAATCTTTATGTTTTATAGTGTCCCATCCGGCATTAGAGGTTATGGCATCAACCGAGTCGGGTACCAGGGTAACCTGTTCGGGTTTTATTTCTAAGACTAGATCAATGAATTTCTGTACTGGATTACCTTCGATATTGAATTCGGTTTTTACTATATTTTTTAAATCTCGTGCATCTTGATAACGAATGTGCCGTTCATCGGGTCTTGGGTGTATGGTTATTCCTTGCGCTCCAAAATCTTCTAAATCCTTTGCGACCTTTAATAAATCTGGAACATTACCTCCGCGCGCATTCCTAAGAGTGGCTATTTTGTTAATGTTAACGCTAAGTTTTGTCATAATGTCGGTTTTACTTGTAAGAGGTCCCAAAAATACAAATAAGGCACACCTTTTGATATTATTAATTGTTATTTTGCGTTATAAATAAGCCTATGCAAATTCAAGAACATATCATTACAACTATTCCGATTTTTAAAATCGAGGATACCTTTGAAAAAGTTTTAGAATTTTTTCAGGATACAACGTATTCCCATGTGGCTATAGCGGAAAATGGGAGATTTTTAGGCCTGTTTTCGGAAAATGACACGGATAATCTTCTGCCAGAAACTAAAATCGATGCCTTTCGATACGAACTTGAAAGTTTTTTTGTGCGAGCTGAAACTAATTGGCTCGATGTTTTAGAGGCTTTTGCCCGTAATGAAGCGAATCTATTGCCTATTTTAAATGAAAAAGAAGAAGTATTGGGCTATTACGATCTTACCGACATTGTTTCTGTTTTTATCGATACACCTTTTTTTACGGATCCAGGAAGTATTTTAGTGGTGGCGACCGGAATAAACGATTACTCTTTTAGTGAAATCGCACAGATCGTAGAGAGTAATAATGCCAAACTTATCGGCGGCTTTATTACCGATAACCAAAATGATATTATACAGGTGACCTTAAAGATAACAACAAGCAACTATGATAAAGTAGTGCAGACGTTTAGAAGATATAACTATCATATTCTTTTTGGGAATAGTGATGATTCGTTCTTGGAAGATCTTAAGAACAGGTCTGATTATTTGGATAAATACTTAAATGTCTAACTATGAAGGTTGCCATTTATGGACAGACTTATCAAGATAATGCCATTGAATACCTCATCGAGTTATTGGACGAGCTTGAAAAGGAAGCTGCCGAGGTAGTTATAGAAAAGGACTTTTATGAGTTGTACCATAAAGTTGAACCCTCAAATATATTCACTACGTTTACCTTGCATGAAGGGCTGGATGCCAGTTTTGATATGTTCGTTAGCTTTGGTGGTGATGGAACCATTTTAAGGGCCACAACTTTTGTGCGGAATTTAGGCATTCCAATTGTGGGTGTAAACACGGGGAGGTTGGGCTTTCTTTCTACTTTTAAAAAAGAGGATGTTAGAAAAGTGGTCAAGGAGTTCAAACAAGGGGCTTTCACCATAGTTGAACGCAGTTTGGTGCAATTGAATACAAAGATTTTAGATGTTGAGTTCGGGGATTTGAATTTTGCCTTGAACGAGATTACGGTAAGTAGAAAGGATACCACCTCGATGATTACTGTAGAAACCTATTTGAACGATGAGTACTTAACATCCTATTGGGCAGATGGCCTCATTATTTCTACGCCAACAGGGTCAACAGGATATTCGCTCAGTTGTGGCGGACCGGTAATTGTGCCTACCGCAAAATCGTTGGTTTTGACTCCCATAGCTCCCCATAACCTTAATGCCAGACCGTTGGTCATCTCTGATGAAACCGTAATCCGTTTAAAGGTTTCTGGGCGGGAAGAGAACCATTTGGTCTCTTTAGATTCTAGAATTGCCTCTTTAGAGAATGGCGAGGAAATAACCATCAGCAAGGCTCCGTTTGCTATTCGAATGATCGAATATACTTCTGAAAGTTTCCTGAAGACCCTTAGGAATAAATTATTATGGGGTGAGGATAGGCGAAATTGAGCCTAGTTTAAAACAATAAATGACCTTAATCGCTGTTTATTCATTGAGAACATAAGATTGGTTAAGAATCCTTTTTGTTAGTAGGGTTTTACGACCGGTCCAAAATATATTCTATGCGTTACATTACCTGTCTAGCTCTTTTAATTTCGCTTGCCGGCCTTCAGGCGCAAACCTATGAGGTAGGGATCTTCGCGGGTGGAGCCAATACTATAAGTGATGTAGGAAGAACCAATTATATATTGCCTTCTGATATCGCCTTTGGTGGATTGTTTAAATGGAATATAAGCAAAAGATATGCTTGGCGAGGAAGTTTAATGTACGGTCAATTTACGGCAGATGATTCGAAATCAAGTTCAACGGCGCGCCAACAAAGAGGATATGTGGTCGATAATTCCGTTTTAGAGGGTTCGGTGGGTTTGGAGTTTAATTTTGTGGAGTATAATCTACATCGGTTGGGACCAGCTTTTACGCCCTATTTGTATACCGGTATAACCTATTTTAGGTACAATTACGAGTATTTTAATGGAGGAATTCTAAAGGAAATTGATCAGACAGATGGGTCTTTTGCGATACCAATGACCGCTGGTTTTAAGTATCGTATCAATCAGTTTCTTATTTTTGGTGCAGAAATAGGTGCCAGGTATACGTTTACTGACAATTTGGATGCCAGTAATCCAGAAGGTTCAAATTTTGAGGAATTTCAATTTGGGAATATTTTTAGTGACGATTGGTATGTGTTTTCTGGGGTGACGTTAACCTATACCTTTGGTAGAAAACCCTGTAGAGATTGTTTTGAGTAAAAAAGAAATGGACAATTTAGAAGATATTGATAAACTTAATGTCCCCAAACATCTGGCCATCATCATGGACGGTAATGGTAGGTGGGCCAAAGAACGTGGCAAGCATAGGGTTTTTGGTCATGAGCATGGGGTGAAGACCGTTAGGATCGTAGTGGAGCAATGTGCGCAATTGGGTATCGATTTCCTTACCTTATATACTTTTTCGACCGAAAATTGGAACCGCCCAAAAGTGGAGGTGCAGACATTAATGCGATTATTGGTTTCTTCTTTGCGTAAAGAACTTAAGACTTTTAATAAAAACAACATCCGTTTAAATACGATTGGTAACATTACCGCATTGCCTTCTAAAGCGTACAAAGAATTGATCGAAGTAATGGACCAGACAAAGCAGAATACGGGGATGACCCTTACCTTGGCTTTGAGCTATGGCGCTCGTGAAGAGTTGCAATCTGCCATCAAAGCGATTAGTGCCAAAGTTAAAAATAATATAATTTCAATTGAAAATATTGACGAAACAATTATAAATAACCATCTTTACACGCATAATTTACCAGACGTAGACTTGCTTATCCGTACTAGTGGAGAACATCGGATTAGCAATTTTTTATTATGGCAGATAGCATACGCAGAGTTATATTTTATAGATGTGTACTGGCCCGATTTCAGAGAGCATCATTTGATTGGGGCTATTAAAAATTACCAGAACAGAGAACGAAGATTTGGAAAAACAAGCGAACAACTCACTTAAAGATATGGCCAGGTTCATATCCTTGAACCACATTTTAACTACCCTTTTATTTTTTTGCACCTGTATTGCCACCGCACAAGAAACTACTTATGAGGATGGTAAAAGTTATATTCTTGGAGGATTGGATGTAACTGGTCTTCAAAGTTATAATGAGCAAACGGTTAAAACGTATACTGGCTTGCGCGTTGGTCAGCCTATAACCCTGCCTGGCGAACAAATCAGTGAAGTCATCAAAAAGCTGTGGGGCTTGGAACTTTTTAGTGGTATAGAATTTTATATTACCAATATCGAGGGAAATACAGTTTTCTTGGAGCTAAATATTATTGAACGCCCAACCTTGACCAATGTTACCTTTTATGGTGTGAAGAAAGGAAAAATCGATGATTTGATCAAGGATACCGATTTGAAAAAAGGTAAAAAGATCACAGAAAGTCTAATCTCAAATTCCAAGAATTACATAACCAACAAATATAAGAAACAAGGCTACCTTAATGCGAAAGTCAATATTGTAACTGTAAAAGATACGTCCGATACCAACACCCAAAGTATGGTGGTGAATGTGAAAAAAGGCGATAAGGTTAAAATACGTGATATTGTTTTTGAAGGAAATGAGCAACTATCGGACAAAAAGCTAAGAAAAGCTTTAAAGAAAACAAAAGAGAAAAGATTTGGAAGATTTTGGAAAAAATCTAAATTCATACAAAAAGATTACGAAGAAGATTTAGGGTTGTTGATAGATAAGTTTGCCGAAAATGGCTATCGTGATGCACGGGTGATTTCAGATTCTGTCATTAAAGTGGATGAGAATAATATAGACCTTAAAATAAAAGTAGAAGAAGGCGATAAATATTACTTCGGTACTATTGATTTTGTGGGTAACACAGTGTATACCGATCGTCAATTGAGCCAAGTGCTGGGTATTAAAAAGGGGGACACTTATAATGGAGTGCTATTGCGAGAGCGAATAGCCGATAACTCTAAACCAGATCCACAAGACGTTACTAGTTTGTACCAGAACAATGGGTATCTATTCTCAACTATTAATCCTGTAGAGATTTCTGCGGCCAATGATACTATTGATTTTGAGATCAGGATTATAGAGGGTAAAGAAACCTTCTTGAACCATGTTACGGTTTCTGGTAATGACAAGACGAACGATCATGTTATTTACCGTGAGTTGCGCACAAGGCCGGGTCAAAAGTATAATAAGTCTGATATTATTAGAAGTATACGTGAGTTGGGCCAATTAGGATTTTTTGACGCAGAACAGATTAAACCAGACGTTTTGAACGCGAATCCAAATGAAGGTACGGTCGATTTAGCTTGGAGTTTGGTTGAGTCTGGTTCTAGCCAGATAGAATTACAAGGCGGTTATGGTGGTGGTGGCTTTATAGGAACATTGGGACTTTCTTTTAGTAACTTCTCGATTCAAAACTTGTTTAAAGGAGAAGCATATAAGCCTGTTCCCATGGGAGATGGTCAGACGTTCGCTTTGCGCATGCAAGCTAGTAGAACTTTTAGGGTGTACAGTTTAAATTTTTCTGAACCATGGTTGGGAGGTAAAAAGCCGGTGCGGTTCAATATGAGTCTGTCTAGAACCCAACAGTTTGCGGCCTCCTATGGTGGCAGGAATGGAGTTAATGTAGATAAGGATCGGCAGTTTTCCATTACAGGTGTTACCGTTGGTTTGGCCAAACGTGTACAGTGGCCAGATGATTTCTTTACCATATCCCATTCACTTAGCTATCAATTATATGATTTTAGAAATTATAACATAGGACTGTTCAATTTTGGAAATGGTAAGGCAAATTCGGTGGCCTACACGTTTGGTATATCCAGGAGTTCACAAGGGCCAAGTCGAATTTTCCCAATGTCCGGGTCTACTTTTGAACTAACCGGAAAGTTTACGCCACCTTGGTCATTGTTCAGTAATAAAGATTTCAGGGGATTAAAAAATAGGTCCGAGGAATTAGAAAACAAGAAGAATACTACCGGATTAACGAGCTCTGAAAATATTGAACAGCAAAATATAGATCAGCAACGGTTTAAATTATTGGAGTATTATAAAATAAAATTTAAAGGGGACTGGTATACCACTTTAGTGGATAAATTGGTGTTGCGCAGTAATGCGGAGTTTGGTTTTCTTGGGAGTTATAACAGTGCTGTAGGTAATGTGCCATTCGAACGTTTTTATGTCGGGGGTAGTGGTATGGCGAACTACACCTTAGATGGTAGGGATATTGTACAGTTACGTGGTTACAATGACCAATCGGTTACACCCTATTCGTCAGGAGCATCTCAACCAGATGGTGCCTTGATATACAATAAATTTTCTTTGGAACTTCGATATCCATTAACCTTAAAACCTTCTGCCTCTATCTACGGACTTGCATTTTTAGAAGGAGGTAATGCCTTCAACAATTTTCAGCAGTTTAATCCGTTTGAATTAAAACGTTCGGCTGGTGTGGGTCTGCGTATTTTCATGCCTGCCTTTGGTTTGTTAGGTATAGATTTCGGTTATGGATTTGATGAAGATCTTAGACCTCAGTCTGCCGGGCAAGGACCCAGCGGATGGCAAACCCATTTCGTTATTGGTCAACAGTTTTAATTTTAGTTGAATTTTAAACTGTGCATTATACTAATCGATTCATTTTAAAAGATTTAGTAATTTTGGCACGATATTTTCTATTGGATTAAACGATATCAACCATGAGTACAAAAACAAAAATTCTTTTATTTGCAACAGTGCTGTTCACGGCCATAGGAAGTTTTGCCCAAAGGGGGGTTAGGATGGCCTATGTAGATATGGAATATATATTGGAAAATGTTGAAGAATACCGCGATGCGACTGAGCAGTTGGAGGCAAAGGTACAACGATGGAAGGTTGAAGTAGAACAAAGACAAAGTGTGGTGGAGCAAATGAAGAAAGATTTAATGGCAGAGAAAGTACTCTTGACCCCAGAATTAATTGCGGAGCGGGAAGAGGAAATCCAGATTTTGGAAAAGGAAATGATAGAATATCAACAAGATCGTTTTGGTCCGCAGGGTGATTTAGTTTTGCAAAAACGGCGTTTAATACAGCCTATACAGGATCAGGTTTTTAACGAAGTGCAAAAAATAGGGGCAAATAAAAAGTACGATTTTATTTTTGATAAATCTGCGGATGTTGTAATGTTGTACTCCGAAAAAAGACACGATATCAGTGATTTAGTATTAAGGGGTATCGGGAGGACAAGAAAGATTAGTGCCCCTTCTAAAAATGCTGATAATCGTAGTAGGTTAGATGCGTTTGAAGGTGAAGATGATCCTGAAGAAGAGGTAATTAGTGAAGCGTTACAAGAGCGTATAAATAAGGCTTCAGAGGCCGCCGAGGCGAGGGAGAAAACTGTAGCTGAGACCAGGGCAGAGCAGTTAAAGCTCAGGGAGGAAAGAAAGAAGGCTTATGAAGAGCGAAGAAAGAAGTTGTTGGAAGAGCGCGAGGCGAAGAGACAAGAGAAATTAAAGGAAAGAAATAGCGATACCAAAAAAGATGATAACGGTACTATTTAAATAGGTTTGACACCATAAAAATTAACACTCAAAAATTAGATTTAAATTTTAACTCATGAAACAAGTAAAACAAATAGTTATAGTCTTAATGTTGTTCGTTGCGACGACAAGTTATGTAAATGCCCAAAGTAAGGTGGCGCATATCGATGTTACCCAATTATTGTCAGCAATGCCCGAAATGAAAGCTGCTGAGGCTGAACTTAAAAAATTACAGGAGACCTATAATGCCGATATCCAAGCTTCAATGACTGAACTACGTAATAAGTATACCCAGTATCAAAATGAGGCGGCATCCAAATCCAAAGAGGAGAATGAAAAAAGAGCTGTAGAGCTTCAAGGATACGAAAAGAATATTGGTGAAGCACAACAAGCTGCACAACAAGAATTCCAAAAGAAACAACAAGAGTTATTTGCCCCAATTTCGGAAAAGGCAAAAGCTGCTATTGAAAAGGTGGCCGCCGCGCAAGGCTTTGATTATGTAATCGATGCACAAGCGGGAGGTGGTTTGATCGTTGCGAACGGTAAAGATCTTTTGGCCGATGTTAAAAAGCAATTAGGTTTCTAATTACAAAGCGATACAATAAATAGAAAGCCATCCTTTATAGGGTGGCTTTTCTTATTTCGATAGTTTTCGTTTTATGTTTCGCCAACGGAGATGCCTGATAAATTTCCCTTCTTCTTTCGTCACCACATAAGGAGTACTCTTTAGACTGGCTTCAAAATAACCGATTACGTTGTTCCATAAAGATGTAATGGATTTTTGCTTTAGAGCCATTTTGATAGAAGCAATGCATGTAATCATGATGTTATAACGCATGGTGTACATCGCTTTTCCTTGTAATTTCTTTGCTTTTTTATTATAGGCCTTACCAGTGGGCCGTAAATGCTTTACCTTAAGCTCAGGGTCGGTATGTATGGTAAAGCCATGATATTGCGCTAAAAGTTCGTCTATGGTATCCCATCCCATTGCATTTTTAAGTCCACCGATTGCTGTAAAACAAGGTTTGGAATAGGCTTTAAAGGCACCTCTAACATGGTCGGTATCCATAGGATGGTTTAATTCCCAATTCCCTGTTTCATTCTTTTCATAAATGAAACCTCCAGCAACACCTATTCTGCTATCATTCTTAAAGTGATTCGCAATGATTTCAAAATAGTGATTAGGTAAAATTAGGTCGGCATCTAGCTTAACTATAAAGTCGTACGGATCATCTTCTACTAACTTAAAACCTTTTTGAAATGCGTTGATTACTTTACTACCCGGCATATGTTCTGAGGAGGAAGTGGCATTCAGTTTTTCAAAAACATCACTTTTAGCTATAAACCTATCTATGATCTCTTCTGTGTGATCAGTGGAATTGTCATTAACAATAATTACTTTTTTTGGAAGTAACGTTTGCTTCAAGATGGAATTTAAAGTACGTTCTAGGAAGGCTTCTTCATTATGGGCAGGGATGACTATATGGTAATCCATATGGATTGTATTCTGTTATTTTCTTGTAGCGTAAACGATATAATATCTTGGGGTAAATGCTCTAAGGAGTGGTCTTATTCCTAATTTCTTTACAGGATTGGTCCATTTTTGACTATCCTGTATCTCCCATCCAGCTTTTTCTAAGAGCCAATCAAACTGCCAATCCTCAAATTCGTGATAGTGTCTATCCCACTTATCGGTCTTACTACGGTATGCGGGCGAGAACCACAATTTTAAGGGAATACTGGCTACTAATTTATTGGCTTTAGTGCTGGATAAAATATGTAACGGAGCTAATAGATGTTCAAAAATTTCAAATGCGGTAACGACCTCTGCATCGGATTCTAAGACGGATGAAAAATCTAAATCTAAATCTTCCCCTTTAGTGTTTTCAACCTTATATCCGTTTTGTTGCATTATTTTTGAAAACGGATTTTCAACACCCAAATCTAAAATCGATTCGCTTGGGGCAATATGTTTTTGTAAAAAGGCTAATGTATGTTGAAAGCGTTTGTTCGGAAATGTGTTTTCGTACATGTTAGATTCTGTAAACCATTGCATTGACGTTCATACCGGCGCCAACACTGGCAAAGATAATAACATCTCCGTTTTCAACTTGCTGATTTTCTATTTTTCCATGCCTTACTAAGTCGTAGAGTGTAGGAATGGTTGCCACAGAACTATTGCCTAGCTTAGAAATGCTCATCGGCATAATGTTTTCGGGCATTTCTTCGTTATAAATTCTGTAGAAACGTTTTACAATGGCTTCATCCATTTTTTCATTCGCCTGATGGATGAATATTTTTTTGATATCGCCAATGGATGCTCCACTGCTATCTAAACATTCGGCCATAGCGCTAGGAACATTGGTTACCGCAAACTCATATATTTTACGACCAGCCATTTTAATGTAGTTGGTGGTATTGGTGGCAGTGAGATCATAGGTCTTGCCAAAAAATAGGTACTTGGCTTCTTCTAAAGCATAGGTGGCCGACTCATGTGCCAATACTTCGCCACCATTTTCAGTAGCTTCTAATATGGCCGCCCCTGCGCCATCTGAATAGATCATAGAATCCCTATCAAAATCATCTACGACCCTTGATAATGTTTCCGCACCGATTACCAAGCATTTCTTGGCAATGCCACTTTTTATGAAAGCGGTAGCCTGGATCATGCCTTCTAACCAACCTGGGCATCCAAAAAGAAGGTCATAGGCTACACATTTCGGATTTTTTATTTGCAATTGGTGTTTCACCCGCGTGGCCAAGCTAGGTAGCGTATCGCCTTGGTTTTGACCATGGGTTAAGTCCCCAAAATTATGGGCTACAATAATATAGTCTAAGGTTTCCTTATCGATACCCGCATTCGCAATGGCTTTTTCAGCTGCAAAAAAACCTAAATTAGAAGTGGTGTGCTCATTCGTTGCATAACGTCTTTCTTCAATTCCGGTTATGGCCTTGAATTTCTGTATGATTACTTCATTTTCATGTTCAAAGGAGCTTCCGTTTAGATTGAGAAAATCATGGTTTAAAAAATCTTCGTTTTTTACGGTCATTGATGGAATATAGCTTCCGGTTCCCGTTATGGAAATGTTCATAGTGCAGATTCGTTAATCGTTTCAATGTAGCGAATATCGATGGCTTTTTTATGCATGCATAGTAAAATTTACGATGTTCATTTTTTCTTTTAGACTTATATATAGATTGAAAAAGCCTTTCCGATTTCACGAAAAGGCTTTGATATGTGCTGTAGATATTGATTATTCCGTTTCCATGTAAGCTTCAATAGGAGCACATGTGCATATTAAATTACGGTCTCCATAAGCATCGTCTACCCTTCGAACAGCCGGCCAAAATTTATTTTCCTTAACATAGGGTAAAGGAAAGGAAGCCTTTTGTCTTGAATATGAAAATTGCCAATTATCTGATGTAATCATTTCCAAAGTATGAGGGGCGTTCTTAAGTACATTGTCGGGTTCATTCGACGACGATTCATCAATTTCTGTCCTAATTGAAATCATAGCCTCACAAAACTTGTCCAGTTCAGCCAAACTTTCGCTTTCCGTTGGTTCTATCATTAACGTTCCGGCTACGGGGAAGGAAACTGTGGGCGCATGAAAGCCATAGTCCATCAGACGCTTTGCAATATCCGTTACTTCAATTCCATTTTGTTTGAATGGCCTACAATCAATGATCATTTCATGAGCCGCTCTCCCTTTTTCCCCTGTGTAAAGCACATCAAATTTACCACTAAGTCTATGTTTGATGTAATTGGCATTTAAAATGGCGATTTTGGTTGATTGGGTCAAGCCATATTCTCCAAGCATTTTTATATATCCGTATGAAATCAGGCAAACTAAGGAACTTCCCCAAGGCGCTGCCGATATCGCTGTAATTGCATTTTCACCCCCGGTTTTAATTACGGGATTGGTAGGTAGGAATGGCACTAACTGTGGTGCAACGCATATGGGGCCAACACCCGGGCCTCCTCCTCCATGAGGTATGGCAAATGTTTTATGCAGGTTTAAGTGGCAAACATCTGCCCCGATCGTAGCAGGATTGGTTAAACCAACCTGTGCGTTCATATTGGCACCGTCCATATAAACTTGTCCACCATTATCATGGATCAGTTTGGTAATCTGTTTAATGGATGATTCAAATACGCCATGAGTGGAAGGATAGGTGACCATCAAGGCAGCTAGTTGGTCTGCGTAAAGCGTAGCCTTTTCTTCGAGATCGGCTACGTCGATATTTCCTTTTTCGTCCGTTTTAGTGACGATTACCTTCATGCCGGCCATCACGGCTGACGCTGGGTTGGTACCATGTGCAGATGCCGGTATCAAACAGATATTTCTATGCGAATCGCCTCTCGATTCATGATAGGCCCTAATTACCATCAATCCGGCATATTCTCCTTGAGCTCCTGAATTTGGTTGAAGGGAGGTGTCTGCAAATCCTGTAATCACCGATAGGTCCTTTTCTAGTTCTTTTAATACCGTTTGGTAACCTTCCGCTTGTTCCACGGGAACGAAAGGGTGGATGTTGCCCCAATGCGTCATGCTCAACGATAACATTTCTGTAGCGGCATTTAATTTCATAGTACAGCTTCCTAATGAAATCATACTATGGTTCAACGCTAAATCTTTACGCTCCAATTTTTTAATATAACGCATCAATTCTGTTTCGGAATGATAGGAATTGAAGACCTTATTTTGCATGAACGGACTGCGACGCTGAATATTTTCAGGAACCGATGTTGAATTAAGTAAGTTATCAACCTCTGTAGCTGGTTTCCCAAGGGCTTCGGAAAAAATACCTATAATTTGATTCAAGTCTTTTAATGACGTTGCCTCGTTGACCGCAACCGAAATAGTAGCGGTATCTACATAAAGAAAATTCACCTCATGTTTTTCGGCTATAGGTCTTACTTTTTGAGCATCTGTCTTTACGGTAATCGTATCGAAAAATGCACTATTTGTTTGGTATAACCCTAATTTCTCTAAGGCATCGGCCAGAGTAACCGCAGTTGCATGAACCTTCTTTGCGATATATTCCAAACCTTTAGGGCCGTGATACACGGCATACATACCTGCCATTACGGCCAAAAGTACCTGTGCGGTACAAATGTTGGACGTTGCCTTGTCTCTTTTTATATGTTGTTCACGGGTCTGTAGGGCCATTCGTAAGGCCGGTTTACCATCCGTGTCTTTTGTTACCCCGATTATACGGCCAGGGATACTTCTCTTATATTCTTCTTTAGCGGCGAAAAATGCTGCATGTGGTCCACCATAGCCTAGTGGAATTCCGAAACGTTGCGTAGTTCCAACGACTACATCTACCCCAATTTCGCCAGGAGGGGTTAATAGCACTAAACTTAAGATATCGGCTGCAACAGCGACTTTTATCTCATTTTCTTTTGCTTTTGCTACAAAACCCGCATAGTCGTTTACTTGTCCGTGTTTACCGGGATATTGTAACAAAACTCCGTAGAAATCGTTTCCAAATTCAAAATTCTCATGATTTCCGATCACTAATTCTATTCCTAACGGAACGGAACGTGTGCTCAATAACGAAATTGTCTGTGGCAATACTTCCTCCGAAACAAAGAATTTACGAACCTCGTTTTTCTTTTGGTCCCGACTGCGAACATCGAATAACATGGTCATTGCTTCTGCCGCGGCGGTACTTTCATCCAGAAGGGATGCGTTGGCCAATTCCATGCCCGTTAGATCGGCGATAACCGTCTGAAAGTTCAATAAGGCTTCCAACCGTCCTTGGGCAATCTCCGCTTGATAAGGGGTATAGGCCGTATACCACCCTGGGTTTTCAAGAATATTACGTTTAATGACCGATGGCGTAAGGCTTTCGTGATAACCCAACCCAATATAGGTGCGAAAAACTTTGTTCTTTTTGGATAAGGCTTCTATGTGCGCCAGAAATCGATGCTCGCTCATTGGGGAATCCAATTTTAACGGCTCTTTCAGTCGGATGTCTTCTGGTATTGTCTCAAAAATCAGCTGTTCTAAATTTTCAACATCTACCGTGTTGAGCATATGTTCTAAATCTTCTTCCCTTATGCCGATATGGCGCAGTGCAAACACGTCAGTCTTCATAGTTGCTATTGTTATATGAGGTGCAAAATTACCATTTTTATATGGGTAAATAAGTGAAGAACGATGCCGATACATTTAAAGTTTTTAACCAAAACAAAAGGTTATAAACACTTTACCTATTTTTGTTCAATGGCCTTGTTCAAACGAATTTTTGATTTTTATTTGGATGCTAGTATTCATGTGGCATTGGCCATATTCAGCTTGGTTCATATAACCGCACTTACCTTGGACATTACGGTACCTTCTGCCCTCTATTTTTTTATTTTTTTTGGGTCGATTAGCTGTTATAATTTTGTGAAATATGGGGTGGAGGCCGAGAAGTATATTTTGGTTGCGAATAGATACCATAAAAACATTCAATTTTTTAGTATCGGATGTTTGATAGTAGCTTTTTATCACGTCTTTTTTTTATCAGAACGGGTGTTTGTCGGACTTTTATTTTTAGCGGGTATTACCGGACTTTATGCGCTTCCCGTTCTTCCACGGCACAAAAATTTTAGGAGTTTAAGCGGACTTAAAATACTTATCGTAGCCACTGTATGGGCGGGAACTACGGTTATTTTACCTGTTCTTTCCCAGTCTGAGGTTATTTCTTGGGATGTTAAGGTGGAAACCTTTCAGCGATTTTTGCTCGTTTTGATACTTTTGGTACCCTTTGAGATTCGAGACCTGAAATACGATAACCCTGAATTAAAAACATTACCCCAACGAATTGGGATTAGGGGCGCGAAGTTGATCGGGGTAAGTTGGACACTTCTTTTTTATGGCAGCACCTTTTTAAAGGCAGAGTTGAGTAGGGTCAACGTAATCACTAAAACGATACTATTTATAGTTTTGCTTATCGTGATAATCAGGACAAAAGGAGATCAGCCGAGGTATTTCTCCTCATTTTGGGTAGAGGCGATTCCTATTTTTTGGTGGCTGGTATTGGTAGTGGGTATAAGTTGTTTTTAGTTTTTGGTGCTTAGTGACTCTTTCATTT
The DNA here is from genome assembly GCF_048537565.1 of Maribacter sp. X9. GTDB lineage: Bacteria > Bacteroidota > Bacteroidia > Flavobacteriales > Flavobacteriaceae > Maribacter. The sequence goes on from NZ_CP183215.1 coordinate 1,618,631, forward strand.
TCCTTTTTTCGGTTTCAGAAAGCGCTACCAATTTCGCTTTTTGACAAAGAGATGTTAGTTTCTGGTTTTTTTCACTGTGCTTTGAACAGGCTTTGCAAATGAAAAGGTGGAATTTTAATTTTAAGATATCCCAAGTACTCGCCTCCTTATATTGGGCTTTGTTGCAAATGCATGCGGCTTTTTCACAAGAAATCATCATAATTAAAACCAATTTTGATTTAAACAACCCATTAGACCGGTCCTGGCCCTATGTATCATTACCCAAAGGTTAGACGCATTAATTCCCAAGGCATTACAAATATCTTCCGTTTCCATGCCTTCTATTGTTTTCATGATAAATACCTGTGCCTGCTTTTTCGGTAGTTTTGAGATGCATTTTTGAATCGCTAGCCCCAATTCTTCATTCTCCATGGCGTCGTTCTCAAAGTTACTGTGAGGGTCGGCTATACGTTCTTCTAGCCAATCTCCTTCTGCGTCGGTTTGGGAGCTATAGGTCATCCGCACTTCAGCCTTGCCTTTCTTTGAATTTATTTTACGGTAATGGTCTATGACCTTTCGCTTTAAAATGGCTATCAACCAAGTTCGCTCAGCGGCATCGCCTTTGAAGTTTTTTGCAGATTTTAGGCCTGCAATAAACGTGTCTTGCACCAAGTCTTTGGCGATCTCGGTATCATTTACCCTGGTTACGGCGTAGTTGAATAGGTAATCTGCGTAAAGATCTACCCATTTATCTGGATGAAGTTCGTGTGTTTCCATTTTGTATTCTACGTTTCAAAAGTAAATTAATTTTAGGGAATATGATTACTTTTGAAAACAATCACATGAACCATGAAAAATCTAGTTTTTTTTATTCTTAGTTGCATTTCACAGATTGCTTTGTGTCAAATGGAATCTAAACCGATTACGGAATTCGTTAGCTATGATCCTTCAAAAGAAGTTCTTATAGATGTGCGAACGCCTGATGAGTTCAATGGCGGTCATATTGATGGAGCCCTCAATATAGATTGGTTTTCATCGGATTTTAATAAGCAAGTTGAAAAGCTTGAAAAGGACAAAACTATTTATGTGTATTGCAAAAAAGGGGGTAGGAGTTTAAAGTCTCAAGCTCGCCTAAAAGAATTGGGCTTTTTGAACGTGGTCAATCTTGAGGGGGGATTTGATGCCTATTCAAAGAAATAACCTTTTTCAAATCTTTTTTACGGGGCTTTGTAAGAATCGATTCTATCCCGTCTTGGCTAAAAAAGAAGCATTTTCTCAATTCCTGAAACAATCGAGAAAATGCCTTCACTGAATTGGTATAACGTCTTAAAGTAACCCAGCCCTTTCTAATAAAGCTTCGACTTTTGGTTCTGCCCCACGGAAACGTTTGTAGAGAACCATTGGGTTTTCCGTTCCGCCTTTAGATAGTACGTTGTCCTTAAATTTAGCAGCAATTTCTTTGTTGAAAATACCTTTTTCTTTAAAGTAAGCGAAGGCGTCGGCATCCAAAACTTCGGCCCATTTGTAACTATAATATCCAGATGAATATCCTCCTTGAAAAATATGTGAAAACGCAGTGCTCATACATGTTTCCACTGTTTCTGGATACAGGGTGGTATCCCCAAAAGCTTCAACCTCATGTTTCTTTACATTAGTAACTTCGCTAGGGTCAATGCCATGCCAAGCCATATCCAAGAGCCCGAAACTCAATTGGCGCAGGGTTTGCATACCTTCTTGAAAAGTGGACGATTCCTTTATTTTCTGCACAAGTTCCATCGGAATCACTTCACCTGTTTCATAGTGGGTGGCAAAAAGCTCTAAAGCTTCTTTTTCATAACACCAGTTTTCCATCACCTGACTTGGTAATTCAACAAAATCCCAATAGACAGAGGTTCCAGATAGACTGGGATATGTCGTATTGGCCAACATACCGTGCAGTCCATGACCAAATTCATGGAATAATGTAGTTACCTCGTTAAATGTTAATAAGGAAGGTTTGCTTTTGGTGGAAGGGGTGAAATTACAGACGTTACTGATGTGTGGACGAACGTTCTTTCCATCCTTTTTCCATTGCGATTTAAAGGAGGTCATCCAGGCACCACCGCGTTTTCCTGAGCGCGGGTGGAAATCGGCATAAAAAAGGGAAATGAAATTTTTGTCGGTATCGTAGACTTTAAAGGTCTTCACTAGTTCATGGTATTTGTCGATATCGAATACCTCTTCGAACTGTAACCCGAATAATTTCTCAGCTACTTTGAAAACGCCATTAATGACGTTTTCCAATTTAAAATAGGGCTTTAGCTTTTCATCGTCTAGGTCGAATAATTTTTGTTTTAGTTTTTCAGAATAAAAACTACCGTCCCATTTTTCCAATCGGTCTATATGGTCCAATTTTTTGGCAAAATCTGCCAATTGTTGATATTCCCGATTTGCGGCAGGTTTCGCTTTAGCGAGAAGTTCATTTAGAAAGGAGTGAACTTTTTCAGGAGTTTCGGCCATACGTTCTTCCAGAACAAAATCGGCATGTGTTTTATAGCCCAAAAGGTTGGCCCGTTCAAAACGTAATTTTGCAATTTCCAGCACATTTTCTTGATTGTCCAGCTTATCGTTATGAAATGCTTTGCTTCCAAAAGCAAGGGAAAGTTCTTTTCGAAGCTCCCTATTTTTCGCATATTTCATAAAGGGGATGTAGCTAGGATAATCTAAAGTAATCATCCAGCCTTCTTCTTTACCTTTATCGGAAGCTCTTTGGGCCGCAGCTTCCTTTTCACCTTCAGGAAGTCCGTCCAAGTCAGATTCATCGGTAAGGTATAATTCGTATTTATTGGTTTCCGCTAGAACATTTTCCCCGAAAGTCAATTTTAATTTTGCTAATTTGGCATCTATTTCCCGAAGTCGTTTCTTTTTATCTACAGATAGATTCGCTCCGTTACGACTAAAACTTTTGTATTTTTTGTCTAACAAGGTTTGTTGTTCCACTGTTAAGTCGAGTGTATCTTTTTGCTCGTAAACCGATTTGATGCGTTTGAACAGTTCCTCGTTCAGGGTAATGTCATTACTGAATTCTGAAAGTAATGGGGAAACTTCCTGTGCTATTTTTTGAATTTCTTCATTTGTTTCTGCGGAATTCAAATTAAAAAAAACACTGGAAACACGGTCCAATTGCTGACCCGAAAATTCTAATGCTTCGATAGTATTTTTAAAAGTTGGCGCATCGGTATTCGAGGTGATGGCATCTATTTCTGCCTTGGCATCTTCAATAGCTTGTAGAAAAGCAGGTTTGAAGTGTTCATTCTTTATTTTGGAAAATGGTGCGGTATCGAATGGGGATAATAATGGATTCATAGCTAAGTAAAAAAGTATTTTAGTGAGTTAGTGAAATAGTAAATAAACAAAACGGTTAAAACATACAAAAGATGATTACTAAAAGCCAAAGTCTAAAGGCTCGTAGAGGAAAACTATTTCCCATTCACTTCTTTTGCACCGTCGATTACTTTTTGTTTTAGGCCTTCTTTGTAGAATATGATTTTATCTAGTACACATTTATCGGAACTGCCGATAATCTGGGCAGCGAGGATTCCCGCATTTTTAGCACCATTGAGTGCTACCGTTGCAACAGGTACACCACCAGGCATTTGAAGAATGGATAGGATGGAATCCCAGCCGTCAATGGAGTTACTACTTTTTACGGGAACACCGATTACAGGTAGCGGAGACATTGATGCTACCATGCCGGGTAAATGGGCGGCACCACCGGCACCTGCAATGATTACAGAATAGCCATTGGTATGTGCATTTTTACTAAAGTCGAATAATTTTTCTGGTGTTCTATGGGCAGATACGATATCCACATCTACTTCTATATCAAATCCTCTTAAAATATCTATGGCTTCCTGCATTACGGGAAGATCACTTGTGCTTCCCATCACTACGGCTACTTTGCTCATGTTTTTTATTTTGAAATCACTTTAATTCTTTCTTTCACTTGTTGTGCAATGCTTCGTGCTTTGGTCGGGTCATCGTTTACAATGGTAACGTGGCCCATCTTGCGAAAAGGTCGGGTCTGTGCCTTTCCATATATGTGCGGGGTAACACCTTCCATTGCCATGATATCGGCTATATTTTCGTAGACCACATTTCCGTTATAGCCTTCGGCACCTACTAGGTTGACCATAACTGCGGCGACTTTACTATCGGTACTTCCCAAAGGAAGTCCGAGAATACTACGTATGTGCTGCTCGAATTGGTTGGTGTAACTGGCTTCAATACTATAATGACCGCTATTGTGTGGTCTTGGAGCAACTTCGTTGACTAAGATTTCGTCTTCATTGGTCTGGAACATTTCAACGGCCAATAAACCAGTGAGTCCGATTTTCTCCGCCACCTTCAAAGCAAGAGATCTGGCTTTTTCTGCAACCTTGTCATCGATACGAGCCGGACAAATTACGTATTCCACTTGGTTGGCTTCTGGGTGAAATTCCATTTCCACTACGGGATATGTTTTTATTTTCCCGTTAGCATTTCTAGCAACGATGACCGCTAATTCATTTTTAAACGGAATCATGGTTTCGGCAATACATTCCCCTTTGGGCAAGCCTTTTAAATCTTCTAAACTTCGTACGACTTTTACACCTTGGCCGTCATAACCGAATTGGGCAACCTTCCAAACAAAAGGTAGTTTTAGTCCACCATTGGCTATACTGTCTTCAATTTCACTCAAATAGGCAAAACGTTGAAAATCTGCAGTGGGTATTTCATGGTCTACATAAAACAGTTTTTGTTTTGCCTTATTCTGTATTATACGTAATGCTTTTGGTTGTGGAAATACCTTAACGCCTTCTGCCTCCAGTTTTTCCAAAGCATCAAGGTTTACGTTTTCTATTTCTATGGTAAGCACATCAACACCTTTGCCGAAGTCATAAACGGTATCAAAATCCAAAAGGCTGCCTTGTACGAATTCGTTACTAGAAATACGACATGGAGCTTCGGGTGAGCTGTCCAAAATTTTGGTATAAATATCCCATTTACGGGTTTCGTACAACATCATTTTGCCCAGTTGACCACCACCTAGTATGCCTAGTTTGAAATCGGAAGAAAAGTAATCCATATAAATATTGCTTTTAGGAGTTTAAAAACGCCTTAAGTACCACAAAAATACGGTTAAATCTTAGAAACCAATTCCTTTCTATTTAAAAACACAGGGCAATACCTTATCTTTGCCAACCTTGATAATTTAAGAAAATTGATACAGCTTCACGACAAGTTTTTTAAGCGTTTCCTAAGTGAAATGGAAATTCAACAAGCCGTTAAATCCGTTGCGGATAAAATTGCTGCGGACTATAAAGAAGAAACTCCGATTTTTGTTGGTGTTCTGAACGGAGCTTTTATGTTCGTCTCCGATTTTTTAAAGGCCTATCAACATCCTTGTGAGGTATCCTTCGTGAAATTGAGCTCCTATCAGGGCTTGACCTCTACCGGCATTGTCGAAACCTTATTGGATCTACCAGAGAATATAGAGGGGCGTAGTATCATTATTTTAGAGGATATCATCGATACAGGTCGTACCTTACAGCAATTGGTCCACTTATTTTCGAAGACCAATGTAAAGGAATTTAAAATTGCCAGTCTTTTTTACAAACCAGATGTCTATAACGGTGAGTATGCCATTGACTATTTTGGGTTGGCCATTCCTGATGTTTTTATTGTAGGATATGGACTCGACTATAAGGAATTGGGAAGAAATTTAAAAGAAGTATACCAACTAAACCAAAAACATATGATCAATCTTGTACTCTTTGGTAAGCCGGGAGCAGGAAAGGGAACGCAAGCAGAGTTCCTTAAAGAAAAGTACAACCTTAAACATATCTCTACGGGGGATGTTTTTAGGTACAACATCAAAAATGGAACGAAACTAGGAACTTTGGCCAAATCATACATGGATAATGGAGATTTGGTGCCCGATGAGGTAACAATAAAAATGCTTCAGGAAGAAGTAGAGAAAAACCCTGATGCGGATGGATTCATTTTCGATGGTTTTCCAAGAACGGCAGCCCAAGCAGAGGCGTTGGATAATTTCTTGGAGTCAAAAGACATGAAGATAAACGCAACTATCGCTTTAGAAGCCAATGATGAAGTTTTAATAGAACGTCTATTGGAACGGGGTAAAGTAAGTGGTCGAAGTGATGACCAAGACGTTACTAAAATTAGGAACCGTTTTGACGAATACAATCAAAAAACCACTCCGGTCAAGGAATTCTATGAGGCACAGCAGAAATTTCATAGTGTAAACGGCATTGGTTCTATAACAGAAATAACAGAACGCCTTACCAAGGTAATCGAAGGTTTATAAAAATATTAAATTTTTTAGTCAGCAAACGGACTAAAAAAATTTGAACTGAAACAACAACAATGACCGAAGGTAATTTTGTAGATTATGTAAAAGTTGGCTTGGCTTCCGGAAAAGGGGGCAAGGGGTCTGTGCATCTACACCGTGAAAAATTTATTACCAAAGGTGGTCCAGATGGTGGTGATGGTGGCCGTGGTGGGCATATCATAATTCGTGGTAACGAAAATCTATGGACCTTGGTCAATTTCAAGTTTAAAAAACATTTCAAGGCCGGCCATGGAGAGCATGGTAGTAAAAGCCGAAGCACAGGGGCAGATGGTGAGGATGTATATTTAGATGTGCCCTTAGGAACAGTGGTAAAGGATTTTGAGACCAAGAAAGTTCTTTTCGAGATTACGGAACATGACGAGGAGAAAATATTATTGGAAGGTGGTATGGGAGGTCGCGGTAATTGGCATTTTAGAACCGCAACCAATCAAACCCCGAGATATGCCCAGCCAGGCGTTGATGGATTGGAGGGCGAATTTCTTTTGGAGCTCAAGATTTTGGCCGATGTCGGTCTCGTAGGGTTCCCGAATGCCGGCAAATCAACCTTACTCTCTGTAATTACTTCTGCAAAACCTAAAATTGCAGATTATGAGTTCACCACATTAAAACCCAATTTGGGCATTGTGGAATATCGCGATTTCAAAAGTTTTGTCATGGCGGATATTCCTGGAATTATAGAGGGTGCCGCAGAAGGTAAAGGTCTGGGGCATTATTTTTTAAGACATATAGAACGAAACGCTACCTTACTTTTCTTGATTCCTGCGGATAGTAAGGATATTAGTAAAGAATATGAGATTTTGTTGGATGAACTAAGGCGTTACAATCCAGAATTGTTAGATAAGGAACGCTTGATCTGCATCTCAAAAAGCGATATGTTAGATGAAGAACTGATGAAAGAAATGCGGGATGAATTGAATGAAGAATTCAACGAAACCCCTTTTATGTTCATTTCATCTGTGGCGCAAATGGGTATCGTAGAACTGAAAGACAAACTTTGGGCCATGCTTAACGATTAGTCGAATACCTTAGTGAAAATAGATAAGTAGCCTTAATTTTCTTTAATTTTAAAGAAAGAAAATATTATGAAAACATCTATTATTGGTATAATAGTGCTCCTTTTTACTTCTTGTAGTGCCACCAAAGTCGGTTACGACTATGATAACCAGACCGATTTTAAATCGTATACCACCTATAATTATTTTGACGATATGGAAACGGGTCTCAGTGAGTTGGACGAAAAAAGATTAATGGATGCCATGGATGCAACCTTGGGCGAGAAGGGTTTTATGTTCGCCGAAGAACCGGATATTTTCATCAATATTAGAAGTTCGGTTTTCCAATCCCAGCCCGGCAATAATGTTGGTGTGGGCTTGGGTGGAGGCGGTGGAAACCTCGGGGGTGGCGTATCCATTGGAATTCCGGTTGGTGGGCCAAAACTCTCCCGAGAACTACAAATAGATTTTGTAGATGCCAATAAGGATATGTTGATTTGGCAAGCTGTAAGTAAAAGTCCGTTTCGGGAAGGGGATACTCCCATTGAAAAACAAGAAAAGTTACAGGCGCTTGTTGCCAAAATATTCAGTAAATATCCTCCAAAATAAAATAACCTATGGTCGCATATATCATAGGTTATTTTAACGAAGTTCTTTTACTATAGGTTTTTCAGAATAGGTAATTATTCTACAGTAACCCGTACTCCTTCACTATGACTACTGAATTCGGGTGCGTACATACTTTGGATGGAGGTGATGCCATTGCTGAATTCACCAGCGTTGTTAACTCGTACATCATATTCAAAAATATACACACCTTTAGGTAAAAAGTCAAAAAAGAAATTGGTGCTCGCATCCTTAGTGCTTTCATAGTAGCCCAAACCGTCTTGCCATTTGTATTGGGATAAGACATTAACGGGTTCAAAACCTGCGGCCCGCATGTCTTTCATATGTATGAATTCCATATCACGGTCCGATTTTAATTCGATTCGAATACGAACAAGGTCTCCGACGTGTAGAGAGGTCTTCTCTGTGATTTCCGAAATGATTTCCCCTGTAGCCGTATTCTTTTTTAAGAATAGTTTTTTCTTCAATTTCAGGGGCGTTTCTGCACTCGTAATCTTATCCAAATCCTCAAAATACTGCCAATATAAAGCTCCCCAGGCGATACCTTCGCCTTTTTTGCTAAACTGTACATTGGCCATTTTCGGTTCTATTTCGGTTCCGTTCCAAGAGGTTTTAAAGTATCCTGTGCCCGCTTCGGTTTTCACATTTTCTAAGGTAGCAGGTTGTATTTTTTTACCTTCCACCAAAACGTCAACGTTTTCAGTAATGGATAACCAGTCATTGCCTTGGAGCAATAAAGCATAAATAGCGGCCGTAGTTGCTTTTGTTGTACTCCATTGGTTGGTTTGCTTGTTTTTTAATAACCAAATTTTAAGGTTGTCGATAGTTTTTGTATCCGTTGGGCGGATTTCTGAAAAAACTTCTATCAATAGTGCTTGGGTTTCAATTGGGGCTTGATACCAATTCCATGAGCTCGTATTTTTCTTCCAGTACATGCCCAATTCATCGGAGGTAATACTATTCTCGTCCAGTGATCTAAGTATTTTATTAGCGGTGTTGGTATCATCCATTCGATGAAGGGCCAATGCTAACATCCCTTGGGAGAGCAGGCCTTTGTTCATCCAATACTTTTGGGCCTGACCTTTATAATAGTCGGTAATTTCCTTAGCTTTTTTAGAGGCTGTAAATTCATTAAAGAAACTGGTCATATATAAGTACTCAATCTGAGTTACACTTAAATGATCCTCGTTCATATTGGAGGTATGCTTTTTCATTTGTTCATACTCTTTTATGAATTCAATTTCCAAGTAAGAAAGCGCCTTTTCAACCATATCAGATTGGCCGCCGTCTATTGCCGTAGTTATGTTTAAATGGTTCAAATGACCTAATCCGGTAATGATATGCTGGGTAATGTATCGGTTGTCGGGTCCGCCATTGAACCAAGGCCAAGCCCCGCTCGATTTTTGATTTTGCTTTAATTTAGAAATGGCCGCCCTTTGTTCATTCTTTATCTTGTTGAGATTGAACAATAAGCCAATACGTTTTTTCTGTTCGGTTTCAGATTGTGCGTCGCGTAACCATGGGGTTTCTTGTATCAACAGGGATTTTAGTTCCTCATTCTTTTCAAGATTACTCAATAAAGCATCTGAATTTGCCCATTGTTCGAATACTTTCCTGATTCTCGGATTACTATTCGCAATGTGGCTAGCTAAGGTGTTCGCATAATATTTGGCAAAAGTTTGTTCGCTACATTCGTATGGGTATTCCATTAAATACGGGAGTGCCTGTACCGCGTACCAAGCAGGATTTGATGTGATTTCCAATGTCAATTTATGATTGGTGAGCGTGGTGGAGGTATTATCGCGAAGTTTCTCTAAAGCGAAATTCTTGGTCTGGTTACTTCTAACCCATAATGGCAAGGTTTCGGTGACTAAAATACGGTTGGTTAAAACCGGTAACATATTTTGTTCCCCGTCACTATAATCACCGGCTTTCGCTACAATTTTATATTGAACGGATTGAAGTTCTTCAGGTATCGCTAATCGCCATGCTACTTGGATGTTTCCTAACGAGTCTACTTGAAATGAACTTTCGCTCGCCTGTTCAGTGTTAAAAGGAATTATTAGCTGTTGTGAAATATCTTTTCCTGTAAGACCATCGGTCAATTCCAATTTAGCAGAACCTTTTAATACTTTATCGGTCAAGTTTGAAATTTTACTGCTGATTACAATAGTATCGCCTTCCCTTAAAAATCGTGGTGCATTGGGTAGCACCATTAGTTCTTTTTGCGTTACTGTGCTAAGGTTTTTGATAGTGCTTTCCAGCTCCTTGGTATGGGCCAATAGTTGCAAATTCCAACGCGTTAATGCTTCGGGAGTAGTAAAACTGAAGGAGACATTACCTTCTTTGTCCGTTAAAAGTTTCGGAAAGAAAAAGGCTGTTTCTTGCAGGTTTTTACGAATTACCACTGAATCAAAATCGGCTTTTTCTTGTTGGACTTCCGCTTCCGATGAAGAGTCTTTGTCCGAATCTTCGCGTGCTAAATCATTACTACTCGTAGTAACTACCTCTTCCATTACAGCTTCATTTTCCATCATTCCAGCATTAGCGGGTGATAAGGACATCGACATTTTTCTAGTTCTTTGGTCATAAAACAATCCTCCGTAACCAAAATGAAGACCAAACCAATTCAGTGAATCGAAATGTAATGGGGTGTAGTTAGTACCGCCATAGTTCTGATAGGTATTAAAACTATTGATGGAAAAACTGTTGTAGGCATTCGGGATTAAATATGAATAATAGGAGGACCTATTTAACGGATTGAAATCCCAAGTATGTCCTTTAAATTGATCCAGGGAAGCATCGTACATACTGGCCAATAGTTCTGCCGAAACTTTGTCCCCTTTTGGGCCTTTTACCGTAAAGGACCAAGTTTCCTCTGTTCCAGGAGCTATTTTATCCCTGAACGATACTGTTTCTATTTGTAAGTCGCTGCTAGGATAGGGCACTTTAATACTATAACTGTTAGATTCAAAATGGTTAGCGAAGGCATAACTATAATGAACGGAGAACCCACCTAAATCATTTGCTGTTACGGGTAATTTTATGGTCTTTGAATTGCCGTTTAAAGTCACTAAAACAGAATCTACTACCTCATGGTTCTTTTCGACGGTTACGCTAATGGTAATATTCTTCGCGCCTGAGAGAAAGGTTATTTTGGCTTCTTCTCCTGCTGCATATTGGGTTTTATCAGTTTTAATTTGAAGTAACTGGTTGTCCGTCGGTTTTTTGTCATCGTTGCTGGTCAGGTTAATTAGGGCAACGTCCTTGACCGTTTGTCCAAATTTATCCTTCGCTTCTAATTCCATTTTATAGTATCCTGTTTCCCATTTTTTGATGTTTCCTAAATCTAATACTTTAGATTTTTCCGTATCAAAACTGGACTCCCAAACGAGGTTTCCTTTTTTCCAGTTAATGGGATCATCCTCATTCGTAAAGGCATCATGGGGATAGATTTTTTTAAAGTTATCTTTTGTGAACCCGGGATAATCTGGTGCGGGCCAAGGTCTCGGACGCAATACATTTTCAGGTGCTTTTAATTTGTACAGCTTCACATCGCCATCGGCAGGTACGAATTCACCATTTAGATTGCTGCTGGCAATACTGAATTTAGTACTATCGCTATTTTTGTTCAAGGTTTCTGAAATAATAAGGTCTACGTTTAAAGCGTGATAGCCAACCTTGATCAAGGTGGTGGTGCTTCGAGTTTCTCCGTTGATGTCGGTCACATCCGCTGTTACTTCATAATTAAAAGTGGGTAGATTTTTTTTATCAATGCTAGGATCTGGAATGGCTTTGAACTCTATTTGGTAGTTTCCCGATGAATCCGTTGTGGTTTCACCATGGGCTATTTCTTGTGGTGTACCATTGAAATATGGTCGCGACCAATAGTACCATTTTGGAAAATAGACCACTCTTTTGACCCGATAGGTTACTTTAGCATCTGAAATAGCACTACCGGCATAAGCCGTAGCTTTACCCACTAGTTTTATACTGTCATTGATCCGATAGGTTTCGGTAACTGGTTCAAAAGAGGTTTCGAATTTAGGTCTTTTATACTCCTCTACAGAAAAGCTTGTATAACCATATAAATTAATATCATCAGAATCTACCTTCAATGAGAAATTACCTGTAAGTCCGTTTGCCGGAAGTATGAATTCTCCTGAGAATGAACCGAATTCATTGGTCATAAAGGATTGTGTCGTTACTTCTTGTCCATTCACATCCTGTAGCTTAACTTCAACCGAAGTCTGTTTAAGGATACTTGATTTTCCTTCCTCCTGTCGTACCGCGATACCTTTGAAATAAAGGGTTTGTCCGGGTCTATAAATGCTTCGGTCTGTAAACAGGAAGCAAGAATATCTAATTTGGTCTGTATTTTGAGGGTTACTTCTATTGATATTATAATTGCTGAAATAGGCTTTGTCTTGTCCTTTTTTGACAGTGATATCAATGTTGCTCCACGTATCTCTATTCTTTGTTATGCTAAAACCTCCTTTTTGATCCGTATTAAAAGATTGATGCTTTTTGCGCCCATCATAATTGGTGCGATAACTAAATGTTATTTCTGCGTCCTGTACGGCTTGGCCGTTGGTACGGTCAATTACTTGAAAGAGCGTGTGTGTTTCGGTTTGTGTTTCAATTAGTGCGAGGTCGGTCACTTGTACCGTTGCATAGGCAAAAGCGTTACTGTCTTTCGGCATTGGGCTTGCTAGAACGGTGTAATATCCATTTTCCAATGGAGGCATGGAAATTTCGGTACTGTGGGTTTGATATTCGTACTCTGTTTTCAGCGATGTAGACCATGATTTAACAAGGGCCAGCTGCTGAATAAATTCATGTCTTTTTTCTTCAGGATATAATTTGTCAAGTTCAGCGAGTTCTTCTTGGGTTATTTTATATGCGGTCAAATTTAGATTCGAATAATTTTTATAGGATACCAACAAACGAGCAATGGTATTGTTGGGGATGTGTTTTTCTGAAGTTATTTGTAAGCTTGGGGCTTCTATTTGTGATTTTAGGGCCCGGCATTTATCGGCACCTAAACTCTTGGGAAAGGTTGCGATAACCCTATCACATAGAGCGATCGCTTCTTTTAATTTCCATTGATGCTCCGTATCTGTCTTTGGGTTATAACGAAGTCCCTGCTTCTGGTAATGATGGGCGATTTCATACGTGTATAGGGCGGAAATCGGACTATTTTTTATGCTTTCCTCTGAATTTTTGAGCACCTCAAGATAGAGATCATCCTTGCCGTTGAAAGTAGCATGTTCATGAATGAAATTCAGTCGCTCAATATCAGCCAGTACCAAGGGTTTCATATCGGGATTTCCAAAGTGGAAAGCGATTAACCGGCTATATAGTTCAAGCGATTTTGCTTGTAATGATAATTCATTGGCATCGGCCATATTGATGAAACTGAAACTGTAGGCTTCACATAAGAGTTCTGGGCTAGCAATTTCAAAGTTATAGGCTGGCTTATTGATACTATTTTCGCTAGTAGTATAGAAATCGAGCGCATTGTGTGCTAAAAGGTCAAATAAGGTCGGTCTGTATGCATTTGAATTTTCCTGTTCGTTCAGGATAACATTGAATTGGGAAATATTTGTTTTTTGTAACTCTATGCTATTTTCCAGGGAAGTTTTGAAGTGAATGTCTATTTCCTTGAAAATAGTGGTTAAGTCCCATGTTCTGAAATCAACGGAATCTACTTTAGCTTCTGTAGTTGTTCTATTGTAAAATCGGTAGCGGTTTTGTTGAAAATATTGCCAGTAGAGATTGGCTAAATAACTGTGAAGAATATTCTTAGTGGGACTTTCTGCTTTTTCTATTTCCTCTTTAAAATCATTTACGATGCTTAATTGGGCATCTTCTTCTAAAATTAGGGAAAACTTGGATTTATAAAGCAGGGCTTTTATAAGTTGACCTTCATTTTTATCGGCCTTGGCTTTTTCGTAAATGTTTTCGACCTCGTTGAGTGCCGACTTTGTCAATGCCTGCTCCTCCAATTTTTGGACCTTTTTCCAAAGAGACTCGAAGGGATCATTATTTTGTGCATTGCCAAACTGAGCAAACAAGATGATGCTTAGAATAAAATATACGTTCTTCATAGATGTAAAATTACAATACAAAACTGTGCCAAGTTTGCTGCGATGACAATCAAAAATGAGTGAAATACGTTTTTGGGTTAGACAACTTATGTTAATCCTAAATTTAAAGCCACATTTTTTTCCTAAAGCGCTTTAAGGAGTCCCCCATCAATGGGAAGGTTGATACCGGTAATATAAGCGGCCTTATCCGATGCTAAAAAGGTCGTTAAATAGCCGTATTCTTTTGGGTCTCCAATGCGTTGCACGGGCACTTTCGACTCCATTTCGTTGCGAACTTCGTTTTGGTCGATACCTAATTGCTCGGCTTTTTTAGCATTGAGCTGATGGATACGATCCGTGTCAAAATAGCCTGTAAGTACATTGTTCACGGTAATGTTGTATTTACCAACATCAGAGGCCAAAGATTTGGCCCAAGTTACTACAGCCGCTCGAATGGAATTTGAAAGTGCCAAATAGGAAAGCGGTTCTTTTACCGAAATCGAAGCAACATTAATAATTCTTCCCCATTTGTTTTTCACCATACTTTCTAACGCGAGTTCAGTGGTGAAAACGACGGTTTTAAAAAGCAAGTCGAATGCTTCTTGATAATCTTCTACCTTTTTTTCAAGCGCACTTCCTGCAGACGGACCTTGGGTATTGTTCACTAATATATCGATGACGTTATTTTCGAAATAAGCGTTGATTGTTTTTTTGTATCCCGTAAAATCGCTAAAGTCAACCACTAGATATTGATGATGCTGACCTTGGTTTGTTGGTAATTCTGAAACAATTTTCTGTAACTTTTCTTCACTATGCGACATAAGAGTGACACTTGCGCCACTTTCTGCCAATTGTCGTGCAACGGCCTTTCCTATACCGCCACTGCTGCCACCAACCAATGCTTTTTTATGTACTAATGATATGTTCATTTTTTTCTGCTTTATTCATTTGTGAATTTATTCCACAAGTATTCTATAAATTCCTGTCTGCTTGTCCAGCTCAAAATTGGCATCCTTAACACTTATTTCTTTGTAAGTGGTAAAGCTGCAACAATTTGCGGTTTTTCTCTCCGCATCTACTTTAAATTTGAAAATGGAAGTATTTGATACTTCAAAGGAAAGAGATACGACTTCGGTTTTCCAACCAATGTTGTTTAATTGAATGAGGTCAACATTGTTCTCTGTGATAAACTTAAACTCGAACGTTTTGTCCCTGTCAAGAACATTAACGATTTTTAATTCTTCGATCTTGTAAGTACCATTGGTAAATAGATTCTCTCTGCTTTCATTGTCAACTATTTGAAATGTAAAACTTTGAGGTGGTGTAAAACAGTCCTGGCCACAATCTTGTTCAAGATTACAACTTTGTAAAATACAAAGTAAAATGAGTGCCGATAGTTTTTTCATCTTTGTTATTTGTACAGTAGATGTAGAATTTGAAAATGGTTGTTTCTGACCAAGCTCTTATTTGTATTCTTCTCGAGTAGGACTAAAAACATCCATTAACCTACAAACCGTTAAGGCCCTGCCACTGTGTTTTGCGTAGGGAGCGATAATAACGATATCTCCCGGATGGTAAACTTTAGTTTTTCCGTCCAAGGTGAATTCAAAATCTCCTTCAAGAACATGCATGATCTGCTCGTTCATATGGCTATGTTCAGGTACTTGCGCATCTTTTTCAACTTCCCAAAAAGCTATGCTCATGTTTTCAGCGTGTATCATTTTACCGTGATAGCCGGGCATAATTTCTTTTGATGGAATGTTCTGTAGTTCTAAATGCATGAATTTAATTTTCGGGGTAAGGTAAAAAGAATAGTGGTCTTTCTAAAATGATTTGTGCTACCCTGCTCAATACGTATCTTTGACCCGAAAAATAATACTAATGAACATACATTTTATTGCCATCGGGGGTAGTGCCATGCATAATTTGGCTTTAGCGTTGAAACATAAGGGATACACCATTACGGGTAGTGACGATGTGATTTTTGAACCTTCAAGGTCAAGGTTGGCGACAAAGGGATTGTTGCCAGAGGAATTCGGTTGGTTTACTGAGAAGATTCACATAGGATTGGATGCCATTGTTTTAGGGATGCATGCAAAGGCTGATAATCCGGAATTATTGAAAGCCCAAGAACTAGGTTTGACGATTTATTCCTATCCCGAATTTCTATATGAGCAATCTAAGAATAAAACCCGTGTCGTAATCGGTGGAAGCCATGGAAAGACAACTATTACCTCCATGATTCTTCATGTGCTTAAGTATCATGATATCGCGGTCGATTATATGGTGGGTGCCCAATTAGATGGTTTCGACAGAATGGTACACCTTACCGAAGAGAATGATTTTATAGTATTGGAGGGCGATGAATATTTGTCATCACCTATTGATCGTAGGCCCAAATTTCATTTGTACAAACCTAACATTGCCCTGTTAAGCGGTATCGCTTGGGACCATATCAATGTGTTTCCCACTTTTGAGAACTATTTGGAACAGTTCAGCATTTTTGTAGATAGCATCGTAAAAGGAGGAAGTATCACTTATAACGAAGAAGACGAAGAAGTCAAAAAAGTAGTGATGGCTTCTGAAAATGCAATAAGAAAATTACCGTATTCCACTCCTGAATATAGTGTGGAAAACGGCGAAACACTTTTAGAAACTCCAGAGGGGCCTATGCCTATTGAAGTTTTCGGGAAACATAATCTGAGTAATCTCGCCGGGGCCAAATGGATCTGCCAGAATATGGGTGTAGATGAGGAAGATTTTTACGAGGCGATTGCCTCTTTTAAAGGAGCTTCCAAACGTTTGGAAAAAATTGCAGAGGGTAAAACGAGTATCGCTTATAAAGATTTTGCCCATTCGCCAAGTAAAGTTGCCGCTACTACAAAAGCGGTTAAAGAACAGTTTCCTGATCGAAAATTACTTGCTTGTTTGGAACTGCATACGTACAGCAGTTTTAATCCCGAATTCTTAAAGGAGTACAAGGGCGCGTTGGATGCTGCCGATGAAGCGGTCATCTTTTATTTGCCCGAATCCGTTGCTATTAAAAAATTAAAGGAAGTTTCTCCAGCTCAAATTTCGGAGGCTTTTGAACGAAACGACTTAAAAATCTTCACCGATGCCGAATCCTTTCACGGTTTTATTGAAAATCGTCATTATAAAAACTCCACCTTATTGCTCATGAGTTCCGGTAATTACGGTGGATTGGATTTAAAGAAGTTAAATAGTTTGGTCGATTGATTTCTAGTAGTTCGTACTGAGAACAAAGCAGCGAGTTTTACTTAAAAGCTCAGGAATCAAATCCCAAACTGTCGTAAGTGATGGTCTATATGCTTGTATTCTAGTTGTCCCCATTGTTCTTTGGTGAACGAACCGAATATAGGATGCGGATGCCATTTCTCTCGATCTTTTATATTATGAAATTCATCGATCAAGTTCTGCAATTTTAAATACTCGGCATCAAAATCCTTTTCTTCTTTCGCTTTCAATTGAGGAGCGGTCGGCAGGTTTTTACGCCAAGGTTTATCGTTGTACATGGAATTCTTGAAAAAAGTTTTGACAAACCAATTTCCTTTAGAGGAATTGGGCTTGTTCTCAAGGGCTATCCTTAATGGCAATTGACAATGCCAGCACATTTGACCAACCGTCATTTTACCCCATTGTCTTTTGGAATCTGCAGAGAGTTTACTTAATCGTTGCTTGATTTCTTGGTGTCCTGCTTGCGTTAAAAGTGATTGCATCGTGTTGATTTTTAATTGATGATTAAATTAGTACAAAATAATTAGTTCAGTATCTTTATCAGATGCAGGAAAAGCCAAAATCTTTTTCCATAAAAAATTGGTCCGATGACGACAAGCCGAGGGAAAAATTGGTTTCCAAAGGGCGTTCTGTTTTATCCGATGCCGAACTTATCGCTATTTTGATCGGTTCTGGAAGCAGATCCGAGAGTGCGGTCGAACTTTCTAAACGTATTTTAGCCTCTGTGGACAATAATTTGAACGAATTGGGTAGACTTAGCATAAAACAACTCATGGCGTTCAAAGGTATTGGTGAAGCAAAAGCGGTAAGTATAGCTGCGGCCTTGGAGGTGGGAAGGAGAAGGAGGGGAGAGGATTCGTTGAAAATTGACAAAATTGGGAGTAGCCAAGATGTATATCATCTTTTGCAACCGATTATGGGTGAGTTAGAACATGAAGAATTCTGGATTATCTTTTTGAACAATTCCAATAAAGTACTGCATAAGGCACAATTGAGCAAAGGAGGCATTACGGGAACACTGGTCGATGTCCGTTTGATTATGAAGCAAACCTTAGAACTTGGGGCGGTTGCCATTATCTTGGCGCATAACCATCCGTCGGGAACCTTAAAACCAAGTGCAGCGGATAAGCAGATCACTCAAAAAATAAAGTTGGCCTGTGAAACTATGGACATTAAGGTTTTAGATCATTTAATCGTTACCCAGAAAAGTTATTATAGTTTTGCCGATGATAAAATCCTTTAAATGTTATTGATCTATACCCATAAAATTACCCCGCGCCTCACCTATATTATGAGGCATATCTTCGTGAACTTATTAGGTGTAGCTATTGATTTCACCACAAAAGTAGAAGAGTTCATTAAACATTCAGGACCAAAAATAACGTATACCAAACAACCTTTACAGAACGAATTTTTTATACGGAGCAACGAACTTTTGTTTGAACAGGGAATAAACGATATTCAAATCAATCTTGCTGATTGGGATGGAACGCCTTGTTTCTTTTCTAATGGGGAGCGAAGTAATCTTCCGTTTGATATTTTTGCAGCTAGTTTTTTTCTTATTTCAAGATACGAGGAGTATTTACCGCATGTTAAGGATATACATGGTAGGTTTTCCCCAAAAGATAGTCTTGCTTATCAGAATGAATTCCTACAAAAACCCGTGGTCGATATTTGGGCCTACAAATTGTTGGATGCACTTAAAGCTAAATTTGATGGTCTTGAACATAAAAAAAGAGCTTATGACTTTATTTCAATTCTAGACGTAGCTACTTCACATTGCTATGCGAACAGGGGAATTGTAAGAGGTTTTGCGGGTTTGATAATGGATCTGGGTACCTTTAAATTCAAACGGGTTTATGAACGTATCGCTGTGGGTTTAAAGAAACAAAAGGATCCTTATGATAATTTTGCTGAATTGATTGCTTTACATAAACTATACGGCGTAAAAAGTAACTTCTTTTTTCAATTCGCAGACTACTCCAAGTATGACAAGAATGTTTCTACCAACAGTATTCGATTCAAGTCGCTCATCAAATATGTTGCAGATTATGCGCCTGTCTCTTTAGCAGCTTCCTATAGTTCCTTTTCGGATCAAGAGTTATTGAAAAAGGAAAAGGCCAATCTAGAGGAGGTAATTAATAGACCAGTGAATAACGCTAAAATGCGTTACAATAGGGTAGACGTTCCAGTAACCTATAGAAATTTAATTTCTGCCGAGTTTACAGATGATTATACCATGGGCTATACTTATGAATTAGGTTTTCGGGCAGGTACCTGCACCCCGTTTCAATTCTATGATATTCCTCTAGAGGTAAAACAACCGATAAAAATACATCCCTTTGCCGTTCATGATTATGCCTTGGCAAAAATAAAAAGGGAGCAAGTTATTTTACAGCAAGTAAATATATTGGGTGAGCAAGTAAGGAAAGTCAACGGTACATTGATAACCATGTTTTCGAACGAACTGTTAGGGAACAAAGATGAGCAAGATTGGATGTCGGTTTACGCCAAAATAATGGAAGAACAACATGCGTAAAGATCAGATTACCGATATTTTTTTCGACTTGGACCATACCCTTTGGGACTTTGAAAAAAACTCTGCATACACTTTTCAAAAAATATTTCTTGAGCAAGAAATAAATTTGGGACTTGACGATTTCTTGAGGGTGTATGTGCCGGCCAATCTCAAATATTGGAAGATGTACCGTGAAGAACGAATAACCAAAGAAAATCTTCGGTATCAGCGGTTAAGGTCGGTTTTCGATGCTTTGGGCTATTCGGCTACTGATGAACTTATCCATTTTTTAGCTGATGAATATATAAATCATCTTTCCTCTTTTAACCATCTTTTCCCTAATACCGTTGAGGTCTTGGAGTATCTAAAACCCAAATATAAGTTGCACATTATAACCAACGGATTTCAAGGAATACAGGAAAAGAAATTAAGGAATTCTGGTATTTATGGCTACTTTGATCAAATAATTGATTCGGAAATGGCCGGAGTTAAAAAACCAAATCCTATTATTTTTAAGCTTGCCTTAGAAAAAGCTAGAACTACTTCCCGTAAATCCTTAATGATAGGCGATAGTTTAGAGGCCGATATTCTTGGCGCAAAAGCGGTAGGCTTACACACATTACATTTTAATGCCCATAGGGAAGAAGAACATCCACATGCCCCAATTATTTACGATTTACAGGAAATAAAATCACTTTTATAGAGTTAGTATTAGTAGAGATTCCGCTTGGAATTCAATAATACTTGGTACCTATGAAGGCTGTACGGGTTCTTATAATTATCTTACTTGGTTTTTTAGGTGTAAGTTCTTGTTCAGAAAAGCAAGATTTTGATCAAATGGAGAATCTTGCGATAACCCCGACCTATGAGACCAGCATTTTTTATGTAAAGGCTCAAGAAAGTATTATAAATAGGGTCTCAGGACTTAGCGTTTTTTCCCAGGATTTTAATTTTGATGCGTTTGAGGAGCCCTTTTTTGCTGAACGGGTCCTTTCTGGAGTGTTAAGTTACGAGTTGGAAAATACGACCAGTAAACCCATTGAAATTACGCTCGATTTTTTGGATCCCAATGATACGGTTTTAGATACAGAGTCATTTCAAAGGGATGCCGCTCCGACCGCAACTTTGGTCCGTGATGTAAATTATGGAACAACGGGTAAAAGTTTGGATATCATTAGAAATACTTCTAAGATAAGGTTGACCGCTAGAAATTTAGGCGATAACAGCAGTACTTCTAGTATATCCGATCCGGCAATAGTGCTTCGCTCTAGCGCTAAATTCACCCTTGAATTGAAATGAGTTTAATGCGGTGTTTTTTAATGTGTAGTATTTTATTTGCTTCTTTGGGTATCGCCCAAAACAAAGAAGTGCTCTATGACTTTAACGAAATACCTCAATCTCTTTTGTTAAATCCTGGAATTGAAACGGATTTTAAATGGTACGTTGGGGTTCCCATGTTGTCCGGTATTTCTGGATATGCCGGTTCAAATGGTATATCTGTGAATGATATTTTTGCAGATGATGGCATTGATATTAATGTAAAGGTAAGGGAAAGGGCATTGGCGGTTCTAAAACCTAAGGATGAATTTAGTACAACCGCTCAATTGGAATATTTTAATGGCGGATTTAAACTTGAAAACCCCAATGTTTTCTATTCTTTCGGGGGCTATTTTGAAGTCGACAATATAACCTATTGGCCCCAAGATTATGCTTCGCTCATATTCGATGGAAATGCCGATCAGCTTAATAGAAAATTCGATTTGAGCGATTTAAACTCAAGTGGATCTTTGGTCAACGTCATGCACTTTGGGGTCAATAAAATGGTAAATCGAAATTTGACCTTAGGGATTAGGGGGAAGCTCTATTCGGGCATTCTCGATTATCGTTCTACACATAACAAGGGATATCTGGTAAATACGCAAGGGCAGAATAATACGATTGCCACCACCTTAGATGCAGATATGGTTTTACATACTTCGGGAATAGAGGCCTTAGACGACGCGAATGATTCTGGTTCTACATCGAACGCGTTAGTGAAAAGAGCTTTGTTGGGCGGTGATCTGGGCTTGGGGTTGGATGTAGGCTTCACCTATCACCTGTCAGAAAGAACTACCCTGACAGGAAGTATTTTGGATCTAGGATTCATGTACCACACTAATGACGCTAAAAATTATACGCTGAAGGGTAGGGAAACGGTCGAAGGTATTGAAATAGATGTTGTAGAGGATTTCGCAAATCTCAATAGAGATTTCTGGCAAGACTTGGTAGATGATGTTGAAAGGTTGATCCCTTTTGATACGGATACTCACAGTTATTTAAGCCTTCGGCCCACTAAAATCTATGGTTCTATACGCCATGATTTTGGTCAAGCAATAGGGGGCGGTAAGAGTGGGTTTCAATGTGATTGTACGGTTGGATCATCAAAGGCAGGCGAACTTCGGTCTGCGTACAGAAATTCAATAGGTGCTCAGTTCTATGCAATTAATAGGCCAAGAGGTCCGCAAGCAGCACTTACAGCTTTTTACACGCGGAGGGTTGGAAATATTCTAGCCATTAAAACTACCTACACTGTCGATAAATTTAGTTATAGTAATGTTGGTTTAGGAATGAACGTTCAAGCAGGACCAATAAATTTTTATCTGATGGCTGACAACTTGTTATCCTATCAAAATATTGCGGCCAGCAATTACGCTTCTTTTCAACTAGGATTGAATATTATTTCTTGGGGAAGGAAAAAGTAGCCCATCTTCCTTCTCCCATATTGATTTTTGGCACACTTTTTTCATATATTACCATGGATTTTAAAGTAAAATATTTTGAAAATAGTAGTTGTAATTACATGCTTGATGATAGGTTATTTAGGTTTTTCTCAGTCAGACCTAAATAATTATAAATACATAATTGTTCCAAAAAAGTTTGAAGGCTTTAAGAAAGCCAATCAGTATCAGACCAGTACGCTAATTAAATATCTGTTTGAGGGTAAAGGTTTTGCACCTATATATGACGATGCATTACCAGAAGATTTGAGCAAGAACCGGTGTTTGGGTCTATTGGTAGAATTGCAAGATAATAGCAATCTGTTCACTACTAAAACCACTATCGTTCTTAAAGACTGTAATGGCGTTTTGGTTTTTACAACTATGGAAGGTACCAGTAAGATAAAGCAATATAAGGAGGCCTTTAATGAGGCAATCAGAGAAGCCATGCGCTCTTTTAACAGTGTTGATTATGCTTACAACGGAGAACAGTCGGCCAATACTACCCAAGAGCCTATTACCGTCAGTTTTAAAAATGATGTTAAAAAACCGGAGAAATCCAAGACCCCAACAAGTGTGGATTCTAGGAAGGACGATATCAATAATGGGGTAATAGAGCAAAAATCTACGGAGACAGAGCAGTTTTATAAGGACAAGACTCCTGTGGCCTCGAATGTGACCAAAGGTGAAAAAACGATACCAACTGCTATAAAACAATTGGAAAATGAAAAAAACTCCATTGACGAGGTTTGGTATGCACAGCCTACAGAAAATGGATATCAATTGGTAGATAACACTCCTAAAATTCGCATGAAATTATTGAAAAGTTCCGCTGAAAATGTATACATGGCCCAATCCGATGCAAAGAATGGAATGGTCTATCAAAAAGATAAGCAATGGATTTTTGAATACTATGAGAATGGAGCATTGGTACAGGAAAAACTGAACATCAAATTCTAAAAATCATATTTGTGCTTCCACCTTTTCTTTAAAAAATCACTCAGCGCATTTTCGCGTTGATTATTTCCTGGTTTGTAAAAAGATGAGCCCTTAATTTCTTCAGGAAGAAATTCGGCATCCACAAAATTGTTCTGGTAATCATGGGCGTATTTATATTCCTGTCCGTATCCCAAATCCTTCATTAATTTGGTAGGCGCATTACGCAAAGGTAGTGGCACAGAAAGATTTCCGGTTTGTTTAACAGCTTGTTGTGCCTTTCCGATGGCCAAATAACTCGCATTGCTCTTTGCCGAAGTTGCTAAATAAATGGCACATTGGCTAAGTACGATACGTGCCTCTGGATAACCGATAGTGGTTACGGCCTGAAATGTTGTATTCGCTATGACTAGCGCCGTCGGATTTGCCAATCCAATATCTTCCGATGCCGATATGAGCATTCTCCTAGCGATGAATTTTACATCTTCGCCACCTTCTATCATTCTGGCTAACCAATAAACGGCACCGTTAGGATCACTGCCTCGTATCGATTTGATAAATGCCGAAATGATATCATAATGCTGTTCCCCGGTTTTGTCATAGAGAACCGTATTTTTTTGCACTTTTGAAAGTACTAAGTCATTGGTAATCTTAATATTATCGCTTTCTTCAGAGTTGACGACCAGTTCGAAAATATTCAATAATTTTCTTCCATCCCCTCCAGATAATCGTAGTAAAGCCTCTGTTTCTTTGAGGTTTATTTTCTTTGATTTGAGGTGATTATCCTTTTGCATTGCCCTTGTAATAAGATTTTCCAAATCTTCTTTTCCAAAAGCATTCAGAACATATACCTGACATCTGGAGAGCAGAGCAGGAATAACTTCGAAACTAGGATTTTCGGTTGTGGCTCCAATTAAGGTGACCCATCCCTTTTCAACAGCTGCTAAAAGTGAATCTTGTTGAGATTTACTGAAGCGATGTATTTCATCAATGAAGAGAATGGGGTTTTTGGCCGTAAACAATCCCCCCGCTTGTTTTGCTTTGTCGATGACTTCACGTATATCTTTTACCCCGCTGTTTATGGCACTCAGTACGTAGAATGGACGCTTGCTTTCTTCGGCAATGATGTTCGCCAAGGTTGTTTTTCCGGTTCCTGGAGGCCCCCAAAGAATGAGCGAGGGAATAATTCCTTTTTTGATCTGATGTGTCAAGGAGCCTTTTTCACCAACCAAGTGATGTTGACTTATATATTCATCTAATGTTTTCGGGCGTACCCGTTCAGCTAAAGGTTCATTCATGGTACAAAAGTATGATAATCTTAAAACAGAAGATAATTCTATACCATCAATCCATAACTTTAAAAGGAAGAATGACAATATGACTAATTTTTATAGTTTGGTGATATAATTGAGAAATTGCTTCTAAATTTAATCTCATGTCAGAAAAAGGACATTTTAAATTTTCTAATAGCATTCTAATAATCCCTTTATTAGCCATGATTTTGATTTGGGCGGTGTATTGGTTGGAACTAGCTTTTGGGATAAATCTAAATGAGTACGGTGTTATGCCCCGAAAGCTCTCTGGTTTAAAAGGGGTGTTTTTAAGTCCTTTTATCCATGGTTCCTTGAAGCATTTGTATAATAATACCATTCCTTTAGGAATCTTATTAACTGCCCTTTGGTATTTTTATAGGGGTGTTGCGTGGCGAATTGTCATTTATGGAATACTATTGTCAGGGTTTTTAACTTGGCTCATAGGTCGCACGTCTTATCACATAGGAGCTAGCGGACTTATTTATGTATTGGCAAGTTTTATATTTTTTAAAGGAATTTTCAGTAGCTATTATAGGCTTATAGCACTATCGCTTATCGTAGTGTTTATTTATGGAAGTTTACTTTGGTACATTTTTCCAGTAAAGGATGGAATTTCATGGGAGGGTCACTTGTCCGGTTTTGTGACCGGATTATTTCTAGCATTTTTGGTAAAAGCAAAAACCCCGGACCCTAAAAAATTCGCTTGGGAACAGGATGATTTTAAGGAAGAGGATGATCCTT
This sequence comes from Maribacter sp. X9, assembly GCF_048537565.1. Classification (GTDB taxonomy): domain Bacteria; phylum Bacteroidota; class Bacteroidia; order Flavobacteriales; family Flavobacteriaceae; genus Maribacter. The sequence goes on from NZ_CP183215.1 coordinate 1,644,231, forward strand.
TTTTACGCCATTTTGATGAAGAAGGAAATTTTATTGAATTACCGGAAGATGATAGGAATAATGCCGATGAGGATTATGGGGTGAATTATATCTATAAACCAGTTGATAAAAACAATGTTCGCGAATGATGAGTATTACATGCGTTGACGTACCGCTTCATATAAAAATACCGCACAGGCCACCGAAACATTCAAGGATTCAATTTCACCCAATAACGGCAGTTTGGCACAATAGTCCGATGCTTTTAAAATAGAAGGTGAAATACCTCGATTTTCGGCTCCCATAACGATGGCAATGGAATCTTTAAAAGAAACATCATAAATTGAGTCCTTCGTCTTTTCCGTTGCGGAGACTATTTTGATTCCGGAAGCTTGTAAATAAAAAACAGCATCTTTTAAATGGTCCACTTTTGCAATGGGCACTTTGTATGCAGCCCCGGCCGAAGTTTTTATGGTATCCGCAGTTACAGGGGCGGCCCCTTTCTTTTGCACGATGATGCCATCAACACCGGTACACTCCGCAGTTCTGATAATCGCACCAAAATTACGGACATCAGATAACTGGTCTAAAAGCAAAAACAAAGCCGGACCCTCTTTTTGGTTTGCTTTTTCCACTAAGTCTTCTAAAGTATGGAATGCAATGGGGGAGATGTTGGCAACTGCACCTTGATGATTGTTTTTGGTGAGTCGGTTTAATTTTTCAACCGGTACATAAACCATGTTGATTTCATTTCTTCGTAGAAGACCTTCCAATTCTTTCATAAGGTCTCCTTTAAGACCTTTTTGAAGGAAAACCTTATCTATTTCTTCATTCGAATTAACAGCTTCTATTATGGCTCTTAAGCCATAGATTTGGGTATTGTCTTGCATGGGGCAAAGGTAAATAAAAACCGCCCAAGAAAACTTGGGCGGCTGTAAATGTTTATTTGTTAGATAGAATTAAAGATTTGTCCAACAATAAAAAAAGCTGCTTTCAAAGATCCAATGCTAGAATTGCTGGGTCATTTTTGTTGTAATGATATGCCCGCCAAAAGAAACCTTTTGATGAAAATTTCCACACAACTTCTCCAAGTTCTGTAACCTCCCATATTCCATAATCTCCCTCAGTAATTAAAGTGTTGCCATTCGGCAAACGAACAGCTCCCGAGACTTTAGGTGAAAATAATTCGGAATTTGTAAAGCTCCAGATAATTTCAGGCTGAGAAGTTGAAGGAATTATTTTTTTCGTAAGTTCTATAGGAAGCTTTAGTTCATAAACAGTGGATTGTTTAAGTTCTCCACCATTTGTATAAATTAACATTTTACCAGGTTCAAATAGATTTGGAAAATGGTTGTTTATAAATAAACGCTGATCTAACTGATTGTTTTGAGTAGTTGGATTTCCGAATCTATAGATTAAATCACCTCCTTTTTTGAAATTACCTCCAGAACTGGAAGCGGCATCTGGGATTGATGTTGAATGGTCCAATACCCAAACTTCACTGTAGTAATTCACGCTAAGATAGATGAGGTCATTAATAGGATCGTACCCAATGCCATTTGCGTGCATAATGTTGCCATTATCAGTATCCACATAATTTAAGTTTATCAATTGTGGATTTTCTTTTATACTGCCGTAGTTTAATTTGGTTTCGTCAAAATCTTGAATTAAGTGGTTTTTAGCATGCCACTCCCATACGATTGAGTCGTTATTTGGGTTGATTTCTATAATAGATTCGGTATAGATTTCAGTTCCGAGTTTAGAGCCAATTGCTGTTGCTTCTTCCAATGAAATTCTTTCCCAAGCAATTGCCAAAACATTTCCGTTAGGCAATAGTTCAACGTCGTGATGAGATCGGTGATCAGAGTTAGAATAATCGAAATTCCATAATGTTTCTCCATCTTTGTTTATCAGTTGGATTTTGCCACCGAAACCACCAAAAAGAATTTCAGTATTTTCATCCTGTAAAGAGGCCAGTAAAGTACCATCTTGTAATAATACCACATCATTTCCGATTTTTCGCTCGCCCAATGGCCATTCATATATCAAATTTGCAGCCTTATCAATAAGATATACCCTGTTGCTCATTGCGTCGTTTACTAAGATATAATCATCTTGTATTTTGTTTTTGTCATATAGAGAAACCATTCCTATATCTCCTTTGATGGTCTCAAAAGTTTTAAGGGCTTCTTCTTCTTCTTCTTCTTCTTTTTCGATTTCTCCTTCTTTTTCGATTTCCCCTTCTTTGGGATGTAATATTAAATTTTCATCATTAGAGCATGAGAACAGTGAAAGTATTATTAGACTAAATAGTAATTTTCTTTTAAGAAATGAAAGATGAGAATTCATTGTAAGGTTAATTTTTTAAAAGACTAAGTCACATTTTATGTGAAGATTCGTAATGAAGAATTTTGAATTACAAAGTTAGCTTATGTTCAATTATCGAAAGCTGAATTTGGTTGTTTTTTAATCCCTTCAGGTAACTTCGTAACACTTATCTTTTCTTCTTTCAATTATTGCAAGTTCTTTTTTTTAAATTTTAAATCATTATTTAAATATAATAACACCCTAGATACTGTGTTGTTTTATTTTTAATTAAAAAGGGCACAAAGATTATTTGTGCCCTTTTTTTAAGTATGGAGTTTTTAATTATAGATTTAATGGTTCACAAAAGTCAAAAAGACTTTCGCCAGCTGCTGGAGAAGGTCCTAAATCTAATACAGTTTCTTCGTTTGCAGAAATGACTTGAAAGCTATTTTCTTCGTCATAAGATCCGCTATTATAGACAATTTGTATTGACTCAGTCCCTATAGGAACATCAAATGTAATAGTAGTAGAAGCACCATCCGGATGAGTGTAATTGGTGGTGGTACCGTCAATCGTTACATCCAACGAAGCTCCATTCCAAGAATCACCATAAGAATCTCTTAATTCTAGTGTCCAAGTTCCCGCAGTAGGTGCAATAGGAGGACATACTAATGGTACAGTGTATATAAATGGTGATCTAAAAAATGCACCACCTGCAACAGTACTTTTAAGGTTCGTATTAGAAAAAACCCTGCCATCGGTAAGGTTTAATGCATAGCGTAGTGTAAAAGAATCACCACCGGAATAATCATCCGGTGATAGCCCTACTGCAGAAGCCAGTTCACCCAAGGTTAAGTTTACCGTAATTGCGGGTAATCCGTCTTCATTAATTGAGAATGCTGAAGCGGGTAGTGTAGTTATCAATACCTCCGATCCGGCTGGAATGGTTTCACTTGCATCATTGAATGTCGTATAGACTTCCACATTGTCCAACAGGCCTCCAGCATCATTGTCTTCTACTTCAAACGTAACAGAATAGGCTGAAGTTGGATCATTGAAATTAAAGCTCTGTGCGGCAACTTCCGCACTCGGAGTAGTAGCTCTCAAAACTGCTCCTCGAGTTGTTTCTGCAAACACGTCGTCAATAGCCTTATTGCTTGACTCACAGGCTGAAAAGCTTGTGGTAACCAGCGTTAGTATAAAAAGGGTTTTTATGTATTTTTTCATCTTTTGTTTTTTTAATTGGATAATGGGAAACCAGAATCTGGATTGTTATCCCAGAAAACTTTTACGGTAACCGATGGTTTTTGAGTAACATTGCTATTATTGTTTGCAAAAACTGAGGGGTAAAGGAACGATCTTACAAAAGCACCAGGAGCTGGTTCTAAACTTGCTTGAAGATCATTAGGGTAACCTGTTCTTCTGTAGAAATTATAAGCATCTATTCCGTTTCCAAATAAGGATACCCAAAATTCTTTTGCAATTAGATTTAGTTTTTCGTCACCTGATGCGGCTTCGTAAAGTTCCTCAACTTCTGAAATATAATTGGTAATCTCTTCAGTAGTGGGTTCCAACGACAAATCCGCATCGGCATCTAAACTCCCAAAAGCGGTTGTTTTTGCAATGGATTTAGTGATACCATCCTTTAAAAAGGTTCCGGCATCCATTACATCACCACTTATGTAAGCAATTTCCGCTTTAAGAAAATCGATAGTTTGGGATAAGAAGATAGGTGTTATACCTGCGCCTCCTGCACCGCTTCCAAGGTCTACTCCTTCAAATGTGCTATCATCAAATTCACCACCGGCAGGATATACCCCAAAGGTAGTTTTTAATTGGCCATCTGGTGGAGTACCATCATCGTCTCCGTGATCCCTACCCCAATATCCATTAGGTAAGTAACAGAAAGTGAACCCGGTGCCTTCATAATGAGCTGGTGGTGCCTCAACGCTACAAGAAAGGGTTTGTTGATTAGGACCATCAGAATCGATAGCACCCGGAGTAGTTTCAGATTGTCTATAGTAGTAGTAGCGAATTCTTGGGTCACTATCTTCATAAGTATCAATTCCGTTATCTTTTTTGGAATTGTCCATATAATTCATCAACCAATTCGACATATAGTTTTCTGAACCTTGAGGGGTGTAGTTGTCACCGTATTTAGGATGTCTTGAATCTGGATTTACAACACTTGTTCCCCATGTAAATTGAAAATCTTCATCAACACTAGTGATGTAGTCGCCACTGTCTATAATTGAATTAAATGCAGCAATAGCCCCACTATCGACTAATCTTGATTGCGCATATATTTTTAATTTCAATGAATTGGCCAATTTGACCCAAGTATCCCAGTCTCCATCATAAAAATAGTCAATTGAAGGATCAGCAGTATTATCGGTAGTCGTAAAATTTCCTATTGCAGCGTCAAGCAGAGATACTGCCGCAGCATATATGGAAGCACCATCATCTAATTTTGGATTCAAAATTTCAATTCCTTGTACGGCTTCCGAATATGGAACATCACCATAGAAGTCTACCAAAGTTACCATGGTAAAGGCTTCCATCACCTGCCCCATTGCAATGTGACGTTTAAAATTTGCTTTAGTTGCTAATTCATTCATAGCTCTTATATCTATAAGCATAGATGAATATGCAAATCGCCATTCCGCATCTTGCGAAGCGGGGGAATATGCTTGTTGGTACAATCTAGTTCCCATATGATTTATACGGGTCAATTCTGAAGCATTTGTACCAAATTCTTCGTTAAATCTGCCGAATTCCTGAGATATACTATTCAAATAGGCATCCGGTGTAGCTTGGGTTGGATTTGACTCGTTAGGGTCGCTTGTTAGGCCAAGCTCTGCTGTCTCACACGAAAGAATAAGCCCCGCTGAGAACATAATTAGAACTAAGTTTTTACTAAATATTTTCATTTTTCTTATTTTTTAAAATGTTGCTTTTACGGACATACCATATCTTCTAGAACCCGGGCTGTTGATAAAATCAAACCCTAGGGCGTTACCAACACCCACACCCAAATTTTCAGGATCAAAGTTTACACCTTTAGGTGTGTTTATACCTCTAAACCATAAGTTTTGGCCACTGAATGTAACGCTTAAGGTCCCAAATGGAGTTTTTTCTAACATCTTTTTTGGAATGGAATAGCCTAAACTAACTTCTCTCAGTCGTATAGTACTTCCATCGTAAATTTGTAGTTCACGTGGTCCAAATGCAACGTTGGTAAAATAATAATCTGAGTTATTGATTTGAATATCATTTTCAACATATGATGGGGATGCGTTTGTACCGATATTTTTAACACCTGGTAAAATAAAAGTTGATACCCTGTCTTGTGTATCAGTAGTTAAACCTCTACCAACCAACGCTGAAATTGTATTGGAGTAAACGTCTCCACCATGACGGTAAGAAACATCAACGTTTAGATTAAAGTTTTTGAAAGTAAACCCATTGCTCACATTTAGTCTCCAATCTGCGTTCGGATCTCCAATTTCAAAAAGTCCGTTTTCCGAAGCATAATCACCTGTACTAGTTACTACCCTATTCCCCTCTGGGTCACGTAAAACACGACTTCCCAAAATCACGCCAAATGGACGACCTGGAACAGCGAAGTTAGATAGATCAGAAAATAATCCACCAATGTTGATGTTGTCAGTATCCTGACCTAAGTCGATAACGGTTGACTCATCTGCTGTAAAGTTGGCGTTCAAGTTCCAGTTAAAACCACCAGGATTATCATTTCTGAAAAGACTGATTCCTAAATCAGCTTCTACACCTTTTACCTGTACTTCACCAATGTTAGTTACAGTTAGTGTATAACCTGTAGAAGGGTCGAGGGGTCTGTTTGATATTAAATCTGTTGTATTTTTTTTGTAAACAGATACATCTAAAGAGACTCTATTCTGTAGAAAGCGTGACTCAAGACCAAGTTCTATCTCCTTAACTAACTCCGGTTTTAATGATCTATTGGCAAGGTCGTCATCTATCGAGATTGCTGGTATAGGGTCACCGGTCAATACAAAGTCTCTTGTTCTTAAATTCGCTTTACTCGCTACAGGATAACCATCAAAGAAGCCTGCTGATGTACCGTAACCGGCACGAAGTTTCAAAAAGTTCAAGCCATTTTGTGATTGTAAACCATCGATTAGGGCGGTTGGTAAAATCGATAAACTCGCAGAAGGATAAAAAATCGAGTTTTCGACAAAGTTAGAAACCCAATCATTTCTACCAGCTAAGGTTAAGTATGCAAAATTGTCATAACCAAACTCTGCTTGAGCGTATAGACCTAAAATATTTTGAGTGACATCTCTTTGTAATGGATCGTTAGCGGAATTAAGCAATGAAGATTGAGTTACAAAGTTAAAATGCTTGAAAACGCCGAAAATAGACTGTTGATCACTGGTAACCCCTTGTCTAGAAAATTGTTTTCTTCTACCTGTAGCACCGAGGTTTAAATTCATATCTAATTTCTCGGTTAATTGCCACATACCGTTCAATTGCGCAGTATGATCCCAAATAGTGTTTTTATTATCATACGTTTGATAACGACCTTGAATATAGCCTTCCGCCCCTCCTTTATTCTGTCCTATTTCGTTACTTTCAACGTAAAAATCTAAACCAGTTCTCCAAAATACATTGATATTATCATTTATTTTGTAGGTAGCTTGTGTACTACCGAATACCCTATTGGTTAATTGATTCGCGAAAGCATTAGCGGCAGTCCATCTTGGATTTTGGATATCATTACCTCCTCTGTAATAAACGCTTCTTCCATCTATAGGGCTTTGAAATGGTAGTCCCATTAAATCAACACTTATGGGTGTAAAAAATAAATGTCCAAAAACAGAAGCACCAGCACCGGTAGACCCATTACCTAAACTAGCGGCTATAGGTGGTGATTTGGCATCTGTTTTAGAATAATTCATAGTTCCATTTATGGTGAATTTATTAGAAAGTTCGGCTCTACCTCCTATTCCAATAGTGGTTCTCAGTAATTTGTTCCCTGGCGTAAAACCTTCGTCTGATAGATTACCAAAGTTAGCATTGTAGGAAATTTTACCATCTTCTGAAGCACCGGAAGCGTTAATGGAGTTATTTGTAACCGTTCCTGTGCGGAAAAAGTTCTTTACACTATCATATGGCTTGAACTCGTAAGTAGCACCTTGAAACTCCGGGAAAGCCTCACTTACAGCATCATTTATTGAATATGGGTGATTGATTAGAATTGTTCCATCATCAGTTGTTCCTCTCCATTGATCCCCAAAACTATCTGGATTAGGGATATTGAAATCGGGACCCCAGTTACTGAAAAAAGCTCCATAAGCTTGGTCAAAACCATTACCATATTGTTGTTGGTAATCTGGTAATGTGGAGATTTCGTTATAGAAAATAGATGAACTTACTGAGATTTCGGATTTTTTAATTCCATTGCCAGCAGCGCCTCCTTTTGTAGTGATTAAAATCACACCATTTCTACCAGCCGTACCATATAGGTTAGCTGCAGCTAAACCTTTAAGTACGTTAACATTTGCTATGTTATTGGGATCAAGGTCCAAAAATCTACTTGAACCTACGTTACCGTCAATAGCATCGCCCTGTGCATTTGTGTCTGATGCAAAAGGCACACCATCAACTATAAAAAGAGGTTGATTGCCACCCGAGATGGAAGTGAAGCCTCTAATAATGATGTTAGTGGCCGACCCGGATACACCACTGGCCGCATTAATCAATACTCCAGAAGCTTTACCATTAAGCACCCTACCAACATCACCTTCAGCTTTTTGCTCTAATTGCTCTTCACCTACTGAGGATACGGCATAGCCTAGAGATTTTTTCTCTCTTTTAATGCCTTGCGCGGTAACTACTACTTCCTCAAGTGCTTGAGCATCTTCTTCCATCTGTACATTAACAGAATTGCTAGCTCCAACGGTTTGGCGAACCGCTTTTTGACCAATGTAGGTAAACAGTAATGTCTGCCCTTGAGATGCCATAATAGAGTAATTACCATCAAAGTCAGTTTGAGTACCTGTTGTGGTACCTTCAACGACTATGTTAACCCCCGGCAAAGGAAGCCCTCCTTGATCGGTAACCGTGCCGGATACCGTTTTTTGTTGCGCAAACGAAATATGCACAACTAACGCCAATAATAGCGTTAACAATCCATTCAGTTTTGTTCTCATTTTTAATTTATTTGAATTAGCTAGCGACAAACATCATAATAAAGTGTTAATAAAGCAAATGAATTTTAATAAAACTTTAAGGAGTTGTTAGGAAATTGGAAGTTACAGATTAAACACCCTTCATATTAAAAGTTAAATAATTATGCATATGCTTTTTTGAGAAATTCATAATTCTTCTATAAAAATGGGATAATCCTGCGTTTTTGTCAAAGTAATTTTTTGAGTTTGAGGCTAACTTACTTTTTGTTGCCAACTAAGATGTGGGTTAAAATAAAATCATCAATAAAACTTAACGAAATGAAAAAAAATAAAAATAATTAGGACTAGGTTTGATTAGTTATGAAATATTACTACATTTGCCGACCCTTAAAGTAGGGGTAATTTTTATACATTATTATATAGTATGCCAACAATATCACAATTAGTACGAATAGGAAGAGATACGATTACTAAGAAGAGTAAATCGGCTGCTTTGGATTCGTGTCCTCAAAGAAGGGGCGTTTGTACACGTGTTTATACTACAACACCAAAGAAACCAAATTCAGCTATGCGAAAAGTAGCTAGGGTTAGGTTGACCAATGGTAAAGAGGTAAACGCTTACATTCCCGGTGAAGGACACAATTTGCAAGAGCACTCGATAGTATTAGTAAGAGGCGGAAGAGTTAAGGATTTACCAGGGGTTAGATACCATATTGTACGTGGTGCTTTGGACACAGCAGGTGTGGCCGGTAGAACACAACGTAGATCTAAGTATGGTGCAAAAAGACCTAAGAAGTAATTTAACTTGTTTAAAAGAAAGTAATGAGAAAAAGACAGGCAAAGAAAAGACCACTTTTACCAGATCCAAGATTTAACGATCAGTTGGTGACACGTTTCGTCAATATGATGATGTGGGATGGTAAAAAATCAGTTGCTTTTGGAGTTTTTTATGATGCGATTGACATTGTAGACGCTAAGAAGACTGATGATGAAAAGACGGCATTAGAGCTTTGGAAGGATGCATTGAGTAATGTAATGCCCCATGTTGAAGTGAGAAGTAGAAGGGTTGGTGGAGCGACATTTCAGATTCCAATGCAAATTAGACCAGACAGAAAGATATCTACTGCGATGAAGTGGTTGATTAGTTACGCTAGAAAGCGTAACGAAAAAGGGATGTCTCAAAGATTGGCAGGAGAAATCTTGGCTGCTGCAAAAGAAGAGGGTGCTGCGGTTAAGAAAAGAGTCGATACGCACAAGATGGCTGAGGCAAACAAAGCATTTTCGCACTTTAGATTCTAGGATAAAATGGCAAGAGATTTAAAATTAACGAGAAATATTGGTATTGCCGCGCACATTGATGCCGGTAAGACAACGACTACAGAGCGTATACTTTTTTATACGGGTGTGAGTCATAAAATAGGTGAGGTTCATGATGGTGCTGCTACTATGGACTGGATGGAGCAAGAGCAGGAGCGTGGTATTACGATAACCTCTGCTGCTACTACATGTGAATGGGTTTTTCCAAGAGTTAATGGGGAGCCTACCGAAGATTCTAATAGTTACCATTTTAATATTATCGATACCCCGGGCCACGTTGATTTCACGGTTGAAGTAAACCGTTCTTTACGTGTTTTGGATGGTTTGGTGTTTTTGTTCAGTGCGGTAGACGGTGTTGAGCCACAGTCTGAAACAAACTGGAGATTGGCCGATAATTATAAAGTGCCTAGAATTGGATTCGTCAACAAAATGGATCGTCAAGGTTCTAACTTCCTTATGGTCTGTAAGCAAGTTAAGGAGATGTTAGGTTCTAATGCCGTTCCTATTGTATTGCCTATTGGTGATGAGGCCGATTTTAGGGGTGTTGTTGATTTAGCGAAGAATAGGGCTATCGTTTGGCACGAAGATAACTTCGGGTCGACTTTTGACGTGATCGATATTCCTGAGGATATGAAAGCTGAAGTTAGGGAATATAGAGCTGCCTTGATCGAAGCTGTTGCTGAATATGATGAGGAGTTAATGGAAAAATTCTTCGAAGATGAAGATTCTATTACGGAGGAAGAAGTACATGCTGCTTTAAGAGCTGCTGTTATGGATAGGGCTATTATTCCAATGATTTGCGGTTCTTCCTTTAAAAACAAGGGAGTCCAGTTTTTGTTGGATGCGGTTTGTAGATATTTACCTTCTCCATTAGATAAAGAAGCTATAGAAGGAACTAATCCTGTAACAGGTGCGGTTGAAAGTCGTAAGCCGAATGTAAAAGAGCCTTTTGCTGCTTTGGCATTTAAAATCGCTACGGATCCTTTCGTGGGTAGGTTGGCATTCTTTAGAACATATTCTGGTCGTTTAGAGGCTGGCTCTTATATATTGAACAATCGTTCAGGTAAGAAAGAGCGTATTTCACGTATCTACCAGATGCACTCCAATAAGCAAAATGCGATCGATTTTATCGAAGCAGGAGATATTGGGGCCGCGGTTGGGTTTAAAGATATTAAGACGGGTGATACCATGTCTGATGAAAAGCATCCTATAGTTTTGGAAAGTATGAACTTCCCAGAACCTGTAATTGGTATCGCTGTTGAGCCTAAAACCAAGGCAGATGTAGATAAGTTGGGTATGGCCTTGGCTAAATTGGCCGAAGAAGATCCAACGTTCCAGGTAAAAACAGATGAAGCTTCTGGTCAGACGATTATTTCGGGTATGGGCGAGCTTCACCTTGATATTATTGTAGATCGTTTACGTAGGGAATTTAAAGTTGAGGTAAACCAAGGTGAGCCACAAGTTGAGTATAAAGAGGCGCTGACAAAAACTGCTTCACACCGTGAAACGTATAAAAAACAATCTGGTGGTCGTGGTAAATTTGGAGATATTGTCTTTGAGATGGGGCCTGTTGATGAGGATTTCGAAGGAGAAGGATTGCAGTTTGTCGATGAGATAAAAGGTGGTCGTATTCCAAAAGAATTTATTCCTTCCGTTGAAAAAGGTTTTGCTGCTGCAATGCAGAATGGACCATTGGCTGGCTATGAAATGGATTCAATGAAAGTTGTCTTGAAGGATGGTTCTTTCCATGCTGTGGATTCTGATGCGCTTTCTTTCGAATTGGCTGCTAAGATGGGATATAAAGCTGCTGGTAAAGCTGCTGGTGCCGTAATCATGGAGCCAATCATGAAATTAGAGGTTATAACTCCTGAAGAGAATATGGGAGATATCGTCGGGGATTTGAACAGACGTAGAGGTACTATTGGAAACATGAGTGATAGGGCCGGGGCTAAAGTTGTTAAGGGAACCGTTCCATTGTCAGAGATGTTCGGTTATGTTACTTCGCTTAGAACATTATCTTCTGGACGAGCAACATCCACAATGGAATTTTCACATTACGCTGAGACCCCTTCTAATATATCACAAGAAGTTATCAAGGCCGCAAAAGGAATAACAGCATAAATTTAGGACATGAGTCAGAAAATTAGAATAAAACTAAAATCTTACGATCACAATTTGGTTGATAAATCGGCCGAGAAGATTGTAAAAACGGTAAAGACTACCGGTGCTGTGGTTACAGGGCCAATTCCTTTGCCAACACATAAAAAAATATTTACAGTTTTGCGTTCTCCGCACGTAAACAAAAAATCTAGAGAGCAGTTTCAACTGAGTTCTTACAAGCGTTTGTTGGATATTTATAGCTCTTCATCCAAGACTATTGATGCGCTTATGAAGTTAGAGCTTCCAAGTGGTGTTGAAGTTGAGATTAAAGTTTAATAAAAGTATCAGCCATTTTTAATAGGGTTGGCGAACATGTCCTAAGCTGCGTGCGAAGGAAAAACGGTAAAAAAATAATTTAGGGTTAAATTATTTTGACCCTATTTTTTTGAAATTGAATTTAATAAGTAATAATTAATATAAATAAGTATGTCTGGGTTAATAGGAAAGAAAGTAGGCATGACTAGCATTTTTGATGAGAATGGAAAAAATATTCCATGTACTGTCATTCAAGCTGGGCCATGCGTAGTTACCCAAGTCAGAACCGAAGAGGTAGACGGGTATAATGCCCTTCAACTTGGTTTCGATGACAAGGCAGAAAATCGTGCTAATAAGGCTGAATTAGGCCATTTTAAAAAGGCAGGTGCTTCTCCTAAGAAAAAAGTCGTTGAGTTCCAAGGTTTTGAAGGAGAGTTTAAATTAGGTGACACCGTAGGTGTTGATGTTTTTGTTGAAGGCGAATTCGTAGATGTTATTGGAACTTCTAAAGGTAAGGGCTTTCAAGGTGTTGTAAAACGTCATGGCTTTGGTGGTGTAGGTCAATCTACCCACGGTCAGCATAACAGGCTTAGAGCTCCTGGTTCTATTGGTGCTGCGTCATATCCTGCTAGAGTTTTCAAGGGTATGAAAATGGCCGGTAGAATGGGGTCAGATCGTGTAACGGTTCAGAACCTTAGGGTTTTAAAAGTAGTTCCAGAAAAGAACCTTCTAGTTGTAAAGGGTTGTGTTCCGGGCCATAAGAATGCTTATGTAACTATACAAAGGTGGATGTAATGAAAGTAGCAGTTTTAGATATTAAAGGAAAAGACACAGGTAGAAAGGCAAACCTTTCTGATGATGTTTTCGCTATAGAGCCTAATAAGCATGCAGTGTATTTGGATGTTAAGCAATATTTGGCTCACCAAAGACAAGGTACGCATAAGGCAAAGGAAAGAGCCGAGATTGCAGGTAGTACCAGAAAGATAAAAAAACAGAAAGGTACTGGTACGGCAAGGGCGGGTAGTATTAAATCACCAGTTTTTAGAGGTGGTGGTAGAATATTCGGTCCTAGGCCTAAGGATTATACCCAAAAATTGAATAAGAATTTAAAGCGTTTGGCAAGAAAATCCGCACTAACCTTAAAGTCAAAGGAAAATGCAATTTTAGTGGTTGAGGACTTTGATTTTGATACACCAAAAACTAAGGATTTTGTACAGGTTTTAAAGACTTTGGGTCTTGAAAACAAAAAATCTTTAATTGTGTTGGGTGATTCAAATAAAGGTGTATATTTGTCTTCGCGTAATTTTAAAGGGTCTGAAGTTATAACTAACTCAGAATTAAGCACTTATAAAATACTTAATGCTAACAGTGTTGTGTTGTTAGAGGGTTCCCTAGAAGGATTAGAATCGAATTTAAATAAACAATAATATCATGAGTGTGTTGATAAAGCCAATTATAACGGAAAAGATGACTGCTGATAGCGAGTTGAACAACCGTTATGGTTTCGTAGTTAACCCTAAGGCTAATAAATTGCAGATAAAAGATGCTGTTGAGGCTACTTATGGTGTTTCGGTAAAAAAGGTGCGTACTATGAATTACGGACCCACTAGAAAATCCAGATATACAAAAACTGGGGTGCAGCATGGAAAGACAAACGCTATAAAAAAGGCGATTGTTGATGTTGTGGAAGGTGATACTATTGATTTTTACAGTAATCTATAAAGACAAGAAATGTCAGTTAGAAAATTAAAACCAATCACTCCTGGACAGCGTTTTAGAGTAGTAAACGGATTTGACGCCGTTACTGCTGATAAGCCGGAGAAAAGCTTGCTTGCTCCGTTAAAAAAGTCGGGAGGTAGAAACAGTCAAGGAAAGATGACCATGCGCCAAAAAGGTGGAGGTCATAAAAGAAGGTATCGTGTAATTGATTTTAAAAGGGATAGGCGTGATGTGCTTGCAACTGTTAAAACAATTGAATACGATCCTAATAGAACGGCATTTATTGCTCTTTTGGAATATGCGGATGGTGAAAAGAGATATGTAGTTGCTCAAAATGGCTTACAGGTTGATCAGCAAATATCCTCTGGAAGTGCTGTAGCTCCTGAAATAGGGAATTGTTTGCCTTTGAGTGAAATTCCATTGGGAACTATAATTTCTTGTATAGAGCTAAGACCTGGCCAAGGTGCTGTTATGGCAAGAAGTGCTGGTACATTTGCCCAGTTGATGGCGAAGGATGGTAAGTTTGTTACCGTTAAGATGCCATCGGGAGAGACGAGATTGGTTCTTTCTGGTTGTATGGCTACTATAGGTGCGGTCTCTAATTCTGATCATCAGTTACTTGTTTCTGGTAAAGCTGGTAGAAGTAGGTGGTTGGGTAGAAGACCAAGAACTAGGCCGGTTGCGATGAACCCTGTCGATCACCCAATGGGTGGTGGTGAAGGTAGGGCTTCTGGGGGTCATCCAAGATCTAGGAATGGTATACCTGCAAAAGGGTATAGAACTCGTTCTAAGACCAAGAGCACCAATAAGTATATAATAGAACGTAGAAAGAAATAAAAAAGTAGAAAGAAATGGCACGTTCACTAAAAAAAGGACCATACGTTCACTATAGCTTGGAAAAGAAAATCCAACAAAGTGTATCATCCGGAAAAAAATCGGTAATTAAAACTTGGTCAAGAGCTTCTATGATAACTCCTGATTTTGTAGGAATGACAATAGCGGTTCATAACGGAAAACAATTTGTACCTGTTTTCGTAACAGAAAACATGGTAGGACATAAACTTGGAGAATTTTCACCAACAAGATCTTTCAGGGGTCATGCCGGTGCAAAAAACAAAGGAAAAAAGTAAGCTATGGGAGTTCGTAAAAAACAGATGGCCGAAAGAATTAAGGCCGAGAAGAAGAAGGTAGCTTTCGCTAAGTTGAACAACTGTCCTACTTCACCTAGAAAGATGCGATTGGTAGCTGATTTGATTCGTGGTGAAAAAGTAGAAAAAGCTTTGGCTATATTGAGATTCAATCCAAAGGAAGCTTCTAGGAAGTTAGAAAAATTGTTGCTTTCTGCTTTAGCTAATTGGCAGGCGAAAAATGAGGATGCTAGCTTGGAAGATGCCGATTTAGTGGTTGCTGAAATTAGGGTCGATGGAGGGGCGATGTTGAAAAGATTGCGTCCTGCTCCACAAGGAAGAGCGCATAGAATTAGAAAACGTTCAAACCATGTAACATTGGTTTTGGGGTCTAAAAATAATACAGAAAACTAGAATGGGACAGAAAACAAATCCAATAGGAAATCGTCTAGGAATCATTAGAGGTTGGGAGTCTAACTGGTATGGTGGAAACGATTATGGTGATAAATTGGCTGAGGATGATAAAATACGTAAGTATATTCATGCCAGACTTTCTAAAGCTAGTGTTTCTAGAGTTATTATTGAGCGTACCCTTAAGCTGATCACTGTTACTGTGACTACTGCAAGACCTGGTATTATCATTGGTAAAGGTGGGCAAGAAGTTGATAAATTAAAAGAAGAGTTAAAGAAAATCACCAACAAAGAGGTTCAGATTAACATCTTTGAAATTAAAAGACCAGAGCTTGATGCGAATTTAGTTGCGGCAAGTGTGGCACGACAAATTGAAAGTAGAATTTCTTTTAGAAGGGCTATAAAAATGGCAATCGCCGCTGCAATGCGTATGAATGCCGAAGGTATTAAGATTCAAATTTCTGGTAGATTGAACGGTGCTGAAATGGCTCGTTCTGAATCTTATAAAGATGGTAGAATTCCATTATCCACTTTTAGGGCTGATATTGATTATGCGCTACAAGAAGCCCAAACTACATATGGTAAACTTGGTATTAAAGTTTGGATTATGAAAGGTGAGGTTTACGGTAAGCGAGATTTATCACCGTTAGTGGGAATGCAGAAAAGTGATTCTCCAAAAGGTGGAAAGCCAGAGGGTGGAAGAAAACAACGTCGTAGAAAGTAATTTTTAAAGAACTAAAGTAATGTTACAACCGAAAAGAACGAAGTTCCGTAAAATGCAGAAAGGCCGTATGAAAGGTCTGTCTGGAAGAGGACACCAACTTTCAAATGGTATGTTCGGTATAAAGAACGTAGATGATGCGACATTCTTGACTTCACGTCAGATAGAAGCTGCTCGTATTGCCGCTACTAGATTCATGAAGAGAGAAGGTCAATTGTGGATCAAAATATTCCCGGACAAGCCAATTACTAAAAAACCGTTAGAGGTTCGTATGGGTAAAGGTAAAGGTGCTCCTGAATATTTCGTTGCCGTGGTGAAACCGGGTAGAATTATGTTCGAAGTAGCCGGGGTTCCGATGGAAGTAGCAAAAGAGGCTTTAAGATTAGCGGCGCAAAAGCTTCCTGTTAAAACTAAATTTATTGTAGCTCGTGATTACGAGGCCGCGAATTAAACGTAAGGAACAATGAAAAAACAAGAGATTAAAGAATTGTCTGTCGAGGGACTTACGGAGAAATTGGCCGAGTACAAGAAGCAACATGAAGATTTGAAAATGGCTCATTTTGTAACTCCGTTAGAAAATCCACTTCAGATAAGAAAAGTAAGGAGAACGGTAGCAAGATTAGCCACTGAATTAACTAATAGGGAAAACCAATAATTGGTTCTGCTTTATGGAAAAAAGAAACTTAAGAAAGGAAAGAATAGGAGTTGTCACTAGTGATAAAATGGAAAAATCCATTGTTGTTGCCGAGGTGAAGAGAGTAAAGCATCCTATGTACGGTAAATTCGTTTTGAAGACTAAGAAATATGTTGCACACGACGAAAAAAACGATTGCAACATTGGTGATACGGTTAAAATCATGGAGACTCGTCCTATGAGTAAGACTAAATGTTGGAGATTAGTAGAAATCTTAGAAAGAGCTAAATAAGTTATGTTACAGCAAGAATCTAGATTAAAGGTAGCGGATAACACAGGAGCAAAGGAAGTATTGACTATCCGTGTTCTTGGTGGTACCAAAAGAAGATATGCATCTATAGGTGACAAGATTGTTGTTACCGTAAAAGAAGCTACTCCGAACGGAGGTATCAAAAAGGGAGCGGTTTCAACAGCTGTCGTTGTGCGTACGAAAAAGGAAGTAAGAAGACCTGATGGTTCTTACATCAGATTTGATGATAACGCATGTGTATTATTGAATCCTGCCGGTGAAATGAGGGGAACCCGTGTTTTCGGACCAGTTGCAAGGGAGCTTAGGGATAAGCAGTTTATGAAGATTGTATCATTGGCCCCAGAGGTACTATAATATAACGGACATGATAAAAAAGTTAAAAATTAAAACAGGAGATACAGTGCGAATTATCGCAGGTGACCACAAGGGAACCGAAGGTAAGGTGATGCGCGTTAATCTTGAGAAAAATAAAGCTATCGTTGAGGGTGCGAATATGGTTTCTAAGCATGAGAAGCCAAGTGCAAAGAATCCTCAAGGTGGTATAGTCAAAAAAGAAGCTTTGATCCATATCTCAAATCTTTCGTTGATCGACGCTAAATCTGGTGATGCAACCAGAGTCGGGTATGAAGTTAGGGATGGTAAGAAAGTTAGGGTTTCCAAAAAATCCAATGAAGTAATTTAGTTATGGCATACGTTGCAAGATTAAAGAAAGAGTATAAGGAGCGAATTATAGCTGCCCTTACCGAAGAATTTGGTTACAGTAATGTAATGCAGGTTCCAAAGTTAGAGAAAATAGTAATGAGTAGAGGTGTAGGTGCCGCCGTTGCTGATAAAAAGCTAATTGACCATGCTGTTGATGAAATGACGATGATTACGGGTCAAAAAGCGGTCGCTACATTATCCAAAAAGGATGTTGCTGCCTTCAAGTTGAGAAAAGGGATGCCGATTGGTGCAAAAGTCACTCTTAGAGGTGAACGTATGTACGAATTCTTGGATCGATTGGTTACTTCTGCTTTACCACGCGTAAGGGATTTTCAAGGAATTAAGGCCACTGGTTTTGATGGACGTGGAAACTATAATTTAGGAATAACAGAACAAATAATATTTCCTGAGATAAATATTGATAAGATCAATCGAATCAATGGAATGGATATCACTTTTGTGACCTCTGCAGAGACTGACAAGGAAGCAAAATCATTATTAACAGAATTAGGTTTACCTTTTAATAAGAATTAGTATGGCTAAGGAATCAATGAAAGCCCGTGAAAGAAAAAGGGAAAGAACTGTAGAAATTTATGCTGAAAGACGTAAAGCTTTAAAAGAAGCTGGAGACTATGAGGCTCTACAGAGATTGCCTAAGAATGCATCCCCAGTGCGTTTGCACAATAGATGTAAACTTACAGGACGACCAAAAGGGTACATGAGAACTTTCGGTATTTCTAGGGTTATGTTCAGGGAAATGGCTAACGCCGGATTAATTCCAGGGGTTAAAAAGGCTAGCTGGTAAAAAATTGAATTATTAATGGTTTCAGGTTTAGTTTACTACTAAAAACCGTCACCGAATTATATACAAATGGTAACAGATACTATAGCAGATTATCTAACGAGAGTTAGAAACGCGAGTAGAGCGGGTCACAGGGTTGTTGAAATCCCTGCGTCGAATCTAAAAAAGGAGATAACTAAAATTTTATTCGATCAAGGATATATTTTAAGTTACAAGTTTGAAGATGATAAGGTTCAAGGTACTATTAAAATAGCCTTGAAATATGACAAGCTTACAAAAGAGCCTGTTATCAAGAAAATTCAGCGTATAAGTAAGCCTGGTCTTAGAAAATATGCGGGTAGTGAAGACTTACCTCGTGTATTGAATGGTTTGGGCATTGCAATTGTTTCTACATCGCACGGTGTAATGACAAGCAAGCAAGCTAAGGCAGAAAAAGTAGGTGGTGAAGTTTTGTGCTACGTTTATTAATTGAATAAAGAGTTAGAAAATGTCTAGAATAGGTAATAATCCAATCGCAATTCCGGAAGGAGTTACAATTGAAATCAATGATAACATCATTACTGTAAAAGGTAAGTTGGGAGAATTGACTCAAGAGTTTTCTGAGGTGGCGATTAAAGTAGAGGATGGGCAAGCTTGGGTAACAAGGCCATCAGATTCTAAGGAGCACAAAGCAAAGCATGGTTTATACAGGTCACTTATACTTAACATGGTCGAAGGTGTGTCTAAAGGATGGACCAAAGAATTAGAGTTGGTAGGTGTAGGGTATAGAGCTAGTAACCAAGGACAAAAATTAGATTTGGCGTTAGGTTTTTCCCACAACATCATTTTTGATTTAGCACCAGAGGTTAAGGTTGAAACTATTTCTGAGAAGGGTAAGAATCCTATTGTAAAGCTTACGTCCCATGACAAGCAATTAGTAGGTCATATAGCCGCAAAGATCAGATCTTTCCGTAGACCTGAACCGTACAAAGGAAAAGGTATTAAGTTTGTAGGTGAAATATTAAGAAGAAAAGCTGGTAAGTCAGCTTAATATAAGTGTATTATGGGATTATCAAAGACACAAAGAAAATTTAGAATCCGACGTAGAATCCGTAAGGTTTCTTTTGGAACGGCAGAAAGACCAAGGTTGTCTGTTTTCAGAAGTAACAGCGAGATTTACGCTCAAGTTATAGATGATGTTCAAGGAGTGACGTTAGTGTCCGCTTCTTCAAGAGATAAGGATATAGCAAAGCAAAAGGGTAACAAGACAGAAATTGCTGCATTGGTTGGTAAGACAATTGCCGAGAAATCTGTAAAAGCAGGTTTCGATAAAGTTGCTTTTGATAGAGGAGGTAATTTGTATCATGGGAGAGTAAAATCTTTGGCAGAAGGTGCAAGAGAAGCAGGACTTAAATTCTAATATACTAGTATGTTCCAAAAATATAAAAACGTAGAGACTGTTAAACCTGGTGGTTTAGATTTGAAAGATAAATTAGTTGGTATACAACGTGTAACCAAAGTGACTAAAGGTGGTAGAGCATTCGGTTTCTCGGCCATCGTAGTTGTTGGTGATGAAAATGGCGTCGTAGGTCACGGTTTAGGTAAATCAAAGGAAGTTGCTACGGCAATTGCAAAAGCAATTGAAGATGGTAAAAAGAATTTAGTGCGTATACCTTTGAACAAAGGAACGCTTCCACACGAGCAAAAAGGTAAATTTGGTGGTGCTAGGGTATATATTCAGCCTGCGTCGCATGGTACCGGTGTAATTGCTGGTGGTGCTGTAAGGGCGGTCTTGGAATCCGTAGGGGTGCATGATGTACTTTCTAAATCTCAAGGTTCCTCAAACCCACATAATGTTGTAAAAGCCACTTTCGATGCGCTGTTACAATTAAGAGGGGCAAAGACTATTGCAGAACAAAGAGGTGTTTCTTTAGAAAAAGTATTTAAAGGCTAAGAGTAGAATTATGGCAAAGATTAAAGTTACACAAGTAAAGAGTGGTATCAAGAAACCTCAAAATCAAAAAAGAACATTAGAGGCACTTGGTTTAAAAAGAATCGGACAGGTAGTTGAACATGATGATACGCCTAACATTCTTGGAATGATAAATAAAGTTAAACATTTAGTTTCCACTGAGGAGGCTTAAAGATAGAATACAATGGGTTTACATAATCTACAGCCTGCAGAAGGTTCAGTGAATAGGGACGGTAAGCGTCTTGGAAGAGGTCAAGGATCTGGAAAAGGTGGAACTGCCGCTAGAGGTCATAAAGGAGCAAAATCAAGATCTGGGTATTCTAAGAAGATAGGTTTCGAAGGTGGTCAAATGCCATTGCAACGTCGTGTTCCTAAGTTTGGATTTACTAATATAAACCGCAAGGATTATAAGGGAATTAACTTAGAAAAATTACAAGAACTTGTTGATAATAAAGTAATATCTGACGAAGTTTCTTTAGAGATTTTAGTAGAGAACGGTCTGGTTGGGAAGAATGATTTGGTGAAAATTTTAGGGAATGGTGAATTAAAGTCGCCACTAAAAATTTCCGTACATAAATTTACAGTTTCTGCTAAAGCAGCTATTGAGGCAGCAGGTGGTGAAGCAATAAGTTTGTAAGCATAAACGAGAGCATGAAGAATTTTATTGATACAATATCCAATATTTGGAAAATAGAAGAGCTAAGAAATAGGATTCTTATTACTTTGGGTCTTTTATTGGTGTACCGATTCGGTTGCCAGATTGTACTTCCAGGTATAGATTCTACACAATTGGGTGGATTGACCGATAGTACCGACCAAGGTATTTTTGGTCTTTTAAACGCATTTACCGGAGGTGCATTTGCAAATGCCTCTGTTTTTGCTTTGGGTATTATGCCTTACATCTCCGCATCAATTGTGGTTCAGTTAATGGGTATTGCTATTCCGTATCTTCAAAAATTACAGAAAGAGGGTGAAAGTGGTCGTAAGACAATCAATCAAATAACACGGTGGCTGACCATAGGAATTTGTATTGTTCAAGCTCCGGCGTATTTGTATGGTTTAGAGGCGTTTGGAGTTAGGGATAGTGCTTTTGTGCTTGGTAAAGGCCTCGATTTTATGATTCCGGCTGTTATCATTCTTGTGACAGGTACCGTTTTTGCAATGTGGTTAGGTGAAAAGATTACCGATAAAGGTATTGGTAATGGTATTTCCTTATTGATTATGATAGGAATCATCGCTACAATGCCACAATCTTTCGTTCAAGAGTTTATCTCTAGAACAACGAACAATAATGGTGGTTTGATGTTTATTCTTATTGAGATCATTGTGTGGTTCTTGGTAATTTTCGCTTGTATTCTATTGGTAATGGCTACTAGGCAAATACCGGTACAGTATGCTAGACGTACCGCTTCAGGGGGGTATGAGAAGAACATTATGGGGTCAAGACAATATATTCCTTTGAAGTTAAACGCTTCAGGTGTTATGCCGATTATTTTTGCACAAGCTATCATGTTTGTTCCGGGTATGATTGGTGGAGCTTTTGACGATACACCTTTCGGTCAATGGATGCAAGTGCAGTTCAGTGATATTTTTGGATGGGCCTATAATTTATTGTTCGCCTTTTTGATTATCATATTTACTTACTTCTATACGGCGATTACTGTTCCGACGAATAAGATGGCCGATGATTTAAAAAGAAGCGGTGGTTTTATTCCTGGCGTACGTCCGGGGAAGGAAACGGGAGATTATTTAGATAAGATTATGTCATTAATTACGTTACCTGGATCAATTTTCTTAGCTTTGCTGGCTATTTTGCCAGCCATAGTGGTTAAGTTGATGGATGTACAGGCGGGTTGGGCATTGTTTTATGGCGGTACTTCCTTATTAATTATGGTTGGTGTGGCTATCGATACGGTTCAACAAGTAAATTCCTATTTATTGAACAGACATTATGATGGTTTAATGAAGACCGGTAAAAATAGAAAAGTAGCATAATATGGCTAAGCAATCAGCAATAGAGCAAGATGGATCTATCATTGAAGCATTGTCAAATGCAATGTTTCGGGTAGAGTTGGAGAATGGGCATGTAGTAACAGCACATATTTCAGGTAAGATGCGCATGCACTACATTAAATTATTACCTGGTGATAAGGTTAAATTGGAAATGAGTCCGTATGACCTTACGAAAGCAAGAATTACATATAGATACTAAGATACAAGATGAAAGTAAGAGCATCAGTTAAAAAGAGAAGTGCCGACTGCAAGATTGTTCGCAGAAAAGGCAGATTGTACGTAATCAACAAAAAGAATCCTAGATTTAAACAAAGACAAGGGTAATTATGGCAAGAATCGCAGGTATTGATATACCAAAACAAAAGAGAGGCGTAATCGCCTTAACCTACATTTTTGGAATTGGCAGAAGTAGGGCGCAAGAAATTTTGAGCACAGCCCAAGTTAGTGAAGATACTAAGGTTTCTGATTGGAATGATGATGAAATAGGCCGTATAAGGGATGCTGTTTCCGGTTATGTGATCGAAGGAGAATTACGTTCTGAGACTCAATTGAACATTAAGCGTTTAATGGATATAGGATGTTATAGAGGTATACGTCATAGATCAGGTTTGCCTTTAAGAGGTCAACGTACTAAGAACAACTCTAGAACAAGAAAAGGAAAGCGTAAAACAGTTGCTAACAAGAAGAAAGCGACTAAATAATAAGTAGGTATGGCAAAGGCAAATACTAAAGTTACCAAGAAACGTAAAGTGATAGTTGATTCAGTAGGGGAAGCGCACATCAGTGCCTCTTTTAATAACATCATCATCTCTTTGACTAATAAAAAAGGAGATGTTATTTCTTGGTCATCTGCTGGTAAATTAGGTTTTAGAGGATCTAAGAAAAATACACCATATGCTGCACAAGTAGCGGCGGAAGACTGTTCTAAGGTTGCTCATGAAGCAGGATTACGTAAAGTGAAGGTTTACGTTAAAGGGCCTGGTAATGGTAGAGAATCTGCAATTAGATCCTTGCATAATGCTGGTATAGAAGTAACCGAAATAATCGATGTTACCCCAATGCCACATAATGGATGTAGACCTCCAAAAAGAAGAAGAGTTTAATTAATTACTAATATATTTCACCGAAAGTGTAGTTACGATTATCGAAGGATAAGCCTTAATTCATAATCTCACTTTCAAATTAAAAGAAAATGGCAAGATATACAGGACCAAAATCAAAGATTGCTCGTAAATTCGGCGAGGCGATTTTCGGAGACGATAAGTCTTTTGAAAAGAAAAATTATCCTCCAGGGCAACATGGAAATAACAGACGAAGAGGTAAAAAGTCTGAATATTCTATACAGTTGATGGAGAAGCAAAAAGCTAAATATACCTATGGTATTTTAGAAAAGCAATTCAGGAACTTGTTCGCAACTGCGAAAAGAAAAGAAGGAGTTACCGGTGAGATTTTACTTCAACTATGTGAGTCACGTTTAGACAATGTGGTTTTTAGAATGGGAATTTCCCCAACAAGAAGTGGAGCAAGACAATTAGTTTCGCATAGGCACATTACGGTAAATGGTGAGTTGGTAAACATACCGTCATACTCATTGAAGGCAGGAGATGTTATTGGTGTTCGTGAAAAATCTAAATCACTTCAGAGCATACAAGATTCATTAACTGCAAGTAGTGCGGTATATGAGTGGATTACTTGGAATAGTGAAAAGAAGGAAGGTACGTTCGTTTCTGTTCCTGAAAGACTTCAGATTCCAGAAAATATCAAAGAACAATTAATCGTGGAGTTATACTCTAAATAAACAACACCGATCCAATTATGGCATTATTTAATTTTCAGAAACCCGATAAAGTAATAATGATCGATTCCTCTGATTTCGAAGGGAAGTTCGAATTTCGCCCTTTGGAACCTGGTTATGGATTAACTGTTGGGAATGCATTAAGACGTGTATTGCTTTCTTCATTAGAAGGACATGCCATTACATCCGTTAGGATAGATAAGGTAGAGCATGAATTCTCTGTGATTTCCGGAGTTGTAGAAGATGTTACCGAGATTATATTGAATTTGAAACAAGTACGTTTCAAAAAACAAATAGAAGATTCTGAAGCAGAGGTTGTATCTATTTCCGTTAGTGGAAAAAATCAATTGACCGCTGGTGATTTTCAAAAGTTCATCTCTGGATACCAAGTATTGAATCCAGATTTAGTAATTTGTAATATGGATGCAAAAGTTAGCATCAATATGGAAATTACGATTGAGAAGGGTAGGGGTTACGTACCTGCTGAGGAAAACAAGAAATCTGGCGCTCCTCTAGGAACAATTGCCGTTGATTCTATTTTCACACCTATTAAAAACGTTAAGTACAGCATTGAAAACTTTCGTGTAGAGCAAAAGACCGATTATGAAAAATTGGTTTTTGAAATCTCTTCAGATGGATCTATTCATCCAAAAGATGCCTTAACAGAAGCTGCTAAAGTACTTATTCATCACTTTATGTTGTTTTCAGATGAGCGCATCACTTTAGAGGCTGATGAAATTGCTCAAACAGAAACTTACGATGAGGAGTCTTTGCACATGAGACAATTATTGAAAACGAAATTGGTCGATATGGACTTGTCAGTCCGTGCACTGAATTGCCTAAAAGCTGCTGAGGTTGATACTTTAGGTGATTTGGTATCTTTCAATAAAAATGATTTAATGAAGTTTAGAAACTTCGGTAAAAAATCCCTGACAGAACTTGAAGAGCTTGTAATCAATAAAGGTTTAAGTTTTGGTATGGATCTTTCAAAATATAAATTAGATAAAGATTAAGTAATCATATTTTGCTCCTCGTTCTAACGAGTTTGGTAGCAAGATGATAAAATTGAATTATGAGACACGGTAAAAAAGTCAATCATTTGGGAAGAAAGAAAGCACATAGAGAAGCTATGCTTGCGAACATGGCTTGTTCCCTAATTGAACACAAGAGAATCAATACTACAGTAGCCAAGGCAAAAGCTTTGAAGCAATTTGTAGAGCCTTTGATCACAAAATCTAAGGCAGAGAATAACTTGACAGCTGAGAAGGGTACGCATAATAGACGTGTGGTTTTCAAAAATCTTAGGGATAAATATGCTGTAACAGAGTTGTTCAGCGTTGTATCTGAAAAGGTTGCCGATAGACCAGGTGGCTATACAAGGATTATTAAATTGGGTAATCGTCTTGGGGATAACGCCGATATGGCCATGATAGAATTGGTTGATTTCAACGAATTGTACAATGCCGGTAAGCCTAAGAAAAAATCTACAAGACGTAGTAGAAGGTCTGGAGGAAGCAGCACCGAATCTGAATCTGCTACGACAGAGAAAGAGGTAAAGCAGCCAGAAGTTGAGCAGCAGCCGGTAGAAGAGGTTAAGCCTGACGCTGAAGCTCAAACCGATGATGAAGTAAAGACAGATGATTCTAAAGAATAAGTTGTCGATAAATAATTATAATCAAAAAGGATAAGCTTTTCAGCTTATCCTTTTTTTATGTTTTTTTGTGAACGAATAAATTTGAAACTAGAATGAAATATCAAGCAAGGAGAAAAGCTTTACTATTATTGGCCGATGGCACTATTTTTCATGGTAAATCTGTTGGTGACAAAGAAGGAACCGCGTTCGGGGAGGTGTGTTTCAATACAGGCATGACCGGGTATCAGGAAATATTTACAGACCCCTCTTATTTTGGGCAGATCATGGTTACTACGAATGCACACATCGGTAATTATGGCGTGAATAAAGATGAAATCGAATCTGAATCGATTAAAATAGCTGGTTTGGTATGTAAAAACTTCAGTTACGAATATTCGAGACCTCTTGCCGATGATGGTTTGCAAGGTTTTTTAGATGACAATAAGCTTTTTGCTATTTCTGATGTTGATACAAGAGCTTTGGTAAGTTATATTAGGGATAACGGGGCAATGAACGCTGTAATTTCTACTGATGTTGAAAATATTGAGGAATTGAAAAAGCGTTTAAGCGATATTCCTAGCATGGTAGGATTGGAATTGGCTTCAAAAGTTTCTACAAAAGAAGCCTATTTTGTAGGAGATGAAAATGCTACTTTTAAAATCGCCGCTTTGGATATCGGTATAAAGAAGAATATCCTCAGGAATTTAGTAAAGCGGGGAGCTTACGTAAAAGTGTTTCCCTATAATACTAGTTTTGAGGAAATGTCATCATGGAATCCAGATGCCTATTTTATTTCCAACGGTCCTGGGGATCCAGAACCCTTGTCAGATGCTATTGCGGCGGCTAAGAAAATGATCCAAACGAACAAACCCCTTTTTGGAATTTGTTTGGGACATCAAGTTTTGGCTTTGGCCAATGGTGTCTCAACGTATAAGATGCACAATGGGCATAGAGGTATCAACCATCCTATTTTAAATGTGCTGACAGGTAAGGGTGAAATCACGTCCCAGAACCATGGTTTTGCCATAAATAGAGAAGAGACCGAAGCCAATGAAAATCTGGAAATAACTCACGTACATCTTAACGATAAAACCGTAGCAGGTATACGAATGAAGGATAAGGATGTTTTTTCTGTACAATACCATCCGGAAGCTAGTCCTGGCCCCCATGATGCCGATTATCTTTTCGATGATTTTTTCAGATTAATAGAGAAAAGTGCAAAACATAACGAAATAGTTTAAATAAACAGTATTTAATTGGGAAATGTAATTCGTAAACAAAGCCAATAAATACAGGGTTTTGTATCTTTACTCTTTCAGTTATCAACCTTAAAAATAATAGATTAAATGAGTATTATATTAAACGTTCACGCAAGACAAATATTAGATTCTAGAGGAAATCCAACAGTTGAAGTTGATGTTGTAACAGAAAATGGTGTAATGGGACGAGCTGCCGTTCCTTCAGGTGCCTCTACTGGGGAGCATGAGGCGGTAGAGCTTCGTGACGGTGGAAAAGCCTACATGGGAAAAGGAGTTAGTAACGCTGTCGACAACGTAAACAATATTATTGCAGAGGAGATTTTAGGAATGTCGGTTTTTGACCAAAATCTTTTGGATCAAACAATGATCGATTTGGACGGAACGCCTAATAAATCAAAATTAGGTGCGAATGCTATTCTTGGGGTGTCTTTGGCCGCAGCTAAAGCTGCCGCAAATGAGTTGGGTATTTCGCTTTTCAGATATGTTGGTGGAGTAAGTGCAAATACACTTCCCGTGCCAATGATGAACATTATCAATGGAGGTTCTCACTCAGATGCGCCTATCGCTTTTCAAGAATTTATGGTGATGCCCGTAAAGGCAAAAAGTTTTTCACATGCCATGCAAATGGGGACGGAAATTTTCCACAACCTTAAAAAAGTATTGCATGACCGTGGTCTTAGTACCGCAGTTGGTGATGAGGGAGGTTTTGCGCCTAACCTTGCAGGTGGTACAGAAGACGCATTGGATACCATAGCGAAAGCCGTTGAAAAAGCGGGTTATAAATTAGGTGACGATGTAATGATTGCGTTGGACTGTGCTTCTGCTGAGTTTTATGTTGATGGAGCCTATGATTATACAAAGTTTGAAGGAAGTAAAGGTGTAGTTAGGACTTCCGAAGAACAAGCCCAATATTTGGCCGATTTGTCAGCTAAATATCCAATTATTTCTATTGAAGATGGAATGGATGAAAATGATTGGGACGGATGGAAATTATTGACCGATAAAATTGGAGATAAAGTTCAGTTGGTAGGTGATGATTTGTTCGTAACCAATGTTGAGCGTTTGGCTACTGGAATTGAGAAAGGAATTGCAAATTCTATTTTGATAAAAGTAAACCAGATCGGTACATTGACTGAAACTATCGCAGCTGTAAACATGGCGAAAAATGCCGGATATACTTCTGTAATGTCTCACCGTTCTGGAGAGACTGAAGATAATACGATTGCAGATTTGGCCGTGGCATTGAATACAGGTCAAATAAAGACAGGATCTGCTTCAAGATCTGATCGTATGGCCAAGTATAATCAATTGCTAAGAATCGAGGAGGAGTTGGGTAGTACGGCCTATTATCCACAGGAAAAAGCCTTTAAAATCAAGTAATCACAATGAGTTTTTAGTTTAAAGAGCCTTTCTTTTTAGAAAGGCTTTTTTTTTTGGCGTACTCCAAAACTTTAACTACCTTTTGAGAATAATCGAATAATAATCCCCCTTTGTTAGCATATGAGCAATTTTCTTTTTGTGTCGGCGGAAAATGATGCCATTCCTGATTGTAAGGCAGGAGGAATGGGAGATGTAGTTAGGGATGTGCCCAGGGAAATTTCTAAACGTGGAGATAAAGTTCATGTAGTTGTACCTTCATACTCAAGATTACATAAAAACGGTATATTCAAAACTAAATTAGAATTTAGTCTTAGGGGTGTTCCGTATACGGCGGAGTTGTATGAGGTAATTCCCAAAAAAGTTTATAAAGACATTACGCATTATGTGATTCATCACCCAGAGATAATTGAAGGTGGTATTGCACATATTTATCATGACGATCCAACAGAGCCATTTTATAACGACTTCATAAAATTTATTATTTTTTGTGCTGCTACAGCTGAGGCTATGAAAATTGGAGCCTTTGGTGATTTGGATGTGGTACACATGCATGA
This sequence comes from Maribacter sp. X9, assembly GCF_048537565.1. Lineage (GTDB taxonomy): Bacteria > Bacteroidota > Bacteroidia > Flavobacteriales > Flavobacteriaceae > Maribacter. Next base: position 1,673,433 of record NZ_CP183215.1, read on the forward strand.
TTGGCATGCTGCTCCGCTTTTATTCATAAAAAGGTACCATCCACAATATCAAGATTTAAAGAAGATGCGCTATGTCTATAGTATTCATAATTTGGCTATACAGGGTATCAGACCTTTCTATAACAACTATGCTTCTATCCATAATTTTTTTCCAGAAATCCAATTGGACCATAGGGCTTTGATGGACCATCGGTACCAAGATTGTATCAATTTAATGGCGGTCGGAATACGATTGGCCGATGCCGTACATACGGTTTCACCCTCCTATAAAGAAGATGTTATGCTGCCGAGCAGAAGACCTGAGTTCATAGGTGGAGAAAGCTTGGAGAGTGATTTGCAAAAAGCGAACAATGAAGGCCGTCTTTTCGGCATTTTAAACGCTAGCAATTATGACAACATACGGGTAGCTGAAAAAGGATTGTTGTATAGAAATACAGTTAAGGCACTTTTTAGATGGTTACAGGATACCTCCAAAAAATATAAGGCAGATTTTCTTGCTCATACCGGTGAAAAAATTATGCAGTATGTGGGCAACAGACCTAAATTCATCGTATCGAGCGTAGCTCGTTTAACCGAACAGAAATTTTATTTTCTAATGCGTTCGCCCGAGGCGTTTGAGAAAATGCTGGCACGGTTAGAAAAAATTGAAGGAATTTTTATGTTATTGGGTACGGGAGATCCTGATTATGAGGATTTTTTCCGTGAAATGAGCTATAAGCATAAAAACTTTGTTTTCACAAATGGACAGTCAGAGGATTTGATCGATTCTATGTATTTGGAAACCGATCTTTATTTTATGCCGAGTTTGTTCGAGCCTTGCGGTATAAGTCAAATGTTGGCCATGAGAAATGGTAATCCTTGTCTTGTTCACCATACAGGGGGATTAAAGGATACGGTTGAACATATGAAAACTGGTTTTGCTTTTGAAGGTGAAACCTATGACGAACAAATCAATAACATGGTGAAGCGTTTTGATGAAGCCTTGACCGTTTGGGAAAAGGATAAACCATTATGGAAAAAAATTCAGGCAAATGCTAAAAAGGCCCGCTTTACCTGGGATAAGTCACTTGATGAATACTACAAATCCTTATATATGTTGCAATCGGTGTAATAGATTACACTAATTGTTAATTTTAGCCCAAAGAGATTTCTGAAATTGTTAAAACAATCCTATTTTGCTAACTTTACTTTATTGATTTAAAACGTAAAAATTAAAAATGTCAGATAAAGCTACTTTAGAATATAATGGTGAAAAATATGAGTTTCCGGTAATAAAGGGAACAGAGGATGAACTTGCAATTGATATTAATTCTTTACGTTCGATTACCAAAGGAATTATAACGATAGACCCAGGTTTTAAGAACACCGGTTCATGTGAAAGTGCCATTACTTTTTTGGATGGCGAACAAGGAATTTTGAGATATAGGGGATACTCGATAGAGGAGTTGGCGGAAAAAGCAGATTTCTTGGAAGTTGCCTATTTGTTGATTTTCGGAGAGTTACCTAATAAAGATCAGCTCGCCAAATTCCACAAGGATATAAAAGATGAATCTCATGTAGATGAAGAAATGAAAAAGATTTTGGATGGTTTTCCAAAGTCCGCCCATCCTATGGGTGTTCTGTCATCGCTGACAAGTGCTTTGATTGCCTTTAATCCGTCTACGGTAGATGTAAGTTCGGATCAGGATATGTACCATGCTATCGTTCGAATTTTGGCAAAATTTCCAGTTTTGGTAGCTTGGACCTTGCGTAAAAAGAAGGGATTGCCGTTGGATTATGGTGATGATTCGTTAGGATATGTTGAAAATATCCATAAAATGATGTTCAAACGTCCTAATCAGGATTATAAAAAGAACAAAGTAGTTATTGAAGCATTGGATAAATTATTGATTTTACATGCTGATCATGAGCAAAACTGCTCCACGAGTACTGTACGTATCGTAGGTTCATCGCATGCTGGTTTGTTCGCCTCGTTGTCCGCAGGTATTTCTGCCCTTTGGGGACCTTTACATGGTGGTGCCAACCAAGCGGTTCTTGAGATGTTAGAAGCAATAGAGGCCGACGGTGGAGATACTAAAAAATACATGGCCAAAGCAAAAGATAAAGAAGACCCTTTCCGATTAATGGGCTTCGGTCACAGGGTATATAAGAATTTCGATCCACGCGCCAAGATTATTAAAAAAGCGGCTGACGATGTACTGGGTGATTTGGGCATAGAAGATCCAATTTTGGAAATTGCAAAAGGCTTGGAGAAAGAAGCACTTGAGGATAAATATTTCGTAGACAGAAAATTGTATCCAAACGTCGATTTTTATTCTGGGATCATTTACAGGGCATTGGGTATTCCTACAGAAATGTTTACCGTTATGTTTGCTTTAGGCAGACTTCCGGGTTGGATAGCACAATGGAGGGAAATGAGATTGAACGGTGAGCCGATCGGCAGACCTCGGCAAGTATATGTTGGGGCGAAATTAAGATCTTTTGTCGAACTCGATAAAAGGTAGATTGCTACCAAGACTAAAAAAAACAAAAAGCTCTTTTAAATTTTAAAGGAGCTTTTTTTATGCCATTTTTTAATTTTACCGAAAGAAACCTTGATCTATGTTGCAATTAAATATCAATGATGAAATATCCACTTTAAAGGCAGTTGTTTTGGGAACGGCAAAAAGTTCAGGACGCGTTCCTTCACCAGAAGATGCTTATGATCCAAAATCATTAGAGCATATAAAGGCAGGAACCTATCCAAAGGAAGCCGATATGATTATGGAAATGGAAGCTTTTCGAAAGGTCTTTGAAAAGTATGGAGTGAAAGTATATCGCCCCGAAGTTCTGAAAGACTGTAACCAGATTTTCTCTCGAGATATTGCCTTTGTGATCGAGGATAAATTGATTAAGGCGAATATTTTGCCCGATCGCGAAAAGGAGGTCGAAGCCATTTTGCATGTACTTGATGAAATAGATAATACCCAAATTCTTCAACCCCCTGTCGAAGTGCATGTAGAAGGGGGAGATGTCATGCCTTGGAACGATTATATTTTCATAGGAACCTATACTGCACCAGATTATGCAGATTATATTACGGCAAGGACCAATAAGGCTGCTGTTGATTATCTCTCGAATCTGTTTCCCGATAAAAAAGTAAAGTCGTTCCAACTTCGAAAATCAAACACCAATGCAATCGAAAATGCACTTCATCTCGATTGTTGTTTTCAACCTTTAGGAAAGGGAAAAGCGATTTTACATAAAAACGGATTTCTAGTTGAAGAAGAATACCAGTGGTTGGTTGATTTTTTTGGTAAAGAAAACATTTTTGAAATTACAGGAATTGAAATGTATAACATGTTCAGTAATATATTTTCGATTTCTCCAGAAGTCGTGGTTTCCGAACGTAATTTTACCCGTTTGAATAATTGGTTGCGGCAAGAAGGATTTACGGTGGAGGAAATTCCCTATGCTGAAATTTCCAAACAAGAAGGTCTTTTGCGTTGCAGTACATTGCCCCTCATACGGCAATAAATAACGGATGAAGTCGATTAGATATCTTTATAATTAAAGTACTATGCAAATTACCAATACCATACTCATGATTCGTCCAGTATCCTTTCGGATGAACGAACAAACGGCCGTCAATAACTTTTTTATGGAAGATATTGATATGAAGAATTACGTGATAAATGAAAACGCACAGAAAGAATTTGATGCCTTTGTCACTGTGTTAAAAAATCATGGAGTCAATGTTATTGTTGTTGAGGATACTAAGGAACCGGATACTCCTGATAGTATTTTCCCTAATAATTGGATTTCATTCCATTCCAATGGTACGGTAGGTATTTATCCAATGTTTGCCGAAAATAGAAGGAATGAACGGAGGGAAGATATTTTAGAGATTCTAGAGGCAAACGGGTTTAAAATTGAAACCATTGTAGATTATACCGATGCTGAAGAAGAAGGCATATTCCTAGAAGGCACAGGTAGTATATTAATGGATCGGGTTAATAATAAGGCCTATTGTGCCTTATCACAACGCGCAGATGAAGATTTGTTCATTGAATTCTGTGAAGATTTTGATTGTTTTCCTGTTATTTTCACCGCAAATCAATCCGTGGATGGTAAAAGAATGCCTATTTATCATACCAATGTAATGATGGCTTTAGCGGAGGATTTTGCGATTATCTGTTCAGATTCCATTGACGATAAAAAAGAAAGAAAAAATGTGATGGATCATCTTAAGAGAGATGGTAAAGAAGTAATTATGATTACGGAAAAGCAAATGCATCACTTTGCGGGTAACATGCTTCAAGTTTTAGGAAGCGATAATCAGCGGTTCATGGTCATGAGCACTGCAGCGTATGAAAGCCTTAATCCTGAACAGGTTGCTCGTATCAAAACCCACTGTCCTATTTTGCATAGTTCTTTAACTACCATTGAAACTTGCGGTGGGGGTAGTGCGCGGTGTATGATGGCTGAAGTTTTTCTTCCTAAATAATTATCGCTTGATGTCTTCTTGCTTTTAAGGCATAATAGTCAGTTCTTAATAATAATTACTATGTATTTCGTACCTTCAAGAAAAGGTAACGAAGGGCATTAAGAAAACAGGTGATTGATCATGAAACCTAAAACGATATATACCTTTCTTGCGATTGGCACCGTAGGGTTACTATTAGCTTTGAATAAAGACCCCAGAACCAGTGCTTATATCGCAATAAACAAGGAAGCTGGAATGAACTTGTCTGACGAAGCTTTTCATAAAATCATGGATGTTCTTACGCATCAACGTTGTATGAACTGTCATCCTACTGACAATATGCCAAAGCAAGGAGATTCTCGACATCCTCATTATTTTGGCATGGAACGGGGTGATGATGATAAAGGTTTTGCAGCGACTACCTGTGCTACCTGTCATCAAACTGAAAATAATGACTATGCCGGTGTGCCCGGCGCTCCGCATTGGTCTTTGGCGCCCGCTTCCATGGGTTGGGAAGGATTATCAAGAGTAGAAATAGCGGAACGAGTGTTGAATAGGGAAACAAATGGCGATAGAAGCTATAAGGAACTCGTAGAGCATATGACCCAAGATGAGCTGGTGTTATGGGCATGGAACCCTGGGGTTGATGCCAACGGAAAGCTACGTGAAAAACCTCCAGTTTCTAAAGAAGACTTTAAAAAGGCCGTTGAGTTTTGGTTTGACAATGGAGCTATCATTCCAACAAAATAATTTAGTGAATATGGAGATATCCTTTGTAGTAAATGGTACACAGAAATCATTTGAAATGGAGGATGAAAATACTCCGTTACTTTGGGTGATACGGGATATTCTTGATCTAAAGGGGACAAAATTTGGTTGCGGCAAGGCCGCCTGCGGTGCTTGTACGTTACACGTAAATGGCGAAGCCGTTCGCTCGTGTTCGTATGCCGTAAAATTTGCGGTGGGAAAAAAGATCACAACGATTGAGGGGTTGGGAAGTCCTGATGACCCACATCCCGTTCAACAAGCTTGGATAGAGGAAGTGGTGCCGCAATGTGGATATTGTCAACCCGGATTTATGATGGCGACCGCTGCACTTTTGAATAAAGTTCCTAAACCTACAGATGAAGATATTGATAACAATATCATTAATGTATGTAGATGCGGCACCTATTACCGAATGCGTAAAGCGATTCATAGGGCATCGGAATTAAACTTATTAAATCAGGTCAACAAATCGGAAAAAGGCTAAAGGATGGCTAAAGGGGGTAACACATCAAAGAGAGTCTCGAGACGTAAGTTTTTAATTAGAGGTGGGCTTGGAACCGTTGGGATATTGGCCGTTGGCACTTATTTATTCAGAAACAATATACGAAGGGAATTGTTAGGCCTGGTTAATACGATGGAATTACCCTATACCGATAATACCGATAAACCTATGGTCTGGTTTGAAGTTACTTCTGAGAATAGGATTCTTTTACACTCCCCTAAAGTTGAAATGGGGCAAGGAACTTTTACGGGTTTGGCGCAAATGGCGGCCGACGAACTTTATATATCAATGGATCAGATTAGGGTGGTGCATGCGGCTTCGGCAACTGGTAATATAGATAGTTTTGCCACTGGGGGTAGTACTTCCATATCAAGTTTGTGGCAGCCCTTACGTGAACTTGCCGCCCTTTTACGTCAAATGTTATTGACCGAAGCTGCACATAAAATGGATTTGGATCACGGACAGCTTTCGATTACCGACGGGGTTATCTCCGGAGCAGGAAAATCACTAACATTCGCCCAAACTATTGATGGAGTCGAAAATTGGGAGATTCCCGATAAAGTTGTTTTGAGGAATGCTGCGGAGTATCAATATATCGGTAAGCCTATGGCAAGGATAGATTTAAAGGCAAAAGTGTATGGAGAACCAATTTTTGGTATGGATGCTGAATTGCCCAATATGTTATATGGAGCTGTAGTGAGGCCGACTAAGATTGGAGCAAGTTTTGTAAGTGCAGATACCTCAGCTGCAGAAGGAATGCCCGGAGTTATAAAGATTATCGAGGAACCTGATTTTGTAGGGGTCGTGGCCCGCTCATTGATCGAAGCGGAGAATGCAAAGGCGGCAATTGAAGTAACCTGGTCAAGTCCTACGGATATAGATACTGCTGCAATCGTTGATATGATGACTGTTGGTAACGGAAAATCAACGGTGATTCAAAAAAATGGAAATGCCATTGAGGAGGGAAGAGACCTAACTTCCATAGAATTTAGAAGCCCAATAGGGGCCCATGCCCAAATTGAACCGAATGGAGTCTTGGCCTCGGTTGAAGATGATCATGCGACCATTAAAATCAGTACTCAGGTCGTTGGGTTGACGCGTAAAGAAGTTGCCGAACGCTTAGGGTTGGAGGTTGAAAATGTCAATGTAATACCCACCTTTCTAGGAGGCGGTTTTGGAAGAAGGTTACACACGCCCCATGCGGTTCAGGCTGCAGTGATGTCAAAAGCTGTGGGTAAACCGGTAAAATATTTCTTTACCAGAAAAGAAGAATTTCAACATGATATGTTTCGTCCGCCGACGCATCATATAGTAAAAGGAATCCTGAATTCAGGTGGATTATTAGACGGTCTTGAGCATCATTTTGTTAGTGGAGATGTAGCCAATGATTCCGCTTTGGTCCCAGGATTACTTCCCCCTATATTGGGAGCGGATATCGGAGCTATTCGTGGAGGATTTATTCAGTACACCAAGGTGCCTAATTTTAGATCCGTCTATTGGCGCGTAGATCTCCCCTTTGCTACAAGTTGGTGGAGAAGCTTAGGCTTGTTGGCAAATACTTTTGCGATAGAAAGCTTTATGGACGAAATGGCACTGAAGGCGAATGAAAATGCTGTCAATTTTAGATTGCGGCAAATTGGCGATGATGCCATTGGTATGCGTCTAAAAAGTGTTATCAAGGCTGCTTCGGAAAAGGCCGGTTATTCTGAAAATGTTTCTGATGGTAGGGCAATGGGGTTCGCCGCTTCCATTGATGCCGGAACTCCGTGTGCCCAAGTAGCTGAAGTTTCTATTGAGGATAATGAAATTAAAGTGCACAAAGTGACCGTGGCGTTGGATCCTGGTTTGGCGGTAAATCCTGATCAGATACGAGCCCAATGTGAAGGATGTGTTATTATGGGGATGAGCGCCGTTTTATATGAACAAATGTTCGTGGAAGAAGGCGAACTCTCTCCCACTATTTATGGTCCCTATCAAATGGCCTTGATGAAGCACGCGCCTAAAGAGATTGATGTAGTGCTGTTACAGGGAAAAGATACCCCGGGTGCCGTAGGGGAGCCTCCTTTAGGTCCTATTGGAGCGGCAATTGCGAATGCGGTTAGGCGTTTGACTGGAAATCGACTTACAGAGTTGCCACTTAGAATTCCTAAAATAGTATAGATTTCTTAATAGGAGACCCCATCTCTTTTCCATCTCTTGTGTGTCCATAAATAGAGTTCTGGGTAGTTCTGTATAATAGCCTCTAATTTATGGGCATAGGTATCTATGATTTCCTGTTCATTAACATTAGCGACCTTATTCACTATAGTTTCGAAAAAAAGTTCATATCTGCCCCGTTTTTCTTTTTTCAAATAGGGAAGGTATACTGCGGATTCTGTTTTTTTTGCAATTTTCGCTGCTCCTGAAAAAAATGAAGTTTGTTGATTAAAAAAAGTAGTTTGTGACTTTCCCGATATGCGCAACGGACTTTGATCACCAATGACACAGTTCATGGAAACGATATTCTTGTTTTTTAAATTGATGATATGCCTATATCCTTCGTTACTGGGAATACAATGTACATTGAAACGCTCACGCATCAGAATGAACAAATCGTTGAAATACTTGTTCTCCAAAGGTTTGTAGAGTGTGTTGCAATTAACATTGAGGTAGATGGGAACTGTTGTCAACCATTCCCAATTACCTTGGTGAGCTGTATATAGCATAATATTCTCCTTATTCTTGAGATGGTAGGTTAGTTTTGATAGGTCATGTATCTTAAATCTTTTTTGGATTTCTTTGGGATCGATCGTAAGTAATTTTATCGCCTCAAAGAATAGATCGCAAAAATGTTGGTAGAATTTAACCGCAACCTTACTGATTTCCTCTTCCGACTTGTGCGGAAAGGCAATGTGTAAATTTTTACGGACCACTTTAAGTCGATATCCCAAGACATGATATAGCAGAAAAAAGGTCACATCTGACAGTGTGTAAAGCGCCCAGAATGGCAATAATGATAATAAATAAAAAGGCAAAAAACGTAAATACTTCATTACTAAATCACTGGGTCGACCAAAATAAATCGACAACTATTATGACTGCTAATAGTCGAAAAAATGATCATGAATTACGAAAAAGATGTAAAAAAATGAATGTTATTTGTTGGCAAGGTTTTTAATCATACCGCTAAAGACAAAGTAGTGAAAGGGAACGATGCTGTACCAATAAAGTCTTCCTGTTAAACCGCGCGGTCTAAACGTCGCTGTTTGATGAAGTATATTGTTTTCGTCTATTTTAAATTCCAACCAGGCTTCTCCTGGAAGTTTCATTTCTGCAAAAAGTAGTAAACGTTTCGCTTTTTTATCAGCCAATAGCACCCTCCAAAAGTCTAGGGCATCACCTGCGTAAATTCGGTCGGGATGGGTTCTTCCCCGTCTCAACCCAACGCCTCCAAAAAGTTTATCTAAAAATCCGCGTATTTTCCATAGCCAGTTGCCGTAATACCAACCGGTCTCCCCGCCAATACTCCAAATACGTTCTAATATTTCATCGGGATTTTCAATTTTAAGTTGTTTAACATCCTTCAAAATACCGTATTTAGGAACTTGAATATGTTTTTCCAGCGTATTGTTGAACCTTCCACTGACCATACTATCTTTCCAACTGCTGATGACCAAATTCTGTTCTATTTTTTTAAAGGCCATATCAATCGCCTCTTTGTAGGTGTGAGGTTGCATCTCAAGAATTTTCTGTAATCTGGTGTCTTTGGCAATAACTTCAATTTTCATGCTGTCGACCAAGTTCAATGCCAGTTTGTAAGAGGTAGAGGTTACGAAATATAACCAATAGGAAGATAGTTTCGGGGTCATCACGGGAACGGTCCAAATCCAGTTTTTAAACCCTCTCGCTTCGGCATATTTATGAAGCATCTCTTTATAGGTGAGCACATCGGGACCCGCAATATCAAAAGAATCATCATACGTTTCTTCATTGCCTAAAACCCCGGTAAGAAACGCAATGACATCTCGTATCGCAATGGGTTGGGTTTTGGTCAATACCCATTTTGGGGTAATCATGAAGGGTAACTTTTCACAGAGGTCTCGAATAATTTCGAAAGATGAACTGCCAGAACCGACAATAATGCCTGCTCGTAGGACCGTTAATTTAAATTTTCCTTTATAAAGGATTTCTTCTACATTTTTACGTGACCTCAAATGTTTGGAGAGATTTTCGTCGTTTACGATACCGCTTAAATAAATGACTTGTTGTATTCGGGTGTGCTTGACGTAGTCATTAAAATTGCGGGCGGTTTTGGCTTCCATATCATCAAAATCATGTGTAGAGGAACTCATGGAATGTATTAGGAAATAAGCAGCATCTATGTCCTTTGGGATGACGTCTTCTTTTACTTCCTCCAAAAAATCTATCTCTATTACATCAATTTGTGTCAAGGTCTCCTTATCAACCGAAAGGCGCGTTCCATCACGTACGGCGCACACCACTTTGTGGTCCATCTCTAAAAGCTGAGGTAAAAGGCGCATACCGATATAACCGTTTGCACCAGTGAGGAGTATTTTCATAAATCTTCTATAGAAGTTGGGGTATTGTCTGCCTTATAGCCCAGTATTTTTTTGAAAAATTTCTGAACCGCTTTTGTATCGGATGCTACTTTAATAAAGTGATGGTCTCGGTAAATGGAATAGACCGATGATTCGCCTTTGTAAAGCGTTAGTTTGTAATAGGGGATGACCAGGGCAAAGGTTTCCAATAAAGAGCGAAACCGTACAATAATTCCCTTTGGGCGTAACTCAATATTGCAGGTATCTCGATTATTATCTAAAATCAAGAGGTTTCTGATTTCTATACTCGTTTCCGTAATGATAAGTTTTGGCGAACCAATTCCGTCCATCGCCCAGCGTTCTTTAAGGGTAAAAGGTTTGCCCACATGATCATCTACTTTTCTGGTAATCTCTTTATTGTTGTAGGATACGTTTACGAGCATGTTCGCTTTCTTATGCGGTTTTTCTTAAAGTTAATCAAAAGCCCTATGAATGCCGAAACTGTTTACCTTAAAAGCCTAAAAAATGATTAATTTTGCAGGCTTAATTAAACGTTTTAATGAATATTCAGGAGGTTCTATTATACAAAGTTAAAGAAGCGGTACAATCTATCTACGGAAAGGAGTTGCCAACCGTTGAATTTCAACCTACCCGTAAAGATTTTGAGGGAGATGTTACTGTTGTGGTCTTCCCAATGTTACGGTACGTTAAGGGAAATCCTGTACAGATTGGAGAGCAGATAGGTGCTTATTTAAAAGAGCATGTAGCGGAAGTATCTGAATATAATGTGATAAAGGGGTTTTTGAACCTCGTGATCGGAGATGTGTTCTATTTGAATTTTTTCAATGAGATAAAAGAAGCGAAGAATTTTGGATTTGTGCCAGAATCAAAGGATGCGGTTATGGTGGAGTATTCATCCCCAAATACCAATAAACCATTACACCTAGGGCATATACGGAATAACCTATTAGGTTATTCCGTGGCTGAAATCTTAAAGGCAGCCGGGAAAAAGGTCTACAAGACGCAGATTATCAACGACCGTGGAATCCATATCTGTAAGAGCATGGTGGCTTGGCAGAAATTTGGGAATGCTGAGACACCCGAGCGTACGGGACTGAAAGGCGACAAATTAGTCGGTAATTACTACGTAGCCTTTGATAGGGCGTATAAAGAACAAATCGCTCAAAATATAGCCTTGGGTATTGAACCAAAAGTAGCGGAAAAGGAGGCGCCGATTTTATTGGAAGCCCAAGAAATGCTACAAAAATGGGAGGCCGGAGACCCTGAAACGGTAGCGCTTTGGAAAACCATGAACGGTTGGGTCTATGAAGGATTTGAGGTTACCTATAAAAATATGGGCGTAGATTTTGATACCTTGTATTACGAAAGTGACACCTATCTTTTAGGAAAGGATATTGTTGCGGAGGGACTTGAAAAAGAAGTATTCTTTAAAAAGGAAGATGGTAGTGTTTGGATTGATTTGACCGAAGACGGTTTGGATGAAAAAATAGTTCTCAGGTCTGATGGAACTGCGGTGTACATGACCCAAGATATTGGTACAGCTATTCAACGGGCAAAGGATTATCCAGATGTTAACGGTATGGTCTATACCGTAGGGAATGAACAGGATTACCATTTTAAAGTGCTTTTTCTAATTCTTAAAAAACTTGGATACTCATGGGCCGATAAATTATACCATCTTAGTTATGGTATGGTCGATTTACCCAGTGGTAAAATGAAGAGTAGGGAGGGGACTGTTGTCGATGCCGATGACCTTATGGCCGATATGACACAAACCGCCGCTAAAATTTCGCAAGAACTCGGTAAGTTGGAAGAATATAATGATGCGGAAAAGCAGACCTTGTATCAAATGATCGGGTTGGGAGCGTTAAAATATTACATCTTAAAGGTTGATCCAAAAAAACGGATTTTATTCGACCCCGAAGAATCGGTGGATTTTCAAGGAAATACCGGCCCGTTCATTCAATATACCTATGCCCGTATTCAATCTATTTTACGCAAGGGAGAGAGTATGGGAATTGATGTTTTAGAATCAATAGCATCAACAGACCTTCATATCAAGGAAAAGGAATTGATCAAGCAGCTACAGTTGTTCCCCGACACAATTCAATTGGCGGCTGAAAATTTTAGTCCCGCATTGATTGCCAATTACACCTATGATTTGGTGAAGGAATTCAATTCTTTCTATCAGCAGGTGTCCATTCTTGGAGAAGCAGATGAGAAGAAACGAATTTTACGGGTTCAATTATCCAAAAAAGTAGCCGAAGTTATTCAAGATGCATTTGGCTTGTTAGGTATCGAGGTTCCAGAACGTATGTAGCTTTAGAAGCGTATTCTGCAACTAGCATTTGGGCTAAAACCTAATGAGACTCGCTCAATAGTTTCAACACTGTTATCAGGTCGAAATCGGTAGCAGAGTAGATATTTAGTTCGTTTTTTCAATCTGCAAGGTTTAAAACGTACGCGCTAAATATTACATTCGCGCTTTTTCCGTTCTTAAGAATATGGTTGGTAGATGATCTACCCTAATATATTTAGATAATCGACTGCTGTCGGGGTGCTAATAATTTATTCCATTAGGGGATGGGCTTACAACAAAAAAAGTGGGCCATAGACTCAAGCTGCTACTTTTAGATTATACTATTCCGGTTCAATTTCTGCTATTGTTTGATATCCTAAATAAGAGTCTAAGAGAGATGGCTATGGCCTTTTTTAGAATATCATTTTCATGTACTGCATCCCTTAAACTTTTCTTTGGATCGGAGACTTCACGTTGCTCGTTGGTAAGTTGCAATTTTCCCTTGACCGTGAAACTATTTCTTCCATGTGCATCCTATATCCTGCGCCAACGGTTCTGTACAGGTGTAATGGTGTCCAGCTTCCTACAAATCTCAATAACGCTACCCTGTGTATAACTAAGTTTCATAGCTTTTTCCTTAAAATCTGCGGTGTAATTTCTTTTTTCATCTTGACATTTTTCAAAATTTAGTTAATCAATACGTTCACCACTTTATGTCTGGTAGGGAGTCCAAAAGCTTTTCGCACTAAACTTTAGAGAGTGATTAGAAATAGTGATACCAAGCTAAAGGTATATTTGAATTTTGGAGAGAATTTCTCCTTCGTTGAATTAACGAACGATTGGCATTTTATTTCTATCGAAGACCGAAGAATAGGGCTAAGGCATGTAATTGTTGATGGAAGCGTCACTGTAGTGATTATGGAAAAACAGCATAGTATAAACATGCAAAAATATACCGCCAGCAGTAAAGAGTTGGTCTCGTTTGGCGGTATTGATTGAGGTTTTAGTTTTGGAGTTTATGAATATGTAAACCATTTTTTGCCCCACAAGCAACTTTAGAGCATCTATTTTTAACGGGTGCTCTTTTGTTTTGTATATTTTGAGGTACTTGCTGCGTAATTAACCTCGATATTGCTAAATTTGTAACCCCTTAAAAAAGAAAAGAATGTTCGATAATTTAAGCGAAAAGCTAGATAAAGCCCTGCATGTACTTAAAGGCCATGGTCAGATTACTGAAATAAATGTAGCAGAGACTACCAAAGAGATACGTCGGGCCTTACTTGATGCAGATGTTAACTTTAAAATAGCCAAGGAGTTTACAAATAGGGTAAAGGAAAAGGCCATAGGGCAGAACGTACTGACCAACTTGCAACCTGGTCAGTTACTGGTGAAAATCGTTAAGGATGAGTTGACCGAGTTGATGGGGGGTGAATCTGAGGGAATTAATCTTTCGGGTAATCCATCGGTGATTTTGATGTCCGGTTTACAAGGTTCTGGTAAAACTACCTTCTCCGGTAAGTTGGCCAATTACCTTAAAACAAAAAAATCTAAAAATCCGTTATTGGTGGCCTGTGATGTGTACCGCCCTGCAGCCATAGACCAGTTACATGTTGTGGGTGAGCAAATAGGGGTTCCTGTGTATTCTGATAGGGAGAATACAGATCCTGTTGCCATAGCTAAAACAGGTATTGCAAAAGCAAAAGCAGACGGTCATAATGTGGTGATTATCGATACCGCAGGTCGTTTGGCTGTAGATGATAAAATGATGGCGGAGATATCCGATATCCATAAGGAAATAAAACCACAAGAAACCTTGTTCGTGGTGGATTCCATGACCGGGCAAGATGCCGTAAATACCGCTAAGGCTTTTAACGATATCCTGAATTTTGACGGTGTTGTCCTGACTAAATTGGATGGTGATACCCGTGGTGGTGCGGCCATTTCAATTAAATCGGTAGTGGATAAACCGATCAAGTTCATTGGTACTGGTGAGAAGATGGAAGCTATTGATGTCTTTTATCCTTCGCGTATGGCGGATCGTATTTTAGGAATGGGTGATGTTATTTCTCTTGTAGAACGTGCCCAAGAACAATTTGATGAAGAAGAGGCTAGGAAAATTCAGAAGAAAATCGCCAAGAATAAATTCGGTTTTGACGATTTCTTAAGCCAGATTCAGCAGATTAAGAAAATGGGGAACATGAAAGACCTTATGGGGATGATTCCCGGGGCCGGCAAAGCTCTTAAAGGTTTGGATATCGATGATGACGCCTTTAAGCATATTGAAGCTATTATCTACTCCATGACTCCAGAGGAACGATCCACGCCGGCAAAATTAGATGCCAGCAGAAAAAAACGAATTGCAAAAGGTTCGGGGCGCGAAGTTCAGGAAGTGAACCAATTATTGAAGCAGTTCGACCAAATGAGCAAAATGATGAAGATGATGCAAGGTGGTGGGGGTAAAAAGATGATGCAGATGATGGGTGCAATGAAAGGAATGCAATAACGAAAGAACAGGGTTAATTAAAAAGATAAGGATATGGAATTATTGGATGGTAAAAAAGTATCCAATCAAATAAAGGAGGAAATCAAGGCAGAAGTTGCCAAGATGAAGGAAAGAGGTGAAAAAGTACCTCATTTAGCGGCAATTATCGTGGGTAACGACGGTGCTAGTTTAACCTATGTAGGTAGTAAGGTACGTTCCTGTGAGCGTGTGGGGTTTGAATCTACCTTAGTTCAAATGCCCAGTACTACTTCTGAACAAGAGTTGCTGAAGAAAATTAAAGAGTTGAACGAGGATAGCAACATAGACGGTTTTATTGTACAATTACCTTTGCCAGAACAAATTGATACCCAAAAGGTATTATTGGCCGTAGACCCTGATAAGGATGTGGACGGATTTCATCCTACCAATTTTGGTAAAATGGCTTTGGATATGAGCACTTTTATTCCAGCCACTCCTTTCGGAATACTTGAATTACTCGAACGCTATAAAGTAGATACAAAGGGTAAGCATACGGTTGTTATCGGTCGAAGTCATATTGTAGGTAGGCCCATGAGCATTTTAATGGGAAGAAAGGGATGGCCTGGTAATTCTACAGTTACCTTGACCCATAGTCATACCAAAAATATCACACAGATTATTTCTCAAGCAGATATTGTGATTTCTGCTTTGGGAGTTCCGAATTTTCTTAAAGCTGAAATGGTAAAAGATGATGCCGTTGTAATTGATGTAGGTATTACCAGAGTTCCAGATGATACCAAAGAAAAAGGATACTATATTACCGGAGATGTCGATTTTGAAAATGTAAGTAAAAAGGCATCTTTCATTACACCTGTTCCAGGGGGAGTCGGTCCAATGACTATTGCCATGCTATTGAAGAATACGTTGCTGGCAAGGGAGAGACATAGAAATAGATAATAAAAAAGGTCCTTTTAGGACCTTTTTTATTTTTTAAATGGATTGTTGTAACATCGCCAATTAATTGTAGTCTAACTTTAACCAATGATCAAACTGAACCATATGAAGAAATCAAGAATTTTTAAAATTGGCTTGTTGTCAACTGTTATTTTCTTTGCGGCATGTAAACCGGAGACCAAAAAGACACCTGAGAAAGAGTTGACCTCGGGTGTGCTCAAAGAATATATGGACACTTCCGTAAACCCTGGTGACGACTTTACCGCATATGTTAATGGTACTTGGGTCAAGAATACCGAGATTCCTGCAGATAAATCTTCTTATGGGGTTGGATACATCGTTCACGAGGAATCTGAGGACAACGTAAAAAAGATTATTGAGGAGTCTGCTTCCGGTGATTTTGAAATAGGTTCTGACGAGCAGAAAGTAGGTAATCTTTATCAGTCTTTCATGAACATGGATAAAAGGAATGAATTAGGAGTGACGCCTTTGCAGCCTGAATTCGATAAAATAGACGCCATAAATAATTATGACCAATTGGCCACCTATTTCGCCTATGCCAATAAGTACGGTATTAATACTCCACTAGGGTTGTTTGTTTATCAGGACTTTAAAGACCCCACAATTTACACGGTATATACTTGGCAAGCTGGTTTAGGATTACCCGATAGGGATTATTATTTAAAGGATGACGAGCGGTCCAAAGAAATTAGATCAAAGTATTTAGCACATGTAGAAAAAATGTTCGATTTGGCCGGTCTTTCCAATGGAGCTGAATCCGCAAAGTCCATAATGGAGCTAGAAACGAAGATAGCTTCCAAGCAAATGGAAAAGGAAAAAACTAGGGACTTGGTAGGATTGTACAATATGATCCCTGTAGATTCACTTTCCCATATTATGCCTAAATTCAATTGGAACAATTTTCTAACGGAGGCAGGGCTAGCAGATCAGAAAAAACTAGGTGTACTCATGTTAGATTATACCAAAGCTTTGGACGGAATTATTACAGCGACAGATTTGAATACTTGGAAAACGTATTTGAAATGGAGCGCATTGGATGCCAGTGCATCTCGTTTAAACGAGGCTTTGGATAATCAAAATTGGGAGTTTTATAGTAAGGAACTGAGGGGCACCCAAGAACAGCGACCTATGTGGAGAAGAGGTGTTTCTACCGTAAACGGTACACTAGGAGAGGTAGTAGGAAAGGTATATGTGAAAAAACATTTTCCGCCAGAAGCTAAAGCCCATATGGAAACGCTTGTGGATAATTTACTTAAGGCCTATGAAGTAAGTATTAAGGAGTTGGATTGGATGAGCGAGGAAACAAAAAAAGAAGCCTTGGAGAAGTTAAGTAAGTTCACCCCAAAAATTGGATATCCCGATAAATGGAAATCTTACGATTTGGAGATAAGACCTGACGACCTTTATGGTAATCTACGTAGGTCCGCTTTAATGGAATATGATAGAGAGTTGGCAAAATTAGGTAAGCCCATAGATAAAGATGAATGGGGTATGACACCACAAACCGTCAATGCCTACTATAACCCGACCATGAACGAGATTGTATTTCCGGCAGCAATTTTGCAACCTCCCTTTTTTGATTTAAATGCAGAGGATGCGGTTAATTACGGAGCCATAGGTGCTGTTATCGGACATGAAATTGGTCATGGATTCGATGATACGGGAAGCACTTTTGACGGAGATGGTGCCATGCGAAATTGGTGGACAGATGCAGATAAAGAGGAGTTCAAAAAACGCACCGGTGCTTTGGTCGAACAATATAATAGTTTTGAAGTATTGCCAGAAGTTAATGTGAACGGCGAATTTACATTAGGTGAAAACATAGGTGATTTAGGTGGTCTTAGTATTGCGCTTAAAGCCTATGAAATGTCCCTACGTGATAAAGAATCTCCTGTGATGGATGGTTTTACGGGAGAACAAAGGGTCTTTATAGGGTATGCCCAAGCCTGGAGAAACAAGACGAGGGACGAGGCATTAAGAGTTCAAATTAATACAGACCCACACTCACCGGCCGATTTAAGGGTAAACGGCATCGTGCGAAATGTGCCAGAATTCTATAGTGCCTTCAATGTAAAACAAACCGACTCACTTTATCTGGCCCCAGAAGAGCGGGTTAAGATTTGGTAGACTTTAGAATAATATAGAATAGAAGCCTTCAATCATAGGATTGAAGGTTTTTATTTTGGCAATTCCGGCATTAAAATGGCAGTGGCTGTAGAGTCATTAGGTTTTAAGATGTCGATATCGTTACTATCATCATAATCGCAGCTCGAAACACTTATAATGAAGCTAATCATAAATAATAACGTGATTTTATTTTTCATGATGCTTTTGTTTACTACAATAATCGTTTTTATAAAAAACGTTTCAATGGTTTAAAAATTATTCTTGAGAAAGAAATAGTTGACCTTAAGGCCAAATTTTTTTTGCAAAAAGTTTTACGATTTTTAAAAACTTGAAATCACTACAAGATTTTGTAAGGGTTCTTATAGCGGCTATTGACCATTTCTAAATAAGGTTTAAGCGATTTTTAATGTAGCCATTAATTATTTTTAAGTAGCTTCGATAATTCTGGATCTGACCAAACCCTAAATATGAAATTAAATCACTTTTTTGAATCGTCGGTTGACATGCTGTGTATCGCAAACTATGAAGGATATTTCGTTAATGTAAATCCGTCATTCATAAAGTTATTGGGTTATTCTAAAGAGGAACTGTTTTCGAGAAAAATAAACGAATTCGTTTTTGAAGAAGACCGAGCTACAACGGATAAAATACGTAGTGGTATCCATAAAAATGTTCCGCTCATACATTTTCAGAATAGATATGTAAGCAAATCAGGGAGGTTGGTTTGGCTTTCTTGGAGTGCTGTACCTATAGACGACGAAAAATTAGTATATGCCATAGCAAAGGATATCACCCACGAACAGGGGCTTAAAACCGATTGGGTGAAGGAGATGACCAAACTTAAAAATGTCAATCAAGATTTGATTCGATTAAATTATACAACTTCGCATGATTTACGAGCCCCTGTGAACAATTTACTTTCTTTATTCGAACTATTGGATCTGAGTCAGATTAAAGATAAGGAAACCATAAAATTATTAAGTTATATGGAAATTTCGGCCAGAGGGGTAAAGGATGCTTTAGAAAATTATTTGGATTTAATACAAAATGCCGGTAAGAATATAAACAACTTGACTGAGATTCATTTTGAACGAATATTGCATAAAACCAAGAACACCTTAAGTTCTTTACTTAGCTGTTCAAATACTGAAATTCGTTGTGATTTTAGTAAGTGTGAGAGCGTTGTATTTGATAAGGATTATATGGAAAGTATTTTTTTGAATCTGTTCACTAATTCGGTTAAATACGCACGTCCAGGATTTCCACCACGTATTGAGTTGACTACAAAAATTAAGGAAGGTCAAAAGGAATTGATTTACCGGGATTACGGACAAGGTTTTGATATGGAAAAAAATGGGCACAAGATATTTGGCCTGCACCAACGTTTTAACGAAATTGAAGAGGGAAAAGGGGTTGGCCTCTATTTAATTCATAGTCAAATAACTTCTTTAGGGGGTAACATTTCCGTGGAAAGTGAACCAGGAAAAGGAGCTACTTTTTATCTAAATTTTCCAATATAGATTTTGTTACTGGTTAGGAAGTGAAATAGAAGATGTATTTATTTTCTTTTTACTTACTGTAAATTTTTCATTTTATAAAAGTTATGGTTTAGTGGCTGAATAATTATCTTTAAAGGATCAATAAACATCGACCATGATAAAAAAGGTATTTGGCTTGGTATTTCTGGTTTGTCTCGCAGTGGGTTGTGAGAAAGTTGTAAAACCTGTTTACGGCATTAATATAAGTTTCAGTGAGAAGGTAAGTGATCAGGCTAAAGAGGGTAGGTTGTTGTTGATGCTGTCAACAGACGACAGTGATGAGCCACGTTTCCAAATCAATGATGGTTTAAATTCCCAAATTATTTTTGGCCTCAATGTTGAAAATTGGGCGCCAGATTCCCTAATAACTTTTGATGATTCCGTTTTCGGTTATCCATACACAAGTTTAAAAGATGTACCTCCAGGGGAGTACAACGTACAGGCACTTTTAAATGTGTACGAAACCTTCGAACTTTCAACGGGGCATACCGTAAAACTTCCAATGGATAATGGCGAAGGACAGCAATGGCAGCGTTCGCCGGGTAATTTGTATAGCAAACCTTTTAAGATTAGGGTTGCAGGGAACGGGTTTCAGAACGTTTCGGTAGAAATGGATCAGATTATCGAGCCAATTGCGGAACCAGAAGATACGGAGTGGATAAAACATTTAAAGGTAAAATCTGAAAAATTATCAGAATTTTGGGGGAGGGACATATATCTAGGTGCTCACATATTACTTCCTAAAGGGTTTGACGAACATCCAGAAGCGAAATATCCTTTAATGGTATTTCATGGACATTTCCCATCTGATTTTAGTGGCTTCAGAACCACACCACCAGATCCAAAATTGAAACCCGAGTACTCAGAACGGTTTGATCTGGAAGGTTATAATATTATTGAGCAACAAGAAGCCTATGATTTTTATAAACGTTGGAACCAACCCGATTTTCCACGTTTTATCATTATAGAAATTCAACATCCTACGCCTTATTACGACGATTCCTATGCGGTTAATTCAGCTAGTCAAGGTCCTTATGGTGATGCCATTACGTACGAGTTGATTCCAGAAATAGAGAAACGGTTCAGAGGTATAGGCGAAGGATGGTCCCGTTTTCTATATGGGGGTTCTACAGGTGGCTGGGAGGCTTTGGCGGTACAGGTAAAATATCCAGAAGAATACAACGGCTGTTTTGCAGCATGTCCGGATCCTATCGATTTTAGTGCCTATACTTTGACCAATATATATGAAGATGAAAATGCCTATTATTATCCAAGTGCCCATAAGAAACTAGAGGTGCCGTCGCACCGTAATTATTTGGGTCAGATTCAATCCACCATAGTACAGGGAAATCATTTAGAGTTGGTCTTGGGAGATAAATCCAGATCGGGTCAACAATGGGATATTTGGGAAGCTACCTATTCCCCGCAAGGTGATGACGGTTATCCTGTTCGTATATGGGACAAGATGACCGGGGAGATAGATCATGATGTAGCCGAATATTGGAAGGAAAATTTTGACCTACGCCATATCATGGAACGTGACTGGGAAAAGTTGGGAGACAATCTGAAAGGTAAAATCCATATTTATTGTGGCGATATGGATAATTACTATTTGAACAACGCGGTCTATCTAATGGAAGATTTCTTGGAAAGCACAACCGACCCTTATTATGAAGGAGAAGTGTTATATGGCGACCGTGCTGAACATTGCTGGAATGGGGATCCAGAACAACCCAATGCCATTAGTCGTTTACGTTACAATAGCATGTATGTGCCTAAGATTATGGAGCGCATTGAGAAGAGTGCTCCTAAAGGGGCCGATTTGACAAGTTGGAGATATAAATAATACAAAGCAAAAAGAAGATAAATGAAATACAGAAGATTCGGTCGAACCGATTGGCAAGTAAGTGAAGTTGGATACGGCATGTGGGGCATGGCGGGGTGGACGGCAAGTGATGATGAGCAATCCGCAAAATCCTTAGACCTTGCCGTGGAAAACGGAGTTAATTTCTTTGATACCGCTTGGGGCTATGGAGAAGGCCACAGTGAAGAACTGTTGGGAGATTTAGTCAAGCGACATCCTAACACCAAAATTTATACGGCTAGTAAGATTCCGCCGAAAAATTTTCAATGGCCGGCAAAACCAGACTATCGTTTTGAGGATTCCTATCCCACGGAACATATTTTGGAGTTTACCCATAAAACGTTGAAGAACTTAAAATTGGAACAACTTGATTTGATGCAATTCCATACATGGGACGATGTTTGGGCCGATCGAGATGAATGGCAGCGCGCTGTGGAGGATTTAAAAACCTCTGGAAAAATTGCTGCGATGGGCATTAGTATGAATCGTTGGGAACCTGAAAATGGTATCAGGGCTTTAAAAACAGGACTGCTCGATGCTGTTCAAGTAATCTATAATATTTTTGACCAAGCTCCGATAGATAAGTTGTTTCCTTTATGTAAAGAAATGGATATCGCCACGATAGCAAGGGTTCCGTTCGATGAAGGTACATTGACCGGAAACCTGACAAAGGAAACTACCTTTCCAGAAGGAGATTGGAGAGGAACCTATTTTGTACCTGAAAATTTAAATGCTTCCGTAGAACATGCGGACGCTTTACGTCCGTTGATTCCTGAGGGAATGACGATGGCTGAAATGGCGCTTCGTTTTATCTTGATGAACGATGATGTTAGCACCACCATACCTGGAATGCGTAAACAACGCAACGTTTTAGCGAATACAACGACTGGTGATGGGAATGGTTTGAATAAAAAATTATATGAAGAATTGAAAAAACACAGATGGGACAGGGTTCCCACATCTTGGTCTCAGTAGTTTTGTATTTCATCTTAAAGTTCAAAAGCTAAGTGATAAACTTAGTTTTTGAACTTTATATAATTTTTTAGGACTAAAAAATTATTTCGCAAATAACTGTCCCATATCCTTAAATGCTTTAAATTCTAGTGCGTTGCCTGCCGGATCTAAAAAGAACATGGTCGCCTGTTCTCCAACTTGGCCCTTAAAGCGTATATACGGTTCAATTACGAATTTAACGCCCTTAGTCTTCAGTTCTTCGGAAAAACT
Source organism: Maribacter sp. X9 (assembly GCF_048537565.1). Taxonomy (GTDB): domain Bacteria; phylum Bacteroidota; class Bacteroidia; order Flavobacteriales; family Flavobacteriaceae; genus Maribacter. The sequence continues at coordinate 1,696,215 of NZ_CP183215.1, forward strand.
TTGAAATGTATCCCAAGGCAATACAACTCCGTAATGTGGCACAGGTACATCATGGCCGTCGACCGGATTATGGTACAAGCCTTCAGTTTCGGATTTAGGTTTGTAGTGAATGACCAATTGATGTCCGAAAAGGTTGAAATCTACCCAGTGGTCACTGCTTCGTCCTTCTTCACAATTTAGGATTTCCCTATAAAAGGTTCTGCATTCGGCCAAATTATGAACAGGAATGGCAATGTGAAATGGTGATACGTTTTGCATAGTTAGTTGTTTCTTAAAGCGTTTATGAGTTCGTCTTTGTTCATTTTAGAACGCCCTTCTATTCCTATTTCTTTGGCTTGGTTGTAAAGTTCTTCCTTTGTGCGGTTTTCGTAAGTCGAAGCTTTACCACCTTTTTTACCGGCGTTTTCGGTATTTGCAATTCGGGCCGCTTTCTCTTTGCTGTATCCCTTTTCTACCAAAGCTTCATATTGTTCCTCGTTTTTGATACGAGGTCTGTCATTTGATTTTCCCATTTTTATTTTAAAAATAATCAAAAAATAAGCTTGGGGTAGATCACTCGGTCTTTTCTGTACATTATGCTTTTAAAAAAGCAATGATTTTATCGTTTATTTCATCTTGATGCATCGAATGACCAAAACCTTCAGTACTTACGAATTTACTTCCCTTCCATTGTTTATGAACAGCTTCAGATGCGTGATAGGGAGCTATCGTGTCTAAACGGTCATGAAAAAGCAGTCCTTTTTTTGAATTGTTAGCTACGAACTTTGAACTTGAGAATTCCTCGGGCTTAAATCCAAATCGATTGAAAACGTACAATTCAAGTGATTTCATTGCCCTCTTATTCAATCCTAAAAGATTTTTATAATGGGTAAGTATTTCGTGGAATTCTGATGGGGATCCGACCGTTACTATTTTTTCAATGCCTGAATTCGGATGGTTATACTCATTGAACAAAAGGGTCATTCCCCCCACCGAATGGCCGATTAAGTGTTGAGGTGCATATTCTAAAAGAATTTTCTGTAATACCGTTGCATATAAAGGAACGTAAAGGTGCGTACCGGTGGAATATCCGTGTGCGGGAGCATCAAAGGCAATGATGTTATAGCCGGCCTCTTGTAATTTTTCAATCAATTTGTGCCAGCGCCATGTATTACTTTCCCATCCATGTACCAGTAGTACAGTTTCTTTTGAGCCTTCCCAATGATAGGTTTGTATCTTATGACCTTCTAGCTCCAAAACCTTGTGCTTGGCAACGTCTAAATAGGCTTTTTGATGCGGTAGTACCCTTCCTTTTCTAACCTTGCTAAAAACAGCGAATGCCTTTTTGGCAACGGTTTTTGGAAGAAACCAAACTAGGATGTTTAAGTAAAGGCCTATTATTTTTGGGATGATTTTTTTAAGTATGGTAGACACAAATAAGTTGCTAAAGGATTGAAGCAAAAATAACTAATGCGTATTAAAATCTAATCTTCGCGATGTGCTTTTTCAATCGTAAAAGCGGGAAGGCAAATAGCAATGTACTCGCATGGTTGATCAAACGGGTTGGCATATTTGACCGTTACGTGTTTTTCTATTTTAATTGATTCCCCGGCATTTAAAATAACTTTCTTTCCGTCGATCGTAAATTCTTTTTTGCCTTTTAAAATCAAGGTATATTCCTCGAATTCCGGTCTTTGTTGTGGTTCGCTCCAGCCAGGAGGTGCTATCATGTGGGCAACACTAATTTTTGAATTACCATCAGTGGCTTGACCAAAATGTTCTTTTATGCTCTTACCGTCATTCGTAGGAACGATAAAGGGTGATTTTTGAATGGTATATTTTTTCATTGACTTTCCGCTTTTCAATAAAATTATTCCGAATTTTTATCGACCATCAACGCAAATCAATCCCAACCCATCATCATGTACTTGATTTTGGCTTTGTCCGGTATTTGTACCTCTTCGATTTTGCTGTTGGCATTGTATCGAAGACTTTCAGGAAGTTCTTTTTTGTCTATCGTAAAATAAAGGTCGCTGTCTTTTAATAGAATCACCACGTTATTCAATGAAGTAATGATTTTTTTTATGGCATAATTCTCTTTAATATCCTTGAAAGTGCTCTCTTTCGTAAGCCCTTTTTCTGTAATGAACCTACTATCGTTAATTTGTACATTTTGTATTGTAGCAATGCTGTCTCTATTTGGGGTCAAAGTGAGCAGTAGTTTTCCTCCTTTTTCAAAAATTTTTATTTTACTTGCCCCACTTCCAAAATTCAACTTCACGGTATCTTGTACCACCGAATCTTTTGCGAAAATTAGGTCGATATCTCTAGCTAGACTTTCTTTGGTCAATTGGCCTATTTGATCGCCCGATATTTGAAAATCGTTCTTTTTATCGCTTTCGCAATTCATAAAAAGGCCACAACTCAAAATTAATGGTAAAACACAATTCAATCTCATAGTTTCTATCGCATCACTTTTTTTAATATTCCTAAAACGCCCCTAATAAAGGTAGCGCTTGTCAATACTTTTATTACCGGATTCTGTCTAGTACTTTGTCCGCTTGTTCCCCTTCTTGGCGTGGAATTCTCTCTCTCTTTTTCTGCAAGTTTCTCTGCTTTTTCCATCTTCTCGTTCAAGATTTCGTAAGCACTTTCTCGGTCAACAACTTCATTGTATTTATTTACCAATGATGAGGTATCGATAAGTTGTTCCAATTCTTTATCCGTTAGAATATCCATACGGCTCATCGGCGCTCGCAGCAGGGTAGCCGCGAGTGGTGTTGGCCTACCCTTTTCATCTAAAGCGGAAATTAAAGCTTCTCCGGTGCCTAAAGATGTGAGTACTTCTTTGGTGTCATAATATTCCGATTCTGGATAGTTTTCAGCCGTAAGTTTTATCGCTTTTCTGTCCTTAGCGGTAAATGCCCTTAAGGCATGCTGCACTTTTAGACCCAACTGCGCCAGTACATCATTGGGGACATCGGTCGGGTTTTGGGTTACAAAATAGATTCCGATTCCTTTAGAACGAATCAATTTTACGATACTTTCGATTTGGTCCAATAATGCTTTAGAGGCTTCATTGAAAATGAGATGTGCCTCGTCAATGAACAAAATCAATTCTGGTTGCTCGCTATCACCCTGTTCGGGAAAGGTGGCATAAATCTCAGCCAATAAACTTAGCATAAAGGTCGAAAAGAGTTTCGGCCTGTCCTGAATATCCGTAAGTCTCAATATATTAATATACCCTCTACCTTTATCATCGATTCGGGTAAGATCGTTTACATCGAACGATTTTTCACCAAAGAATAGGTCTGCGCCTTGTTGTTCGAGTTCGATTATTTTTCTGAGGATCGTTCCTGTTGAGCTGGTGGATATTCTTCCATACTCCTTTGTGAATTCCGCTTTTCCCGGTCCGGTTGCATACTGTAAAACCTTTTTAAAATCCTTGAGGTCTAATAAAGGCATTTTTAGGTCATCACAGTATTTGAAAACTACTGCAACGATACCTTCTTGGGTTTCGGAAAGGTCTAAAATACGTGATAATAGTACGGGGCCAAATTCTGACACCGTTGCCCTTAACTTGACACCATCTTGTTCTGATAAGGATAATATTTCAACAGGAAAACTATTGGACTCAAATGGAATTCCGATTTTGGCATGGCGTTCATCGATTTTAGGATGGCCCGTACTCGGTTGTGCTAGCCCACTCAAATCACCTTTTAAGTCCATCAAAAGAACCGGTATTCCTTTTTGGGATAAGTTTTCGGCCATGACCTGTAATGTCTTGGTTTTGCCTGTGCCTGTGGCGCCGGCGATTAGACCGTGTCGGTTCAATGTCTTTAACGGAATTCTGACTAGTGCATCGGTAACCGCTTCACCATTAAGCATGGCCGCCCCCATTACAATAGAATCACCTTTGGTGGTATACCCTTGTTCGATATGGTTAAAAAAATCTTCGGTACCGGCCATATATTAATTTTTGGATAAAAATAGTGGATTTTTAAGCAAAGGAAAAGCGATGTATGACCTTTAATGCCACTTAGTTTTCAACAGCTGAAATTGATTTTGTGATGGCACTATCAGAACCGATTCAAGAACTGTTTGTCCTAAAGAATTACGAAGTAAAACGTATCTTTGCCGGATGAAAAACAGTGAGGTACTTGAGAAAGTGAATCAAGGAGTTTATTTACCCTTAATGGAAGAATTTTATACCATACAGGGGGAAGGCTTCCATAAAGGAACAGCGGCCTACTTTATTCGTGTTGGTGGTTGCGATGTGGGTTGTCACTGGTGTGATGTTAAAGAAAGTTGGAATGCGGAAACGCATCCACCGACTGATATTGAACAAATCGTTTCTAATGCAGCTACCTATTCAGACACTATTGTGATTACAGGGGGAGAACCGTTAATGTGGGATATGGGCCCATTGACGAAGGCATTAAAAGGAAGGAATCTAAAAACGCATATCGAAACTTCAGGAGCTTATACGCTAACAGGCGAATGGGATTGGATCTGTCTTTCTCCCAAAAAGAATAAATTACCTTTCGGGGAAGTTTATGATAAGGCACATGAGCTTAAAGTGATTGTCTTTAACAAACATGACCTTATTTTTGCCGAAGAACAAGCTGCAAAAACCAATTCAAATTGTATTCTCTATTTACAACCGGAATGGAGTGTTAGGGATAAAGTCGTGCCTATGATCGTGGAGTATGTGATGAAAAATCCAAAATGGAAGGTTTCGTTACAAACACATAAGTATTTGAACATACCTTAACTTACCTTTTTTAAGGTCCATCATAACACAGGAGCAAACTTAAGGTTACCGGCCTCCATTGGCTTTGATGTCCAAAATACATTCCGCATCAAGACCAAGAGTGGTCCTTGCCGTTTTTCGCTGTTCCAAAAGGTTTATAACGGTAGCTCCTGAGAGTTTACAACCCGATTTTATTCCGTCCTCGTAAATCGCTTTTGAGGATGAATGTAATGCTTTTCCGGTGGGACCGCCAAATTGTAATTCTGCGCGCATAAGACATCCAGAAACAGTACAGTGATTGTCCCCGGCCAATTCTCCATCACTATTCTCAGATTGTGATTCATGATCGTTGACCATTGGGGTACCTAAATCGACCAAGCCGAATAAATGGCCGAATTCATGGTTCAACGTAGCGGTTTCAACATCCTCATTATTGATTGAAAAACTTCTAGCGGCTAATTTTCTAATGGTAACTTCATGAATAACCATAGAAGTATTTCGGTATACGGCACCTAGCGTTACCAAACCTTCTTCCAAATCATCACCTTCTGCCGGGGCGTCGGCAAAATAGATGTAAATGGCCAAAGTACTTCCGGAATTAAAGGCCGTTCTGTTCTTTGTTTCTAGGTTTGCAATTTCCTTTAGGGTGAGTTCATCTTCCGTTGGGCTTGATAGCTCTTTATATACAACTTCTATATTTTCCTTAAAAGTGTGTTTTTTAAGGTAATCGGTGAATTGACTTATTGCTAAAGTGGTAGGCCTGAAACCAGTTACATAGCCAATCTCGATTAATAGTTTGTCATAAGTATCATTAGATAGAATGTCATTGGCAGAATCTCCTGTTGCCAATAGATTTGATTTTTTGTCCACTGCCGTGGGTGCGGAAGTTTCTTCAGAATCAGAGCTCTTGGAGCAAGAAACCGCAAAGGCCAGAATTCCAATAAAAAATATTTTTTTGAATATATACATAGCTGAAATCTATACGTTTATAACGAAAAAACCGCACCTCTATTATCTCGCAAGGGTCAATCGTGCTAAATAGTCGTAATGGTTACCTTCGAATATAAGATCGCAATTTAAATTATTATAATTTGCCGCCCGTTGAAGCGTATTGAAATCTACGTATAACCATGGGAAAGGTTCACTTTTACTATTTTTATATTCCATGGTAAAGGTCACTTCGCCATAATAGGTAATATAATCGGGAATCCAATAGCCGCCATCATCATCGGTTTCGAACATAAAAATGATATCACTTGAATCTAACAGAATTTGGCCTCCCCCATTTAATAAGGATTTTAGTTTGGTGAAGAAAACTTCAAGTCCCTTTAAACTACCGGCTAGTCCAATCCCGTTCATTAAAAGGAGTAGTGTATCGAACGTTTCGCCTTCAAAACCCATAATGGTGTCCAGAACTGTATTTTTAAGTCCTCTCTCTTGGCAAACTTTTATGGCTCCTTGCGAGGCGTCCAGCCCGGTGATCGTCATTCCTTTTTGTTGAAGGTAAAGTCCGTGGCTTCCCGCACCACAACCGATATCAAGGATCTTTCCTTTACAACTTTCAAGAGCTTTTTGCTCAATAACGGGCATCTCCGCAAAACTTCGGAACATATAGGGTAAAGGTAGCGTGTCCTCTTCGTCAAGAGACGAATAGGTGATGATATCTTCAGTATAATTTCCATTATGAAAATCTAAAAGTGCGTTGCCTAAAATATCCTGTTTCAAATTTCTTGTATTTCTAGGTGCAAAAATCCTTCTTTTTGAGGCTACTTTCCTAGTTTTGAACTCACAAAATTAGGGTATGGAAGAAGTTTTGCGTCAATTGCCCCAAAAGGCGAATGAAAAACATAGTGAGAACAAGAAGTTCTTCGCTAAACTTAGAAAGAAGCCGCCCAAGGATTTGGACTATATTATGCAAGACTTACACGAGGCCGAGTTCGAGCGTACCGATTGTCTCACCTGTGCCAATTGCTGTAAAACTACCGGACCGCTTTTCACGAATGCCGATGTGGAGCGTATTTCAAAGCATTTTAGAATGAAGCCTCAAAAGTTCATCGATACCTATTTACGGATAGATGAAGAAAATGATTTTGTGCTGCAACACGTGCCCTGTACGTTTTTGGGTACAGATAATTATTGCTCCATTTACGATGTACGCCCAAAAGCCTGCCGAGAATTTCCCCATACCGACCGTAAAAAGTTTCAGCAAATCAGTAACCTTACCTTGAAGAATGTTGCGATTTGCCCGGCAGCATTCAATATTGTTGAGGAGATGAAGAAATTGATTAAGTAGCCTTGACTAGTTTTGTTTAGGAGTATTAACTTGAATGCATTATTCGCAGAGCATTAATGAAGCTATTCGTTTGTTTCCTGCAAGCTGAAAAGGACGTAATCTAGAAATTATCAAATGGAAGAAATAAAAATAATATTTTTCATATTAGGATCCTTTTTTGGTATGGAAGATGGCAGAATTGCTGCCGATAAAACTACGGTTACGGTCTATCCTCATGACCACCAAATTGAAATCATTCAAGAAGAACTATTTGCTGTAATCCGATCACAAAAAGATAGCGCACTTGTTCTGGAACAATGGGACAAACTTTTTTATTGGAAAGAAAGAAATACCGCTTGGTCAAAAGAGTTGGATAGTTTTCCTCACAAAAGCCTCAATTTGATACCGATAAAAGATAAAATTCAACCTAATTTGATATTTAGCTATTCAGAACAAAAGGATTTACGAGCTATGGGAATCTGGTATGATAACGCAAAAAATCAATTTTCCATAAACCATATTCCCCAAGACAACATCAATACCGATGATGGAAAACTTGTAGGTAATTATTGGGTTTTTAATGGGAATAATACATTCAGTTTTACAATAGAACCTTTTTTAGGAATGCCCGAGAATTATAAAAAATCAAAAAAACCATTAAAAGAGTTATTGGCAAAAACAAAAATGAAATAAAGCCAACAGATACCGATCTATATAAGGCAAAAGCGTATTGAAATCAATGCTTTTAGTTATTAGAAAACTTTGTGCTTAACCGAAGTTTTGGGACTTCTAATTCTTACTTTTTATTCATTAAAAGTTTCACACAAGCGAATGAAAACCAAGTTACATATATTCAAAATTGTTGCTAAACATTTAAGCTTTACAAAAGCTGCCGAGCAATTGTATATTTCACAGCCTGCTATATCGAAGGCAATTAAAAATTTAGAGGAAGAATATAAAACAACGTTATTTATTCGGAAAAGAAACTCGATAGAAATGACTCTTGAAGGAAAGTCATTTCTTATTTATGTTAATAGAATCTTAGCTATCTATTCTGAAATGGATGAACAGTTTCTCCATAAGAATGAAACCTTCCCAAAACTACTGAACTTCGGTGTAAGCACAACCTTATCCAACTATATTATACCTAAAATAATTGCGAAGTTTAGAATACAATTTCCTGAAACAAAATTCAACATCATCAGCAATAATTCTGAAAATATAGAAAATTTGATTTTGAATGAGGAAATTGACTTCGGAATTACTGAAGGAAGTATATCGAATCCAAAATTACAATTTGAAAAATTTATTAAAGATGAAATTGTCCTTGTTACGAATGCTACTAATAATTCCTTTAAAAAGGGCACTATCGATATCGAAAAGTTACATATAATTCCAATGATTGAACGTGAAAAAGGATCTGGAACGAAAGAGATTATTGACACATTTCTATTTGATAATAAAATTCCAAAGCTTACATGTGTAGTGACATTGAACAGTACCGAAGCTATAAAGAATTATTTATACAACTCTAACGATTATGCACTTCTCTCGATCCATGCTATTAATGAAGATCTGTTGAATAACAAACTCAAAATTATAGACATTAAGGATCTAAGTATTGAAAGGTGGTTTTATTTTGTAAAAAGAACAGGATATCTTTCAACTACTGTAGAATATTTTGAAAAATTCCTTCGACTAAGCTATAACCTTTAGTTATCTCAAACAACCAATTAAATTGCTTGTAGGTTATTAAGTGGATTTACTTTTGTATCAAGTACTACGAAAAGATATGAAAGTTCTTTTTTCAAAAACAGTTTACTTCCTTATAATTAGTGTTGCCCTTTTAGGCATTATAAATAGTACAGCCGCCTTATTACTTGGTTTTGTCTATACACTTATTTTCAACAATCCGTTTAAAGCATACAGTCATAAAGCAATTCATTATTTTCTAAAAATTTCGGTTGTAGGGTTAGGTTTTGGAATGTTTATCAAAGAAACATTCGAAACAAGTAAAGAGGGGTTGAATTTGACGATATATTCAATATTTTTAACCGTAGCGTTAGGTTCTTTGTTAACAAGAGTTTTGAAGTTAGACTTAAAACTGGGGCATTTAATTACATCCGGAACCGCAATTTGTGGTGGAAGTGCCATTGCCGCAATTTCACCAGTAATTAGAGCTAGAAGTGAAACCATAAGTATTGCTTTAGGTATTGTATTTCTATTGAACTCCATTGCCTTGTTCGTATTTCCTGCGGTCGGCCATTTTCTAAAATTAACACAAGAACAATTTGGTTTATGGTGCGCTGTAGCTATTCACGATACAAGTTCGGTAGTCGGAGCTGCGCTAGGTTATGGAGACGAAGCCTTGAGAATAGCAACAACAGTAAAACTATCTAGAACGTTGTGGATTATTCCTTTATCAATTGTATCTATGTTTCTATTCAAAACAAAAAGAGAGAAAATAAATATTCCTTACTTTATTGTTTTGTTTATTGGTGCGATTATTATTAATAGTTGCCATATTTTACCTGAACCAGCTACTCATTTTATAGTATTAATGGCTAAACGATTATTGATAATAACATTGTTCATTGTGGGCTCTACCATTTCTATGAAAGATTTGAAATCCACAGGAATAAAACCCATTATATTGGCACTTACGGTGTGGATTTTTATTTCAATATTTTCATTACTCTATATTTTAAACTAAAGCATTCTACAATTACTGTATATAATTGATTGGTAATATAGTACTTACGAAAATTTAAACGGATTTTCTCTTTAGTTTCAATTTGCTACATTAGTTGATCAAACACACAACAAAATCATTCAAAAACCAGTGAAAATCTAAAAAAAGATAATGCCATTCCTTAAATTATTACATCTATAAAAATGAACACTTACCTCAAAATAAGGCGCTCTACAGTGTTAGTTTTTATTATATTTCTTCAGGTATGTTCACTATATGCGCAAACTTCACTAAAAGAAATAGACTTAAATATTGGAGAATATGCTGTTGGTTTTAGGCATTATACGGTTGTCGATAGTACAAGAATTTATAAAATTGAAAATGACTTTAATAATCGGTTAGTTCACAGACCAATACCGGTTAGCATATGGTACCCGGCCATGATTGGGTACAAAAATTTAGAGCAGTTAACGGTTCTGGATTATTTGCAGGTTTTAAAAGAAGAGGAAGAATCGAAAAATTTGCCGAACGAGTTATTGCTAGATTGGTTTCCTGAATTAGGTGAGACACCACAAAATAGAGCTCATTTGACTGAAAAAGTAAATGCTTTTTCCAATGCCCGCTTTTTAAAAGAAAAATTTCCGGTTGTAGTTTATGCACCAAGCTATCAAGCCTCATCCATCGAAAATTTTGCATTATTCGAATATCTAGCAAGTAATGGTTTTGTAGTGATATCAAGTCCTTCAAGAGGAACGGATACAAAATGGCTAGAAGGTGGAACCACAAAAGATATGGAAACACAGTCGAGAGATGTTGAACTTCTTTTAAGTGAAATTCACAAATATGAACAAATAGATTCCAGTAGAATAGCCCTGACGGGATTTAGTTTTGGCGGACTGGCAACTGCTATTACGGTCATGAAAAATAAGAGTATACGCGCACTGGTGAGCTTAGATGGAACGGAAAGATATAATTACGCAGTCCTGGAAAAATCACCTTACTTTGATTTGGATAGGTTTGATATCCCTTACATCCATTTTGCGCAAAAAGATATTCCGAAAGAAGTGCTTGTTAGTGATAAAATACCTGCCAAGTTGAACTATACGTTTCAATTGTACGATTCTTTAAGGTACAGCAATGCCTACAGTTACAAACTTCACGATTTAACTCATTCCCATTTCAGTACTATTGGTGTTTTGTTTGCATTTAGAGACAAAAGACAAGATAAAAATGACGCTAAAATTATGGCTTCTTACAAACTATTATGTGAACACACCTTACAATTTTTAAGTGGGACTTTGAAAAATGAGGAGAGCGCAATGGAATTCATTGAAAATAGTCCTAATAAGAACAATATTCCCGAAACCTTGGTTTCGAAAAAAATGAAAAAATCAATTGTGAAAGGGTTCGATTCAAATGTTTTTATAGATTTGGCACTCAATCAGGGTTTTCAAGGTTTAATTCCACTATACGAAGAAACAATAATTGAACATCCAACGCTTCGGCTTGAAGAGGGTATGTTGAACAATCTTGGCCTTCGGTTAGCCTTTAACGCTGGAAAGATGGAACAAGGTATCAACGTCTTTTTATTGGCTGTACATATCTATCCGGAATCTGCAAATTTATATGATAGTTTAGCCCTAGCTTATTTTTACAATAAGGATATTAAAAACGCAATTGCCAACTACAAGAAATCGTTGGAGTTAAATCCTGAAAACCAGAATGCAATTGATAGGCTTAAAGAATTGGAGAAATAAAGCCAGCTATTAGTACCATAAAACCTACTTAAAAAGTTTGCTTGAACTTTCAATTCAGTTTGTATTTATTAAATTAGGTATCAGAACAGAACTGCTAACCAAACTTTCTGTGAAAAGCTTTAATTCTGTTCAAAATTAAATCGATAACTCGTACGTTTATCACATGGAGCAATTGATGTCCTATTTCGAAACTATCCCTGCCGTGCACCGGTCGCTCATATTAGTTGGAGGCATCACTTTTTTTTGGATTTTGGAAGGCATTGTTCCCTTGTTCAATGTCGGTTATAACAAATGGAAACATTCCTTACCCAATTTCTTTTTTACGGTAACGACCATCATCGTTAATTTTCCGTTGGCATTTTTACTTTTAAAAACATCGGATTGGGCTGTAACCAATGATTTCGGAATCATTAACTGGATGCCCACCATGCCAGTATGGACCTATGTTTTTTTAGGAATCGCTTTATTGGATTTAATAGGTGCTTATATTGCACATTTAGTTGAGCATAAAGTAAAGCCTCTATGGATGGTGCATTTGGTGCATCATACGGATCATTATGTGGACACGACAACGGCGAATAGACATCATCCTTTAGAAAGCTTGATCCGTTATATTTTTACTTTGATAGGCGTATTTGTTGTCGGAGCGCCTATCGGAATCATCATGTTGTATCAAAGCCTATCCGTAGTGCTTTCCCAATTTAATCATGCCAATATTAAGTTGCCAAAAAGTATCGATAAAGCCTTGAGTTGGATCTTGGTTTCTCCAGATATGCATAAGGTGCACCACCATTATGTATTGCCCTATACCGATAGTAATTATGGCAATATTTTCTCTTGGTGGGATCGCCTGTTCGGCACCTATATGTATTTGGATCGTGAGGCAATTGTTTACGGCGTAGATACGTTTCCCGATGCGGTTGAAAATGCAAAGATAAATTCGCTATTAAAATACCCCTTTGTTAAATATCGGAAACCTACCACCGTTGAGGTCACGGAGTGATGTTTAATAAATCAAATATTTGGCCCGTATCTTTTTGAAATTTTCTAAATCAGGTTGCCATGATGCTTTTATTTCAGCATTTGAAAGTCCCGCCTCAATTTGTTTTTGTAATTTTTCGGTTCCGGCATGTTTGGTAAAACCACTGGTCAAAAAGAATTTACTTTTCTCTGCTGCATGTGAGTAGGCATCAATTATATAATTCATAGTAACCTCATTCATTCTTGGGCTTTTAGATAGGTCTTTGCCGTAACATAATTTCCCTTCTTCCTTTGGATGTTTTGAGCCAAAATTCGGTTTGGGGGTATAGGTGAAATCATATGCGGTAGAATCTAAAAACGAAGCTCCGTACCTTTGGAATTGAAACTCGGTACCTCTTCCAGCATTTACATTAGTACCTTCAAAAAGTCCCAGACTGGGGTAAAGGGTGATTGATGTGTCGTTGGGAAGGTTGGGAGAGGGGCGTATCGGTAAATGGTAAAAGGTTTCGTGTGACCAATGCTGCATTGGTATTACGGTAAGGTCTGCTTTTCCGCCATCGGCTAACCAACCTTCTTCATTGATCATTTGGGCATATTCACCGATGGTCATACCATAAACCAAGGGAATTTTATTCATCCCTAAGAACGAGATATGCTCTGCCTCCATAGTTGGGCCGTCCACATAATGTCCGTTTGGGTTGGGTCTGTCCAGTACCATCACGGGGATGCCTTTTTCCGCACAAGCCTCCATAACCAATTGTAAGGTGGCTATGTACGTATAAAAACGTACTCCTACATCCTGTATGTCGAACAGAACCATATCTAAACCATCCAATTGCTCTTGGCTCGGTTTCCTGTTTTTTCCATAAAGCGAAATTAACGGGAGTCCTGTTTGGGTGTCGGTACTGTTTTTGACGTGTTCCCCGGCATCCACTTGACCTCTAAAACCATGTTCCGGGGCAAAAACCTTTGTAATTTCTATGTTCAAGGCTACCAATGAATCGACCAAATGGGTATATCCATCATTTTTGAAGATCACACTCGTTTGATTGGCTACAATGGCGATTTTTTTTCCTTTTAATAAAGGTATGTATTCTACTGTTCGGTTTGCCGCGACTAAAACCGAGTCATATTTTTTGTAGTTTTCTAGTAGGGTCGCGCCTTCATGATCGGTGTCTGTTTTCGCCGTTGGGTTTCCACAAGTGGTCAATACCAAAAACCATAATAAAACTGTACTTTTGAAACTGGATAAAAATAACATCATTTGAATCTAGAATATTTTATTGCCAAACGGCTCATAAAGGGTAAGGAGCATAAAATTAGTATATCTGCACCAATAATAAAAATAGCGATTGCAGCAATTGCCATTGGTGTGATCATGATGTTGATTGCCATTGCTACAGGCTTAGGGTTAAAACAAAAAATTCGAGAAAAAGTGACCGCTTTCAATGGTCATATACAGATCTACAATTACGATAATAACAATTCTGAAGTTTCTGTAGTTCCGGTGAGTACAGAACAGGAATTTTATCCAGAATTTAAGAGCATAGATGGAATTGTACATGTTCAGGCCGTGGCTACAAAAGCGGGAATTATCAGGACCGAAGAGACCTTTGAAGGAATTATCGCGAAGGGTGTCGGTAAGGACTATAACTGGGCGGCGTTGAAAGAATATTTGGTCGACGGCGTCTTGCCAGACTATAGTGGTGAGCTCAATTCTGATGTTTTGATTTCAAGAATAATGGCGAACCGGTTGAACTTAAAAGTTGGCGATTCGTTTTTTACATTTTTCCTTCGGGATGATACAACCGACAAAATTCCGAACCAACGCAAATTTCACATTGTTGGCATTTATGATAGCGGATTTGAAGAAATTGACGGACTTTACATTTTTGTGGATATCCGTCACATTCAGCGCATGAACAAATGGACCGATACCGAGGTGGGTAATTTTGAAGTCTTTCTCAATGATTTTGAAGATATTGACGAGAAAAGCAATGAGATTTATGGGCAAACGGTGTCTAGCTTGGATACCAAGACCATAAAGGATAAATACTACAAGATTTTTGAATGGATCGGGCTGTTCGACTTCAATATTGCCCTTATCATTGGAATCATGATTATCGTCGGGGGCATTAACATGATTACGGCACTTTTGGTATTGATTTTGGAGCGAACACCAATGATCGGTATTTTAAAAGCCTTGGGAACTACCAATTGGAGCATTCGCAAGGTCTTTTTGTACAATGCAGCTTACCTAATAGGGGTCGGACTTTTTTGGGGAAACTTAATCGGGCTTGGAGTTATCTTTCTTCAAGAAAAATTTAGGATGTTCAAGTTTCCGAACCCAAAGGAATACTATATCGAATATATTCCGGTAAGTATAGATTTGTGGATTGTTCTTCTTTTAAATATCGGGGTTTTGGTACTTTGTTTATTGATGTTATTGATTCCTTCCTATATCATTACAAGAATAACCCCGGTAAAGGCCATTCGGTTTGAATAGACCTTCTTAAAAAGCTAATACTCCTTTTCTACTTTCGTTGTCACTCTTTTTGGTAAATTTGAGGTAAAACACACTACATGCACCAAAAGTTATTATTGACCCTAGCTACTATTTTTTTCTTCGTTGGCCTAAATGCGCAAAAACTGAGTAAACAGGAAATAAAAATTGTAAAGAATATCGAACAAAATAATCCGGAAGCCATATCATTTTTAGAAAAGGTGGTTAATATAAATAGCGGTACCTTGAATCTAGCAGGTGTCGAAAAAGTGGGGAAAGAATTCGCAACCGCTTTTGAAGGGATAGGATTCGAAATTACTTGGATACCAATGCCCGATGAAATGAATAGGGCCGGACATTTATTTGCTGAGATAAAAGGTACTAAAGGCAAGAAGCTGTTACTGATTGGTCATTTGGATACCGTTTTTGAAGAAGACAGCCCCTTTCAGACTTTCGAAATGGTCAATGATTCTATGGCCCACGCCCCTGGCGGTAATGATATGAAGGGGGGCGATGTCATTATATTGTACGCCCTAAAGGCTTTAAAGGAAAATGGTCTTTTAAACGATGCACAGATAATTGTTGCTTTTACAGGAGATGAGGAGAGTTCTGGGAATCCTTTGGAAAAAAGTAGAAGAGATTTAATTGATGCCGCAAAACGAAGTGATATTGCGCTAGGGTTCGAAAATTCTACCGGGTTTAATTATGCCACGGTTGCCCGTAGGGGCTCGTCGGGATGGAAACTTGAAGTAGAAGGTAAACGAGCGCATTCGGCAGGCATTTTCAGTGAGAATGTTGGTGCAGGTGCCATCTTTGAAGTGTCTCGAATTTTAAATGGATTTTATACCGATGTAAAAGGGGAAGATTTGTTGACCTTCAATCCTGGAACCTTACTTGGAGGAACCTTTGTGGAGTTCGATGATAAGAAAAGCGAAGGTACAGTTTTTGGTAAGACCAATGTCGTTGCACAAAAAGCAGAAGTTCGTGGCGGACTCCGGTTTATATCCGAAGAACAAAAGGAGCGAACACGTACGAAAATGCGTGAGGTGGTTTCCAAGAATTTACCACACACATCGGCAACGATAACCTTTACCGATAGTTACCCGGCCATGCAGCCAACGTCTGGCAACGAAACGCTATTGAAAAAATTGAATAAAGTGAGTTTAGATTTAGGACAGGGTGAAGTACTGGCCTACGATCCCGGTAAAAGGGGTGCGGCAGATACTTCTTTTGTGGCCGAATACGTAGATTGTCTAGATGGATTGGGAACAATGGGGAATGCGGCACATACTCCAGAGGAAACAGTTAATTTGAATACTATTGAAGCACTAACAAAAAGAACGGCACTTTTAATTTATAGATTGATCAATGAGCAATAGCACAGAGTTAAATATAGGAAATCATCATGTGGAAATTGATGGGGGTGAATTAGTAAGTTACCAAGTCGACGGTCATGAGTTCATGCACCAAAAAGGGAATCCAGGTTGGCGAAATGTAGATACCGAAATGTTTCCGATCATCGGCCCGACCAATGAAGCTGATTTCAGGGTGAAGACACTAAAAGGTACTGCCATACAAGATCAACATGGGCTACTTAGGGAAATGAATTATGGATTGACTAAAACGTCTGAAAGTAGTGCTGTTTTCATCAAGAAATATTCGGCCAATAAAGTGGTGCTCAATTCAAAGTATCCTAATAAATCAAATGAAGAAAAATTGAGTTGGCCCTATGATTTTGAATTTCAAAAATCGTTTGAACTTAAAGAGGATGGATTGGAAATTACGTTTACCATTTCTGGAGAAGAAGGCATGCCGTTTATGTTGGGGTATCACCCGGCCTTTATGATCCGTTCAGAGAATGCGAAAATCTTTACCGGAGATAGGGAGCTAACGATTCCTGAGATTATGGCGGTGGGTAGTAGGGCCTTACAAGTGCCTGATACAACTACGATTCTTTTAAAAGATGATCGGGCGGTACAAATTAAAACAGAAGGTTTCGGTCATTTTATGCTATGGACCGAAGTGCCGAATATGGTCTGTATAGAGCCTATTACGTTTTATCCGTATACGGTTGCGCAGCAGGATCTGGCAGAAGGGTTTATGTATTTGAAAAACAAACCTATGACATTTAAAGTGTCTTTAAATCCAATGTAGTTTTAGTTTCTAAACGATTCATATCCTAATAATTTTAAACATTCCGTTGAACCTAATTAATTGCACCATGTGAGGAACGTACTACCTTTTTTGGATTGGGTGTCAACCTATAAGAAATCCTATTTTATTAAAGATTTACTGGCAGGACTAACTGTTGGTATTGTGCTGGTTCCTCAAGGTATGGCCTATGCCATGGTTGCGGGTTTACCTCCTGTTCACGGACTTTACGCGGCATTGTTTCCAGTTCTTGCCTATGCATTCTTGGGAACCTCACGAAAAATAGCCGTGGGCCCGGTGGCGATGGATTCATTGTTGGTAGCTGTTGGTTTAGCCTCTTTGACGATAATTGGCGAACAGAACTATATATCGATGGTAGTGGTTTTGGCACTTATGGTCGGTGCAATTCAATTACTTTTAGGAGTGCTTCGAATGGGTTTTTTAGTAAATTTTCTTTCAAGACCCGTTATAAGCGGATTTACTTCTGCCGCTGCCATTATTATTATTTTAAGCCAGTTAAAACATATTCTGGGTATTTCGGTTACAGGTAGTAATAAGATCCATCAACTGGTTTTGAATCTTTTCTACAACCTTGACCAAACCAATGGGTTCGATTTGGGCATAGGTATCTTGGGCATATTTTTATTGATCGGATTTAAAAAATGGAATAGAAACATACCTGGTATATTGATTATTGTAGTTCTGGGAATTTTGGCGGTATATATACTACAATTGGAATATTATGGGATAAAGTTGGTGGGTTTCGTTCCTCAGGGTTTTCCTTCAATTAGGGTTCCCTCGGTTACTCTTTTGGATGTCAAGAGGTTGTTGCCCATAGGCATAGCATTAGCTTTGGTCGGTTTTTTAGAGGCGATTTCAATAGGAAAGGCATTGGAGGATAAAAGCGGGGAAGAAACTATTAAGGCGAATCAGGAATTAATTGCTTTGGGAACCTCTAATATGATTGGTTCGTTTTTTCAAGGATATCCGGTGACCGCTAGTTTTTCTAGATCGGCGATTAATCATGATTCAGGCGCAAAGACTAATTTGGCCGGTATCTTCAGTGTGCTTTTAGTGATACTAACTTTATTATTTTTAACACCATTATTTCAATACTTGCCCAATGCTATTTTGGCCAGTATTATTATGGTTTCGGTATTCGGGCTTATAGATCTAAATTACGTAAAGGGCTTATGGGAAAGTAGAAAAGACGAATTCATAGTGTTACTGATTACCTTTTTTGTAACCTTGTTCGTGGGTATAACAGAAGGTATTTTAATAGGTGTTCTCTGTTCACTATTGTTGATGGTATATAGGACTTCAAAACCACACTTCGCAGAAATAGGTAATATTAAGAATACTGACTATTACAAAAATGTAAAACGATTTACCGATGAGGTCGAGGTGCGTGTAGATTTATTGATTGTAAGGTTCGATGCCCAATTGTATTTTGGTAACGCAAGCTATTTTAAACAGGAACTTTTGAAACATATCAACTCAAAAGGGTCTCTCCTGAAAGGCGTTATTTTAAATGCAGAGGCTATCAATTACATCGATGCGACCGCGGCCGATATGTTAACTAAAGTGATCCATGACATACATGAAAGCGGAATTCAATTTTATATTGCAGGAGCCATTGGGCCAACGCGCGACATCATATTCAATAGTGGAATCATTAATGAATTACATCGAGAGTTTCTATTCGTAAAAACAAAGGACGCGGTCGATTTTTTCGATAATCCCAATGAAATATCTGTACTGGCTGCAAAAATTGCTTATGAAAACAGTATTGGTTCAAAAGGTAAATAAGACTTATGTTATGCTGGTCTTTTCGACTAACATCCGCTATTAATATTTTATACTCTTCTATTTTTAGATTTTTTATAAAGTGACAGAAATAGGTGCGCTTCGTATTGAATTAGGAAGTTTTGTCTTATTTAAAAACGTTAAAAAAAACCAAATAAGAGTTAAAGAAATATGAAATTAATTAATATCTTTACGTAGGATTTCTATTACAACGATGTTTAAAAATTTTGTAAATCGTATTGGCTTAATGAATTGCATTATGCTATTGGTAGTAGTATCCATTATAATAGTTTCCGAAATACTGTTTTTATCAGGAAAGAAATTGGATGCTATTTTTATTGCCTTTTGGGCACCGACCATTCTCGGTTTTATGAATTACCTAAAATATAGGAAGTAGTGGAATTTGTTCTTATTTATTCAATTTTTGTAGCCATAGTCTTTACGGTGTGGTTACTTTTTGTGGTGCGGATGTATCGTAAATTGAAAAAATGAGTTTTTTTAATATTCTTTTAGAGAATTGAAAGAATAAATCATTTCTGGATTTTTCCTCATGTAGCTTTCAACGATACGTTGCGTTTCCAAGGTGTTTTTTTGTGGAATAATGAAGGTTTCCAAATCTTCTATTTTTTCAATAGGTATTTCCTTCGGCACAAATCCGTAACCCGAATAATTATTTTCATGAATGGTAACAAACCCATTTTCACCTGTATGGCGACCTTGGGTTTTAATCGCGAGATGCGTTCGTATTTCTTTTAGACTTGTTATTGCGTGCTGAACCCGCTCATTATATTCCATTACCCTATTTACGTCTGAACAAATGCCAATACACTGTTTAATTTTATAATGTGAACAGGTGGCGATGTTCTCCTGAAGATGGCAATACTTTGGGCAAAGTTCAAAAGAACTACAGAGTTCTTCTAAATACTGTCTAGCTTCTGTGGGACTATAACAAATTGCCAAGGGATTTGGCGTCATTTTTATTTTGTTAAAAGCTAAATGAAGTATTCCATTACGATCTTCGTAACTGAATATACCGTAGTGTTGAATATTTCTTTTTTGGGCGATGTTGTGTTTGGGGTAATGGTGTTTTATTTCTGCAGATTCTTTTAGCAACGCAATAAGCTCATTTCCTGTTTCCTCGTAGTCTAAATAAACGGTCTCCCCACACAGGCTAACCTCCTTGGTCGTTTTATCATAAAAATGGCCCAGAACTCGCTTTTTAATATCAATGGCTTTTCCAACATAAATGATTTTGCCTTTGGCATCCTTAAAATAATACACCCCAGGGCTATTTGGGAGTTTTTCATACTCTTGTCTTGGTAAGGCTGGTGGAAAAGTTGCTTCTTGAGATTTGGCATTCAAGAACTGCTTGAAGACTACGTCCGCATTTTTGCTCCTCAACAGTTTGTGAAATAAAAGAACAGTGGCACGGGCATCTCCTCTTGCCCTATGCCTATCAGTTAGTGGAATTCCTAAGGCGGCGGTCAATTTGCCTAGACTATAGGAATTGTAACCAGGTAACAATTTTCTGGATAGTCGCACCGTACAGAGCTTTTTTCTTGAAAAGTCAAGTCCGAGTGTCCTGAATTCATTTTTAATGACATTGTAATCAAAATTGACACTATGGGCCACGAAGATGGTTTCCTTGGTAATTGCATCGATTTGCGTTACAATCTCTTTGAGAGTCGGTGCGTTTCTCACCATATCATTGTCTATACCGGTTAGCCCGGTTATAAAGGGCGGAATATCACATTGTGGATTCACTAAGGAGGTGAATTCATCTATGACTTCGTGACCATCATATTTGAAAATGGAAATTTCTGTTATCCTATTTCCTTTTATACCGTTACCCGTAGTCTCTATGTCAATAATAGTGTACAAAAGTATATGTAGATTTTATAAGTAAAGTTAGGGGAATTTCCATAAAAAAGTCTAATTGATAATCGGCCTAACTTTTATTACAACTTAATCTATTTGAATTTGGATATTTTTTTTAGTTGAATAAGATTTGATTGCGATTGAAGATAATGATAATTATGAGAGCAAATAATCCTATAAGAGTCAACCTTTATTCATGTAGGGCTTGCTTTACAAACTTCTGTAATGGAAATGTTATGCATTTTCTTTGGGTGATTTATCGATGAGCCTTTTGGTACTAGGCTTTGTGTTGAACAACGAATTTGCTTGCAACATACCGAGAGAACTAAGTGATTTTAAATTTGCGGCCTAGTTTTAACCTAAATAAGTTAAAATCATGTTTCGACCGAGGTCTATGCTTGAAGTTAATTTATCAAAAAAGGAACTAACGCAAATGTGTTTCATTTAAGTCAATTCAATGCTTTAAATGGACATTAAATTAAATTTAAATGGATTTAATCAAAGAGATACTTTTAAATTCGCCTCTTTTAGCACTGCTTTCCGGACTAGTTGCATATATCATGGCCACTAGATTTAATTTGTATCCTATAATAATTTACGTTTCGAAAACAAAGGGATTAATGGATGAACCCGGCGAACGTCGGGTGCATTCGAGTAAAGTTCCAAATCTGGGGGGTATGGGAATTTTTATAACTTTTTCTCTGACACTTATATTATTTGAACCCTTCTTAAATAATACGGTAAGTGATTTAAGCCATTTACTTTCTTTACTTTCTGCGACCATTATTCTGTTATTTTTGGGAATAAAAGATGATTTGGTTTTCATCACTCCAAAAAAGAAGTTGGTAATTCAGTTGATCGCGGTTTCTATGGTTTGTATTCTACAAGATGTGAGAATTACGAACTTTCAAGGAATATTTGGAATTGCCGAGCTTCATTATTTTATTTCAATTGTTTTTTCTGTTTTTGTTTTTGTGCTGGTGATTAACTCATTGAACCTAATCGATGGCATCGATGGTCTCGCTGCTTCTATAGGAATTTTGGCCAGTTTTTGTTTTGGAATCTGTTTTTTTATGTCCGGGTATTTTCTAATGACCTTGCTTTCGGCTATTTTGATAGGCTCTTTGGTTGGTTTTTTGAAGTACAACCTTTCGGTTGACAGAAAAATTTTTATGGGAGATACGGGTTCAATGATCATCGGGTTTCTTTTAGCTTATCAAGGAATTGAATTTTTAAACATTAAGTTCGAATCGATATCAGGATTTACTCAAGCAAATATGCCCATTTTATTGTTGGCAATTCTCTCTTTTCCTTTGTTCGATTTATTGCGCGTGTTTGCAATAAGAATAGCAGATAAAAAAAGTCCTTTTACAGCAGATAATAATCATATACATCATCGGTTATTGCGCCTTGGTTTGAGTCATAAACAAGCGACTTCATTATTGGTTTTCACTAACCTGACTCTGGTATTGATTGCGTATGGTACAAATGGTTTACCTATTAATCTTAGTTTGATTTTTATCGTGCTATTTGGTTGTATTCTTTACCTTTTGCCATTTCTAAAGGTTTTTGAGGAATTTACAATAAACGACGAAGTTGAGGTGCCGAATTCAAAATCGGAAAAAATTCTTGATAGGGTAGAAGTGATGTCTAAAATCAATTCTGTCGCACTTCAATCTCAAGACGCATTAGGAAATCGTCACATTAAAAATTATAATTCATTAGAATCCAATACGAATACTATTAATGAAAAATTAGTAAGGAGTAGAGCTGATCAGTTTCAACTCTTGTTAGATAATAAAGATGATTCTGGCAATTATGAAAAAAATGAAGTTCAGTTTGATTCAGGTGAACTTAATTCTAAATAATCATCTCATTATTAGTTTAATGGCAGATTCTTGAATCTATCTATGACAATATGATTTTTTGATATTTCAGCCGCCTCTAACGACCCTTATATGGATTTTAGCTCCCTTAGAGCTAACCAATTCAATACCTTTTAAGTGACTCAAAATAATACAACGAACAGTTATAGACAGATAATGAAAGCTACTTCCATTTTCGGAGGCGTACAGGTTTTTAACATTATCATCTCTATAGGACGTTCTAAGATTTTGGCCGTTTTGTTAGGGCCTGCCGGAATTGGCATTTTAGGTTTGATTATGTCAACGACTAAACTGATCAGCTCATTAACGAACTTCGGTCTTGGAATAAGCGGGGTTAAGGAAATAGCTTCTGTATTTGAAATCCACGATGAAAACCAGTTGAATAAAACTATCGCCGTAGTTAACCGATGGATTTGGATCACTGGAATTTTAGGTGCTTTGGTAACGTTAGTTTTAGCTCCATTTCTAAGTGAATTGACGTTTGGGAACAAAGACTATACGGTTGCCTTTGTTTGGTTGGCGATTACCTTAGTATTAAATCAACTTACCTCAGGTAGCTTTGTGCTATTGCAAGGTTTACGTAAGCTCAAGTATTTGGCGAAGGCCAACGTTTTGGGTGCCTCATCAGGACTTATGGTGTCAATACCAATCTACTATTTTATGGGAGTGAAAGGAATTGTGCCTGCGATGATAGCCACTTCGGTATTGGGTTTTTTGGTATCCTATTATTTTATAATGAAGGTTAAGAGAGTATCACTCCCAATAACACTTCAGGAAACTAAAGAAAAAGGTAAAGGAATGCTCTTGATGGGTTTTATGCTCAGTATAAGTGGTATTATGGTATTGGGCGTGTCTTATGTTATACGAATATTTATTAATAACACAGGTGGTGTGGAGGACGTGGGATTGTTCAATGCAGGTATCGCCATAATTTCCACGTATGTTGGACTGCTCTTTACCGCCATGGAAACAGATTATTTCCCTAGACTATCTGCTGTAATACAACACCGTGAAAAATCAATTTCACTCATAAATCAACAGGCCGAAATTGCAGTTTTAATTTTAGCGCCCGTACTAATTTTGTTCTTGGTTTTTGTTGATTGGATCATAACTATACTTTATTCTGCCGAATTCATTCCAATAAGGGAGATGATCTATTGGGCCGCACTGGGGATGTTCTTTAAAGTCGTGGCTTGGGTATTAGGATTCTTTTTTATTGCCAAAGGAGCTAGTAAATTGTTTTTTTGGAATGAGGTTATATGTAATGTCTATACCTTGATTTTAAATTTAATCGGATATTATTATTGGGGATTGAACGGTTTAGGTGTTTCCTATCTCATTTCTTATTTCATTTATCTTCTTCAGATTTACTTCATTACCAGAAAAAAATATACTTTTCGATTTAGTGTCGCTATTTTAAAGATCTTTCCAATACAATTTGCTTTAGCACTTCTTTGTTTAACAATTACAAAAGTTTTCGAATCACCTTGGAATTATGTAATTGGTACTTTTTTTATACTTGTTTCCATGTATTATTCGTTTGTAGAATTGAATAAACGGCTTCACTTTAAAGATTTGTTGGGAAAATATGTAAAGAGATGATTGGGGGAAAATCGAAACCGAAAGAACAATCGCTTAAAATAGAAAACAGAATTGTTAGATGAAAGTAATTAAGGTTTTTTACCCATATATAATTCTTTTCTTTTTAATTTATTTAGGGCCAGTTAAAGTTGGTCCCATTACGTTTTCCCAGGTTTGGAAAATTCCACTTTTTGTTTTTCTATTTTGGCAAGTGCTTATAAAAAGAAATGATAAGAAGTTGACTATTCTAAAGTGGTCTTATGCAAGGGCCACCAAGAATCTTGTAACCGCAAACTTTTCGGTAAGCTATTTTTATGGAATTGTAGATTTCATACGCTACATGATGTTTCCATTAATGTATGAATATGCATACAGGAATATTAAGAACATACGTAAACTTGACAAAATTTTATTAGGTTTTGCACAGTTTATTATTATATCCGGTATACCGTTTACGTTTAAACTTCTAAAAAGTAAAGCAAGGGATACCCTTAGTTTTGAAGACTTTGATAGTTATTCTGGAATGTTTCAAAATTCTCATGGTGCGGCAATTACCACTACTACAGCTGTTCTTATTTTACTCGCTTATATAAAGTCCAAATCAACGATCATACGCTTTCCTAAATTGAATTACGCCCTATTACTCTACGGGGTGTATTTAATTTATCTTACGTATATACGAACGGGTTACCTAATGTTCATAGTAGGTCTTGTATTTCTGTTCTTACCTAAGAAACTTACGTTTAAACAGGTAATGTCTGGTTTAGGAATTGTAGTGCTGGTAGGTTTGGGGTTTTATATTTTGTTGGAGAGTAATGAAGCATTTTACAATAGAATTTTTGATATCCGAAATGGAAAGCAAACAGCGGCTGGTTCGGGTAGGTTATTGTTTTGGATGGCTTCATTTGAACTCTGGTATAATGGGAATGTATTTGAAATGTTCTTTGGTTTTGGTTTCTATGATTTGATCATGCATATCTACCAAAAAACAGGTTTGCCGGTGTATGCGCACAATGAGTTTTTTACACAATTGGGTCAAAACGGATTATTGGGTATTACATTCTTTATAGGATATTTGATTTCTCTTTTTAAATTTATTTGGAAAAGAAATTCGCTTCCGTCTTACCGTCTTGCCATGGCTATATTCTTTCTATATGTATCGTTAATGATGACTCAAGGAGGTATGTGGTTTGAGTTGGATATTTTTATGGTACTGGTCTATGTTAAATTGGAGTTTGAGAATGTGCTTCGTAAACGAATGATGAAATATGGATAAAGAAATCATCGTAACAGTGCCTAACTTAAAGCTGCCGGGAGGTGTAAGTGCATTTTGGAATGCTTTGTTACCTGAATTCGATAAAATGAAAGGTGTACATTTTCGTACGCTTGAAATAGGGGGGCATGGAAAAAATGTTCTTGGACCATTATTAGATCTTTGGAATTTAAAAAAGAGTACTGAGACACAAACAGATTTGGTCATACTAAACCCTTCTTTGGGCAGTCGTAGTTTTTTTAGGGATGCTTTTTTTGCCAGATATTTAAATGGAAAGAAAATATCATTCGTAGTTTTTTTTCATGGATGGGATTTAAATTTCGAAAAGAAAATAGATGAAAAACACGTCGGTTTTTTTCAGGGAAGCTTCGGTAAGGCAAAGAAAATATTTGTGCTTTCCAGCGACTTTAAAAATAAGCTATTGAAGTGGGGCTATCAAGGTGAAATCATTGTATCAACTACCACCATTAACAGTAATCTTCTTGAAGAAACAAGAATAGAGAGAACTGAAGATTTTTCTAATAGGCCATTTACGATACTGTTTCTTTCACGGCTTTTAAGGGAAAAAGGAATTTACGAAACCATTGATGCTTTTGAAAAGCTTCTTAAAAAGCATCGTAATATACAATTGGTAATTGCTGGAAATGGGGAAGAGTTTAAGAATTTAAGAAAGTTGGTAGGTAATAATCCAAAATTATTTTTGGCAGGTCATGTTGAGGGTCATGAAAAAATAAACTTATTCAAACAGTGTGACATCTATTGCTTGCCCAGTTATAGTGAAGGTCTGCCTACTTCTGTATTAGAGGCCATGTCTTTTGGAAAACCTGTAGTTACAACAGCGGTGGGCGGATTAAAGGATTTTTTTCAAGATGGCAATATGGGGTATTTTGTAAAGCCTAAGAATTCTGATGATTTGGAAGAAAAATTAAGACTATTGCTTACTGACGGTACCTTACGAGAAAAAATAGGCGATTTTAATTATGCCTATGCCCACGAGCATGTTATGAGTGATAAAGTGGCCAAAAAAATGTTTAGTCAACTGACTCCATTTTTATAAATCCTAAAGTATTTTCTTTCTGCCCTAGTTTTGTTCAATCAAGTTTATTTATAAGCGTTGTTCTTTATGAGTAAGATTGCATTTTATTTAATTGAAACTACTGCTAAATTTTATGGTTTGTAATAATTTCCACAGACAGGATAGTGATAAAGCGCCCTGTTTATTTAAGATAAATCTCTTTTTTAGCATATCTCCGAATCTTAAAGTAGTTAATCGACTTTCTTTAGTAACTCGATATTCCCTTGATAATTTAGCCCTACGTTGTAGTGCTCAACCTCAATTAAGGGACTATACAAATCACCCATGTCAATAGTAAATGTATCTTTTTTAAAGCTTAAGTCATACTGCGAGGCCGAACAGTTCAAAGGTTGGGATCCTTATGACGGGTTGAACTCTAAAATTTTTAATGCCCTGCCATTTAAAAAATGGGATGTTGTGCGCTTGTTCTGGATCCAAGGTTTTAAAAGATCACCGATTAACTTCAGAAAATTATTATTAGTGCCTAAACAGCACAATTCAAAAGGTATCGCCCTATTCCTAGCAGGTTATTGTAATCTATATGAAATTTCAAAAAAAGGGAATGATGCTTTTGGGAGCAAAGCCGAAATTGAGACTTGGATAAGAACATTGGCGGATCTGTTATTGGAACGTAAGAATACAGAATACAGTGGGGCCTGTTGGGGTTATAATTTTGACTGGCAGGCAAGGTTAAGTTTCTTGTTCCCAAAAGAAACGCCTACAATTGTTGCTACCTCTTTTTGTGTAGAGGCCCTTATAAAGGCTTTTGAAATTACCAAGGATGAAAAATATTTGCAGACTGCCATATCCTCTGCCGAATTTGTTATAAATGATTTGAGCCGATCTAGACTAAAAAAAGGGTTCCTGTTCTCTTATTCGCCCTTAAATGGAAATAATACGGTTATCAATGCCAGTTTATTAGGGGCTAAAATTCTGAGCCAAGTGTTCTTTTATACCAAAGATCGAAGGCTTAAAGATCTTGCTAAGAAAACCATAGAAACTTGTTGTGAAATTCAAAGGGAAGATGGTTCGTGGATTTATGGATTGATGCCCGTTCAAAATTGGATCGACAGCTTTCATACGGGGTATAATTTAGATGCCATTCAAAGCTATAGAGAGGCTACTGGAGATTCAGGTTTTGATGAAAATCTACAAAATGGTCTGGCATATTATCTAAGAACATTTTTCATGCAAGATGGTACCCCTAAGTACTATCATAATAAAACCTATCCTATTGATATTCATTGCCCAGGCCAATTGTTCGTTACCCTGTCAAAAACAAAAACATTTTCCGAAAATAGTATGTTAGCCAATAAGGTAATGGATTGGACAATTCAAAACATGCAGGACTCGAAGGGATTTTTTTATTATCAAATAAAAAAACGGATCAGTTCTAAAATTTCGTACATGCGTTGGAGTAATGCTTTTATGTTCAATGCAATGACCAACTATATAAAAGAGATGAACTGAATGAAATCGGAAAAAATAAATGGCGTTCAGGTTTATATACCAGAATCCAAAAGACATTTAATGGAATATGCTTTCACCAATAAGAAAATATTGGTTGCGGTAAATGGGGAAAAGATTCACCATGCAAATGATCAAACAAGGGAGATTATTAACAGGAATGTCGGGTATTCTGATGGAATAGGAGCAGTATGGGCGTTAAGAAAAAAAGGGCATCAGACAGCTTACAAGATTGCTGGATGCGAACTGTGGTTAGACATTATCAAAGAATATCAGTATGAAAAGGGATTTTATTTGGTTGGAGGTAAAGAGGAAGTTATTCAAAGAACGGTGAGTAAGTTACAAGTTGAATTTCCTTCGATTCAAATTTTAAATTTCAGGAATGGATATCTATCCGACGATACCGAAGTCAACAATCTTATCTGTGATATTGAGGAAAAAAAGCCTGATGTGATTTTCGTCGCAATGGGATCTCCTAGGCAAGAACTGTTGATGGAGAAAATGTATGTAAGACATCCTGCTGTGTATCAAGGTTTGGGGGGTAGTTTCGATTTATACATTGGCAATACGCAAAGGGCTCCCAGATGGTGGTTAGAGCATAATATGGAAGGTATTTATAGAACGTTGAAGGAGCCCAGAAAGCGTATCATGAGAGATATAAGATTATTACCCTATTTCTACAACCTTATATTCAATAAGTTATAAGTCCAAAAATAAATAGTTGCATTTAGATTGTTGGTATAAATGAAAAAGCTATAGCCGACAATAAAAAATAAAAAATGGTTTCAATTAAAGAATGTACAGACAATAAATTGTGGAATGGTTTTCTCGAAAGGGAAAAAAATAACCAAATGGTTACCATTGCCCATAACCCATGTCTGGGCCCGATTCTAGCAAAAACTTTTGGGTACTCTTTTACAAACTATTTAGTTAAAGAAGATAATGAAATCATAGGTGTATTGCCAACCGTAAATGTGGGCGGCAAAATAGTTTCTATGCCCCATTTTTCATATGGTGGACCAATTATAAATGCAGAAAACTATCAAAACCTGAATTTTTCTGAATTGTTGAATGTTTCAAAATTCGAAGTACGAAGTTTATTAAGGCTATCACAACATTATACAGATGAAAAAATTAGCTGTGTATTAAACCTTCAAAATACCGAAGATGAAATGATTATGACTATTCAATCCAAACTAAGGCAGAAAATTAGAAAATGCTTAAGGTTAGACTTTAAGGTGGTGTCCGGTGGCATTGAGTTATTACATGATTTCTATGATGTGTTTTCACGAAGAATGTTGAAATTCGGTTCTCCGCCTTTAGGGAAACAATTTTTCAGGAATTTACTTGAAAACTATGAAAATGGTGATGTACAGATCACGGTCATTTATGATGGGGAGAAAGCCATCTCTGCAGGTTTCTCATTGTCTTACTTAGGTTTTAATGAACTATGTTGGTCTGGGACAGAAGGAGAATACAACAAGAAGAACGTGAATGCGTTATTGTTTTGGGAAATGATCAAGACTTCTATAGATAAAGGGCATTGCTATTATTCATTTGGTAGATCGACTAAAGAAAGTCCCCAACATTTTTTTAAAAAATTATGGAATCCCATGGAGTTGCCCATTTATTATAATTTATCTGAGAAACCTTCAACATCAATTAAAGATTTTGATTTTTTGACTAAAATCTGGAAATACCAGCCTTTAAAAACATCACAGATACTTGGGCATTATGTTTCCAAATTCGTGTACTAAACTAAACTTCTATGAAAGTAATGAATATTCTAACTTTTGATATAGAGGAATGGTTTCA
Organism: Maribacter sp. X9; assembly: GCF_048537565.1. Lineage (GTDB taxonomy): Bacteria > Bacteroidota > Bacteroidia > Flavobacteriales > Flavobacteriaceae > Maribacter. The sequence continues at coordinate 1,726,084 of NZ_CP183215.1, forward strand.
TTTGTTGGACAACCCTTCTACAAAAACAGAGAAGGAGTGGGGCAATTATGAAACGCGCATTCATGAAAACATGGACACTATTTTCGAAATTTTGGATGATAGTAATGCATCGGCCACCTTTTTTGTGGTAGGGTGGATAGCGGAACGCTACCCAGAAGTAGTTCGAAAAATTGCTAGGCGTGGTTATCAAATTGGTAGTCACACCCATATGCATCAATTGGCACACGAACAGGATCGAACTACTTTTTATAACGACGTTGAAAAATCAATAAAGACTATTGAAGATTGTATCGGTAAAAAAGTAGAGATGTTCAGAGCTCCTGGCTTTTCAATTTCAGAGGATAATAAATGGGCCTTTGAAGTTCTTCATGAGTTGGGCATAACAACAGATTCCTCTGTGTTTCCCATAAACCATGCACATGGTGGATTAAAAGGGTATAGAAATGTAGAACCTTCAATCCTAAAATATAATGGTATAACGCTAAAGGAATTTCCAATTAATGTACATTCTGTAATGGGCCGGCCTATGGTGTTTTCGGGTGGGGGGTATTTTAGGTTGTTACCCTATAATTTAATTAAAAGGGCTACCACAAAGTCAGACTATGTAATGGGTTATTTTCATCCAAGGGATTTTGATTATGACCAACCCTTAATAAAGGAATTGTCTCCGATTAGACGTTTTAAATCCTATGTAGGGCTGAAATCGTGTAGACCGAAACTTGAGAAATGGTTAGATGATTTTGATTTTATTGATTTATCCACTGCTAGCAAGCAAATTAAATGGGATCAAAAAAAAGTATCAGTTTTAGATTAAGTTAAATGAAGAAAATTACGCTTATAGCCGGAGCGAGGCCGAATTTCATGAAAATCGCCCCTATAATTCACGCCATTAAAGAAGCACAGGTCAACGGTAAATCTATTTCATATCGGCTTGTTCATACAGGGCAACATTATGATAAAAAGATGTCCGGTGATTTCTTTGAGCAATTGAACCTACCGGATCCAGACGTTAATCTTAATGCCGGTGGTGGCTCACAAGCTGAACAAACGGCAAGTATCATGATTGGGTTTGAAAAGGAACTTACCGATAATCCGGCCGATTTGGTAATTGTTGTTGGCGATGTAACCTCAACCATGGCTTGTGCGATAGTGGCACAAAAGCTTCATACAAAGGTCGCGCATGTAGAAGGTGGTATACGATCGTATGACTGGTCAATGCCCGAAGAGATTAATAGGTTGGTTACAGATGCCATTACCGATTATTTCTTTACAACTTCTGAAATCGCCAACGAAAATTTAATGCGAAGCGGAGTTGCAAGCGACAAAATATTTTTTGTAGGCAACACTATGATTGATACATTGTTGAAGCAAAGGCCACGTTTTACAAAACCAGAAATATGGGACCAACTTCAATTAAAGGAAAAGGAATATTTGGTTATGACTTTGCATAGGCCGGCAAATGTTGATCAAGAGTCACAGATAAAGGCTCTTTTAGACGAAATTATCGAACATACAGAAGATGCTCAATTAATATTTCCTGTTCACCCCCGAACCGCTAGGATTTTGGAGAAATTAGACGTTCAGCATCCTCGATTACATATGGTCGAACCTTTGGCGTATTTAGAGTTCAATTATCTGGTAGAAAGGAGTCTGGCTGTAATTACCGATTCTGGCGGTATTACCGAAGAAACGACGGTTATGGGGATTCCCTGTATGACACTACGTGATAATACCGAACGTCCTGAAACAATAATGGAAGGAACAAACGAACTTATAGGGACCGACACCAAGGGTATAGCACCTGCTATGAAAAGACTTTTTAACGGTGAATGGAAAAAGGGAAGTATTCCAAAATTATGGGATGGCCATACCGCAGTTCGTATTATCGATAAAATATTGGATTTCGAAGAAATATAATTTTATAGTTTTTATTTAATAGTAATATTACAGTTGATTTCTAGCCATTAATCGCCCAGTTTCACTACGATTCATTAATTAAGAGTTAGGTAGGGGAAAGGCGTATAGAACAAAAAAATAGTATATCACCCTATGAACGAAAAAACATATATATTAGATTTTGAAGAGGATAAAGAATCTTATGACCTTAAGGAGACCCTATCAAGATATCTAAGATATTGGCCCTGGTTCGTCGGTATGATTATTTTATTCTGTGCCATTGCCTTTGCATATTTAAAGTACTCGCCTGTCATTTATAAAACAGAGGCAAAAATCAAGATTTTAGATGATGCTATGAAGCCAAATGTTGTCAAAGACGTCATATCCATAGCCAATGCCAATCCTAATAACCGATTGCTTGATATACAAAATCAAATCAAGGTAATTCAATCCTATCGTTTATTGCATAACGTTGTAGACGAGCTTAATTTGGATATAGAGTATAATGTATTAAAAGATTTCACCTATTCCCAAATTTGGGAACCACCCTTTATTGTACGGAAAAATATTTCAGAGGATAAGATTGATAAACCTATGAAGTATGAGGTGATTTTAAGCAATACAGGTTTTAATATTAAGGACAGCATAGGAACCCAATTTGTTGTGCCTTACAACGAGGTGAATACGTCGGTTTATTATTTGCCGTTTAAAATAGAATTGGCCGAGAATATTAATAACGTTAAGGACTATAAGGACATAAAATTTAAGGTTGTGCTTGATTCTAAAATGAGAACATCTTTAAAACTTGCGAAGAAATTAACCATTACTACCGAGGCCAATAGCGAAGTGCTAAATTTGTCCCTTATCGGTGAAAGTAGAGAGCGGTCAGAAGAAGTGTTGAATTCGATCATTAATAATTTCAACCAAGATGGTATATTAGATAGGCAATTGGTGTCTAGACGCACTTTGGAGGTGATAGAAAAAAGATTTGTTTATTTGTCCCAAGAATTAGATTCTATCGAGGCCGGGAAACAAAGTTTCAAACAGAACCAAAACATATCCTATATTCAGTCTGATGCAGGCGCAAACCTTCAGAGAAAAAATGATGCTGAAAGTGAGGCACTTAAGTTGGAGACCCAAGTTTCGTTATCGAACCTTTTAAAGAGAACAGTGGCCAACGAGGCGGAATATAATTTGCTACCTGCTGATATTGGTTTGGCCAACACTGGTTTGAATGAAATGGTATCTAACTATAATGAGATGGCCAGAGAGCGCCAAAAGTTGATTACAACGGTAGGATCTAATCACCCGACACTCGTTAAATTATCAAAGCAGTTAGAACTTAGTAAGTTGAATATATTAAGTACCGTTAATAATTATGAGGCACAATTAGCCCTATCACTAAGCAGAACGAATCAGGAAAAAAATTCTGCCGGATATAAGTTTTCAAGACTTCCCGAAACTGAAAGAATGTTACGCTCCATAGAGCGACAACAGAGTATTAAAGAGAATTTATACTTATTATTACTACAAAAACGTGAAGAAGCAACAATAGATTATGCTTCAACAGCACCAACGATAAAGGTTATTGAATATGGCTTGAGCAATATAGAACCTCTTTGGCCGAAGCCGACTATTGTTTATCCGGTAAGTGTTCTACTAGGACTAATAGTGCCTTTCTTGGTTTTTTATATTAGATTTTCTACAGATAATAATATACATGAGCGTTCAGAGATAGAAAAAATTAATCCAGAAATACCAGTCGTAGCTGAAATACCCTTTTTCGAAAAGGATAAAAAATTCATCGATGTTAACGATCGATCCGTTCTGGCTGAATCCTTTCGCATATTAGGTGCAAATGTCACGCATCTTCTATCCCCGGATGATAACGATATCGCAGGAAAGGTTGTTTATATAACATCGGCCATTAAAGGAGAAGGTAAAACGCTTTTAGCCCTTAATTTATCTTTGGCATATGCGAGTATAGGAAAACGGGTCTTATTGGTTGGCGGTGATTTAAGAAACCCTACCTTACATTCATACTTAAATTTAGATAAGAATAGTGAAGGATTGGCAGATTACCTTTCTGGTAAGATTGCGGACTATAAAAATTTTCTATTTGAAGGATTTCAGTCTAATCCCGATCACAAAATATTCTTGAGTGGAGCGGTTCCTTCCAATGTGCCCGTATTGTTGTCAGGAAAAAACTTCGAGCATTTCTTGAGCGAGGCTAAAAAGAAATTTGATTTTATCATTATGGATACGGCCCCTACCATGTTGGTCACAGATACTTTATTAATAGCAAAACACGCAGATATTACCTTGTTTGCAGTGCGTGCCGGTGTTACTGATAAAAATGTAATGAAGTTTTCCAAAGAGCTGAATAAATCCAAGAAGTTGAATAATATGTTCTATGTGATGAATGCGGTTGGCCAAGTTCATGGTAGTCATTATAATTACGGTTATGGTTATGGTTATGAAATGGAACAGCCTGTAAAATCTAAGAAATGGTTTAAAAAGAGGCAATAAGCTTTTTTGTTAACTGCTGCAGCATAATTGTCCACAATACATTTCGATGAAAATAGGCGTATTTGTTTATAATTCAAAACAACTAGATAATTGGCAATTAAGAATACTTGATGGAATTGTTAATGATCCAACTTTAGAGTTAGTATTGCTCATTGAAGGGGGGCAAGAAATAGATTGGAGATTGAACAATTCACTAGAAGGTGGGCACACTTTTGCTGGTGCTAGTCATCTGTTATTAAAAGCCCAGTTATATTTAGAGAAAGAATATCTGTTCAAAAGTAAGGGGTCGATTATTGAATCTGAGTTGGGTGTTGTTTTAAACAATATACCTACTATACAAGTACAGCCTGTAATCGACAAAAAGGGTTCAATTTTTGCCCCCTTAGAAATAAACCTGATTCAAGGTTATGAACTAGACCTTTTGTTGAACCTTGGTTCTGGTAAAATAGTAGGTGAAATGCCAAATGTTGCTAAGTATGGTACATGGACATTGGTCTTAAAGGATTATTTAGAAAAAAGATCCGGCCCAGTAGGATTTTGGGAAGTTCATAAAAAAAAACCTGTCATAGGGGCAACTTTACTGAAAACAACTTCAACCACCCAAGAAACTGAAATTTTGGACACTGCCTTTTTCAATAGACATTGGTCTATTACCGAAACTGCTACCACTGTTGCAGAGGGTAGCGTATCGCTATTGTTCAAAAACCTAGTAAAATTAAAGGACCAGTATTTTGTGACCTCTAAAGAATCGATAGTAAGCCTGCCAAAAGATATTGGTCCAAAACCGCTAGAGGTACTACAATATATTTTTGGTTTTTACGGGCAATTCTTCAATCGGCTTGTTGAAAAATTTATGGCTCGGTATTTTAAGCGACGCTATGAATGTTGGACTATTTTTACGGGTGATACTGGTTTTTTTGACGACATTACATCGGGATCTTTTCCTTTAAGAATGCCTGATGATGAATTTTGGGCGGATCCATTTCTCCATACATATAAAGGAGTGGACTATCTTTTCTTTGAAAACTATTCATACATTACCAAACGAGGCAAGATCAGTTGTGGAATTCTAACGGATACTGAATTAACGGATATAGTCGATGTTCTCGATTTTAAATATCACCTATCTTTTCCTTTTCTTTTTGAAGAAAACGGAGAAATTTTTTTAATGCCCGAGAGTAGCGAAAATAAAAAACTGCAAATTTATAGGGCAGTTGATTTTCCTTTACGATGGGAACTTTACAGTACGGCTTTTGAAGGAGAATTGGTAGCAGATGCTTTTATCCACGTTGATACCGATAAACAAAAGTGGCTTTTCTTAAACAAGCAGGCTTCTGCAACAGCGCCCATGAATAGTGAACTGTTCATCTACCAAATAGATTCCTTGAAATTTAATTCTGTAATTCCACATCGTCAAAATCCGGTTATTATTGATGCCAAGGTGGCCCGTAACGGAGGTAGCATATTCAAACACGATGGAGATTTCTACAGGCCTTCCCAAAGAAATATAGATGGTATTTACGGTAGGGCATTGAACATCAATAAAATTGAAAAATTAACGATTTCCGAATACGTGGAAAATACGGTAAAAATCATCGCTCCAACCTTTGATAAAAAATTAATGGGACTTCATCATTTACATCAATGTGGTGGTAGATTTGTTTTTGATGCAGCGTATAGAACTAGAAAATAACTGATTGCGCATTCACAAAAAGGGTAGTTAACTTTTTATGATCCATCTGGCACGCCATTCCAAATTTCAATATCATCTACCCATTGGTACATTGGGTAATTACTTCCATATACTTGTGTGAGCATTATAAAATCAAGATTGTCGTTATTTGAGGTTGTAACACCGAAATGCTCGCCGATCAATTTATCATTGATCTTCATAGCGGCATAGCCGTCGGTTCCATTGCTCCATTTTATATGGTACGAAACCTTAAACCATTCGCCCATTATAAGTGGAATTTCTGTATTTCGAACCTGCCATAGGGGGGTTTGTGGACTAGTGTCTCCTTGTAGCATCCAATAAGGGTTTCCATTTATGTCGGTTGCCATAAAAGCGATCATTCTGAATCCATCTTTGTAGGTAGCATATTTATCTGTTTTATATTCCCAAATTGCCCGCCATTTATCTTTTCCAACAACAGAAGTATCATCGGTCTTCATCCAATAAGAAATATATAATTCTTTTGGATTCTCTTTTATATCGTTTATTTGGTAGGGAGCCTGCGTAACTTGTACATCATAATTGACACGTTGAAATAAGGCTGTTGTTTCGTTTCCCTTGGGACCTTTAACGGTTTCCAAATAATTATCAATTGCAGCACCGTTGTCATCGTTTACGTTGTGTATGCCACTTGGTTCATCGCTAGATTCGGAGCCTAAAATATTTGGTGGCCAAAAATACCCGGTTTCCGAGTCTTTTCCCTCTATATATTGATAATCATATTGTGGTTCTGATAAACCAACACCTTCGAAGCCCGACCTGAAAAGTAATTTTGCAGTATTACTCGATGTTTCTGGATCTGAAGCACTGTCACTTTTATTACAGCAAGTTAAGAGGGATAATGGTACGAATATAAAAGGTAGTTTTGGTCTTAATAGTTCTTTTAGTTTCATTGCGAGCGGTCATATCTAATGAAAAGTATGTATTAAAATTACAAATAGTTTCATTGTATGTGTACAAGGTATATGTTGTAATCGGTGTCTGCCAAGATTAATGGAATGATTTTCACTATTTAGGTATACCGTCCCAAATTTCAATATCGTCGACCCATTGATACATCGGGTAATTGTTACCATAAACCTGGGTAAGCATAATGAAATCGAGAGGGTCAGATTTTGAAGTGGTTTGGCCGTGATGTTCACCTATGAGGTGTCCGTTAATCTTCATGGAGGCATATCCATCTGGTCCGTCGCTCCATTTTAAGTAATATTCAACTTTAAACCATTCATCTGTTATTAACGGAATATCATAATTTTCTATGCGCCAAACCGGCTGTCTTGGTCCTATATCCCCTTGAAATTGCCAATAAGGAGTTCCTCTGATATCTGTCGCCATAAAAGCGATCATTCTAAAACCATCTTTATATGTTGCATAATTCTTGGTCTTATATTCCCAAATGGCACGCCAAATATCTTTTCCCGTTAAGGAAATATCATCTGTCTTCATCCAGTACGTTATGTAAAGCTCCCCTGGATTTTCTTTAATGTTATTTATTTGATAGGGAGTCTGGGTAACCTGTACGTCATAATTCACCCGTTGAAATAGGGTTGTGGTTTCATTTCCATTTGGGCCGGTAATACGTTCAAGGTAATTGTCAATGGCCGCTCCACCTCCATCATTAACAGTATGGATGCCACTTGGTTCTTTATCGTTTGCAGATGAACCGAGAATAGCTGGAGGCCATGAAAAACCGGTCGTTGTATCCTTGCCTGTTATGTATTGATAATCGTATTTGTTTTCTGACACTCGAACGCCTTCGAAACCCGAGCTAAAAAGAAGTTTAGGCGGTCTTTTTTGTAAGGAGCTTAAGCTATCATAGGTAGAATAAAGGCCATTCGTATTTTCGAAGAAAGCCTTTTTTGTACCTGCTTTATAGGAACTAAAAAGAGTTACTTTTTTTTTTCGTCTTCTGATAGTATAGCCGTAACTAAAGTCACTTCTGAGTCACTTGGATCTTGTAAATAATCCAATGGTGTTTTGTCTATTGGAGCACGAACAACAAACTCTGAAACTAAATCATACTCCTTGCCACAAGAAGATAAACTTAAAACGATAAATAGAACTGACAGTGCAACGAAAAAGGTTCGTAAAGATGGTAATTTCATTAAAAGCAATAAATTAATTTTGTTGAAGGCACAAACGAGCTTCGAAAATATTTAAACAAATTTCAATAGCGACGAAAAGTCAAATTTATTCGATGAAATGCACGCAAAAGTTATTAGGGTCAATTGTTGATAACATTTGGGTCAATTTTGATATGGACATTTTTAAATTAATTAAGGAGATTTTGCAATGCAAATACTGATGGTCCTATAGAGGGCTTGGTCATGCAGTACTTGGCTTTCTTTTATAAAAGAAAGGAGAGGGAAATAGATTTTGCAAAAAAAAAATGAGTAGTTATTAATAATCAGGAACCAATGTTAAGATGATTTACAATTCACAAAGCACTAAGTTTATAATGACATTCATTATATGATTTGATTTAAAGAATTGAATTAACTAATTACTTCACTTTTCATAACAATCAAATAACTATCATTTATTTACAAATAGTTAATATAATCGTATTATTGGACTTTTATTTTACTATTTGTAAATAATTTAGGTGTGTTTAAGATAGCTAAACCAAAAATTAAGGTCTTCCTAAATGGTGCCTTCGCATCCTTTGGTCTTTACTTTTGTATGTATGCCTTTAGAAAACCCTTCACCGTTGCGACGTATGAAGGGCTGTTGTTTTTTGGGATAGATTATAAAATACTATTGATTTTGGCCCAAGTTATTGGGTATATGCTGTCCAAATTTTTGGGCATAAAGGTGGTGTCGGGTCTAAAACCCTCTAAACGCGGGGCTTATTTGACCTTTATGATTCTATTGGCTGAACTTACTCTCATCTTATTTGGTAGTGTACCAAGTCCATATAATTTTGTGTTGTTGTTTTTCAACGGCCTTTCACTGGGTATGATATGGGGTATCGTTTTTTCCTATTTGGAAGGTCGGAAAATGACCGAGATTCTTAGCATTATTCTGTGTTCGAGCTTTATAGTATCTAGTGGAGCTGTTAAATCAGTTGGACTGTGGGTCATGAACTCGAATGGAATTTCAGAGTTTTGGATGCCTGCCGTTACCGGAGGATTGTTCTTAATACCTTTTTTTATTTGTTTATACTTTTTACAAAAATTACCTCCTCCCACCTCAGAAGATCAACTGTTGCGCAAGGAGCGAAGACCTATGAATGGGAAAGACAGAAAAAAGGTATTGCTGCAGTTTCTTTTTCCGATCATTATACTTGTGATATTTTATACCGCGCTAACGGCCCTTCGTGATTTTAGGGATAATTTTTCGAGAGAGCTATGGGATAGTGTCGGTTATGAAGGCGATGCGGCTATCTATACCTTATCCGAACTTCCGATTGCGTTTTTGGTTTTGTTGATTTTAGGACTTTTCGGTCTTGTCAAAAGTAATTATAAGGCATTTATCGGTTTTCATTTTGTGCTCATTTTGGCAAGTCTCATGGTAGGGGTTTCAACACTATTGTTTCAGCAGGAAGTGGTTTCTCCGATATTCTGGATGATATCCATTGGTTTTGGACTTTATGCCTGTTACGTGCCTTTTAACTGTATTTTTTTCGATAGAATGATCGCTGCCTTCAAGATCGAGGGTAACGCAGGTTATCTAATCTATATAGCAGATTCGTTCGGTTACTTAGGAAGTATGGCCGTTTTATTGTATAAGAATTTTGGACAACCCAATAGCTCATGGTTACAATTCTTTGTCTGGTCGACGTACTGTATTTCCATTTTAGGGATGGGTATATCCATAGTTTCCATGTTGTATTTCCGTAAAAAATATCGAAGAACTAAATCTGATGTTGAAATTCAAATCTCCATAATAAATGGCTGAAATAAATTATGATCTTGTAGTTATAGGGGGCGGAGTTTTAGGAACTTTTCATGCCTACCATGCCATGAAGAAAGGACTAAAGGTCGCCTTGTTGGAAAAAGATATGATTCCCCAAAGTGCCACGGTACGTAATTTTGGACAAGTGGTGCCTTCTGGCATGAATTCTAAATGGCAGGCCTACGGTCGTAAAAGTTTACAGATCTATAAAAAAATCCATTCCAAGTTTGACATAACCGTTCGTCAAGAAGGTTCCATTTACCTTGCTTCAAACGAAGAAGAAGCGCAGTTGTTGGAGGAGCTTTCTAGGATTAATAAGGATAATGACTATACCTCTATTTTATTTACAAAAACCGAATGTCTAAAACGCTATCCAGGTTTAAATGAAAACTACGTAAAATCGGGTCTTTTCTTTCCAGAAGAACTAATTATTGAGCCACGCACAATGATTCATAGATTGCATAAATACCTGTCAAAAAAGGGTTTGGATATTTTCTATAACTCTAAGGTTTTGGAATGCAATTCCTTGGCAAGTGGTGTAGGTATTGAAATTGCTGATGGTCGCATGTTAATGTCTGGAAAGGTGATAATTTGTAATGGTAGTGAGTTCAAGACTTTATATCCAAAACTTTTTGCATCCAGCGATTTGGAAATTTCCAAGCTACAAATGATGAAGACCAAACCGCAAGGTAACTATAAAATAACGGGATCTATACTTACGGGCTTGTCCATTAGAAGGTATGAGGCCTTTGCAGAATGTCCTTCATATGTAAAGATTAAGTCAAAGGAAGTTTTAGATAGTCCTGAAAAAAAATGGGGCGTACATATTCTGTTCAAACAGGCGATGGACGGCAGTGTAATTCTTGGGGATTCCCATGAATATGCCGACGTTGAAAATAGTGAAGATTTAGGTTTTGATCTAAACATGGATATAGACAATTTTATTGTTGAAAAGTCAAAAGAGATATTTCAGTTGCCTACCTATGAAATAGAGCAGCGTTGGTACGGCATGTATTCTCAAAGTAAGAATTCTGATATTTTTGAAGCCACCATAGATAAGAACATTCATATCATTACTGGTATTGGTGGAAAAGGTATGACCGGTAGTGCTGGTTTTGCAAAACATAACATTAACCAAATATTCTATTTTTAAAATGCAGAAAATTTCATTGGCCGTATTCGATATGGCCGGAACTGTTGTTAATGAAGACAACGTAGTATATAAAACATTGCAAAAAGCAATCAATCAAAGTGGATATGATATAGCTCTGGATTATGTTCTAGAACATGGTGCCGGCAAAGAAAAGCACCAAGCCATCAAGGATATTTTAAAGGTAAAGGATAATATTACGGATGATGAATTGTCCGCTTCCATTTTTGAGAATTTCAAGAAGCTTCTCGACCAAGCCTATGAAACCTTGCATGTTACAAGCTATAGGGGGGTTGAGGACTTATTGGATTATTTGAAGGATAACGGGATTAAAAGGGCGTTGAATACCGGCTATGATAGCGCTACCGCAAACTTATTATTGAATAAAATGGGTTGGGAGTTAGGAAATCAGTACGATTTGTTGGTTACCGCTGACGATGTAACCTTGGGCAGACCGCATCCTGCTATGATTTTAAAGGCGATGAACGATTTGGGGATTACTGATGCTCAAATGGTACTAAAAGCTGGGGATTCCATTATTGATATTGAAGAAGGAAAGAATGCCAAATGCGGAGTTACCGTGGGCGTCACTACCGGTGCCCAAACTTTTGAACAATTGGCAAGTGCGGAACCTACATTTGTGTTAGATGAATTGGCAGGCCTTAAAGACTTGATTCCTGTTGGCTGATACTGTTTATATAAAAAAGTATAGCACCAGCATCTTTGAGATGTTGGTGCTTCTATTTACGGGAACATGGGGTACTCGCCCATCAAAGAAAATAGCGTCACCTTCATTCAATACGACCTCTGTTTCATCAATAATATAGGCACATTCACCAGATAACATATATTTAAACTCGTATGCGTCGGTAACTACTTTTTCCCGTTTTGAATTTGGGTGTACTTCCAATAATACAGCTTCGAAACCCAACGAATTCAATTGTTTTCCAAAAATATAGGAATAGGAAAATCCAAAAGCATCATCCTCTTTTTCAATTATATTGTTTTCTTCCTTTCGGCTAATAATAAATTGAACACCATTGACTTGGGGCATTCCGCTAAAAAAATCGGTTACTTCAACATCTAAAGAGGTTATAATCTTTAGAAGCACGGGGAGAGAAGGTATAGTTCTTCCATTTTCGATCCGGGAAATAAGGCCAGCGGTTACCCCTGCTTTCGATGCCACATCGTTAATGATAAAACCTCCATTCTTTCGTATTTCTTTGATTCGCTTTCCAATACCGATAAGATAATCATCCATGTAAATATGTTATTTAACAAACATACTATAAAATTTTATTCATCCCTTTTAACGGTTAAGAAAGGCTCTTTATAAGCTCTGTTTAGGGGCTTAACATGAACTTAACATTTTGCATATTTGTAAATAATATTTAACTAACCATTAGATAACATTTTAAGCAAAATGGTAGCAATAGCATAATGTTTATAATGCAAGACATTAACTTTTCATTTAGATATTTGTTTCGTAATAACAAACCAAAGTTTACAAATACGAACAAAATGAAAAGAACAGTATTAATAACATTATTTGCGGTTTTAGCAAATTTTGTCGCACATTCCCAAAATATCTTTAAGGGGACCGTGTTAGATGAAAATCAAGTTCCGTTACCAGGTGCTACCGTGGTGGTAGAGGGAACTACAAATGGCGTTGCCACAGATTTTGATGGTAATTTTGAAATTGAGATCAGCGGTACCAACCAGATTTTGCTGATATCATATATAGGATATATTAAGAAGGAATTTGATACTGCGGGCAAAAGCTCAGCCACTATTTCTTTAGAGCCAGATTCCCAACAACTAAATGAGGTGGTTGTAACGGCCTTAGGTATCGAAAGAAACAAGAAATCTTTGGGATATGCCTCGCAGGAATTAAACAATGAGGAAGTGGTTCAGGCGAGAGAGCCAAACTTGTTGAACGGTATGTCGGGCAAGGTTGCCGGTCTTCAGATTACCAATAGCCCCACTGGTTTGGGTGGTTCCGCAAGGGTTTCGATTCGTGGCGATGCTTCATTGAACATTAATGGTAACTCACCATTGTTCATCGTAGATGGTACACCTATCAGTAATCAAATAGTAGGTTCTAATGGTTCGGGCACACAAAGTGTGGATTATGGGAATGGTGCCGCAGAAATCAATCCGCAGGATATTGCATCTATTAACGTACTGAAAGGTCCTGCCGCTGCTGCACTATATGGTTCAAGAGCTGCGAACGGTGCCATCATTATTACCACGAAGAAAGGAAAATCACAAAGCAGCAAACTTGGTGTTTCCTTCAATACAGGTATTACTGTTGAAAATATTCTAATGTTACCAGATTGGCAAAACGAATATGGACAAGGAAACAACCAACAGTTTGCCTTTGTAGATGGTAGTGGTTCTGGTATTGCCGATGGTGTAGATGAAAGCTGGGGCCCACGTTTGGATACGGGTTTGATGATTCCACAATTCGATTCCCCACGTGAGGATGGAACACGCGGTGGTGATACCTTTATAAGTGATTCTCCCATTATGCCAACTCCTTGGGTTTCTAATCCAGATAATACCAAAGATTTTTTTGAGACGGGTATTACGAAAACGAACAGTATCGCAATTTCCAAATCGGGAGATATGGGTAACATGAGACTTTCTTTCCAAAACTTAGATCAGGAAGGCACCTTACCTAATACGGATTTAAAACGAAATACCTTAAGCTTTACCGGTAGTTTAAACGTTTCAAATAAAGTTAAGGTGAATGCCAATATTAATTATGTAAAAACCGATAGTGATAATAGACCTGCAACAGGTTATGGTACAGAAAGTATTATGTACTTATTTATTTGGTATGGTCGTCAATTAAATACCAATAATCTTCGGGATTACTGGCAGCCAGGTTTAGAAGGTAGACAACAGTTCAACTACAATTACAACTACCATGATAACCCATATTTCACCATGTATGAGAATACGAATGCACAGGATAAGGACCGTATTTTCGGTAATGTTAGTGTAAACTACGATATCAGTGAAAACTGGAAATTATTATTACGTAGTGGGCGGGATTTTTACAGGGACTTTAGGGTTCGTAAAAGAGCGTTCAGCACGCAACGTTTCCCTTTCGGTACGTATCAAGAGGATAATGTATTCTTTGAAGAAAGTAACTCGGATTTCTTATTGAGCTATGACAAGACTTTTGGTGAGAAATTCAATATCAATATTTCCGGGGGTGGTAACCAATTGCGTCAAAAGCAGGATTTTACCAAAAGTGTAGCGCCACAGTTGATCAATCCTGAAGTATACTCCTTTAACAATAGTAGGCAAGCGGTTCAGGTATCATCCGATAATTACGAAAAACGTATCAATAGTTTATACGGATATGCCCGTTTTGCTTATGATAATGTATTATTTATGGATGTCACTGGTAGAAATGACTGGTCAAGTACCTTACCAGAAGATAATAATTCCTATTTCTATCCATCGGTTACCTTAAGTGCCGTTGCCAGTGAGATGTTCAATATGCCAACTTGGGTCTCATTTGCGAAACTAAGGGCTGCTTATGCTGAGGTAGGTAATGATACTGGAGCTTACAGATTACGTAGTTTTTATCAAAATGAAACTCCTTTTGATGGTTCCACGCCAATTTTGACGGAGTCTTCATTAATTCCAAATGCGGATTTAAAACCTGAGATTACCGGTTCTTATGAATTTGGTTTGGATCTTCGTTTTTTCCAAAGTAGAATGAATTTTGATCTTACCTATTATGATAGTTCTACTAAGAATCAGATTATTAATATCAGTACCGACATCGCCAGTGGTTATAGTAGTCAGTTGATCAACGCCGGTGAGGTACGTAATTATGGTTTTGAAGCTATTGTAAATTTAGTACCTGTATTGACGGAAAACTTTAAATGGAGCTCTACGTTTAACTTTGCTACAAACCAAAGTGAAGTCAAAGACCTTGGTGGCGTTAATTTCACATTGACCGAAGCAAACGGAGCTTTTATCCAAGCCAGGGAGGGTGGTTCTATTAGTGCTATTTATGGTAGAGGATTCCAAAGAGTCGAAGATCCTAACAGTGAATTCTTCGGTCAGAAAATCATTAATAATCAAGGGATTCCTGTTCGTACAGATGATTTGGTATATCAAGGGGATTACGCTCCTGATTTTACCTTGGGCTTCCAAAATACGTTTAAATATAAAAATGTCGACTTTGGTTTCTTGTTCGATACCAGACAAGGAGGTATTGTAGTGTCCCGAACAAAAACCATTGGTAGTACTTCTGGTCAATTAAAGGAAACTTTGGAAGGAAGGGAGACCGGTATCGTTGCGGAAGGTGTCGTAAACACGGGTACTTCTGATAGTCCTATTTATGTTCCTAACACAGTAAATGTTGATGCTAGAACCTATAACAATAGATATTATGAGAGGGATAATGTTGAAGCTGCCAAATACGATGCTTCTTATACCAAATTACGTGAAGTCTCATTGGGCTATTCTTTCCCGAGGAAAATGTTGGATAGATTACCGATTAGCAGTGCACGTTTTTCTGTGACAGGAAGAAACTTATTGCTTTGGACCGATAATCCACATTTTGACCCAGAAACTGTAGGTGTATCCGGCGGAACTTTGCAACCTGGTATAGAGAACATGTCTTATCCAAGTTCCCGTTCATTTACTTTCAACTTACAGGTCAATTTCTAAAAAGACGAAAACACTAATAAATTAAGAAATCATGAAAAAATCACTATTTATAATGGTATCCCTTTTAATGGCCATTGGCTGTACGGAGGATTTCGATACCGTTAATGTTAATCCAAATTTTCCTGCATCTGCACAACCTGAATTATTATTGCCAGGAATACAAGAAGAAATGGCCTACAATTGGGGCGGTCAAGGTTGGGAAGAAGGCTTTACCGTTGTGCAATATGGGGCAAGGCTTCAATTTACAAGTGGAGATACTTATAACTGGTCACCTTCCGATAATCCTTACAACGATGCGTATGCTTCGTTGAGAGATGTGGAGAACATTATTAGGGACACAAAAGAAAATCCAGATGCCCAAAATTACTATGGGGTGGCTTTGGTCATGAAATCTTGGATTTTTTCTTATGTGACCGATGCTTACGGAGATGTACCTTATTCAGAGGCTACTAAAGGTATCGAGGACGGTAATGTTACTCCTGTATTTGATGCGCAAAATACAATCTACCAAGGTATGTTGTCAGATCTTGAAACTGCAAATTCTGTTTTAGAAGGTACCGATAATATTAGTGGGGATATTTTTTATGGGGGCGATATCCAAAAATGGAGAAAATTTGCCAATTCATTGAAATTACGTTTGTTGATGCGCATCAGTGATGTGGATAATTCGACTGCAGTAACGGGAATGCAGCAAATAGCCAATAACGCTAACGACTTTCCAATTTTTGAAAGTAACGACGATATGGCCTTGGTACAATGGAATACGAATAATCCACAGCCAAAATATGATACGCGTAGCGGTAGTTTTGATGAGGTTCGATTAAGTCAAACCTTGGAAACTAGGTTGAAGGATCTGAACGATAATCGCTTATATGTTTTCGCACAACCGACCAGTAATTCTGAAAAAGGAATTTTTTCTGAAGATTTTGACGATTATGTAGGGATGCCCAATGGTTTGGATGATGAGGCTGCCTTGGGGTATAGTCCTTCTGGAAACCCTGAAGAATCAGGTTCTAACTTTATTTCTAGATTGGGTATCCTTTTGGGTTGTAGGGCCTGTAATCCGGAACAGGCTTCGGCCACCGCGTCACAGACCATTATCATGAGCTATTCTGAGCTTCAGTTCCTTTTGGCCGAAGCAAGGGAAAAAGGATGGATCACTGTTGGGGATGCCGCTACTTATTATGAAAATGGGATTAGGGCGTCTTTTGAATTCTACACGGAGAGAGCAGCTGCCGGGGGATGGTCACAAATTGCCAACGCTATGCAGGCAACTGATTTGGATGCCTATATTGCTCAGGAAAAAGTAGCATATACTGGAGATAAATTGGCGAAAATTGCGCTTCAAAAATGGATTTCCCTATTCTATACAGGTTTTGAAGGATGGTCGGATTGGCGAAGAACCGGTATGCCAGAGGTAATCCCTGGTCCGGATGCAGTCAATGACAAAATGGTGCCGGTACGTTTTCAGTATCCAAATTCCATCAAGTCCACCAACAGCGATAATTACAAAGCGGCGGTTCAACGTATGGGACCTGATAACATCAATACCAAACTCTGGTGGGATGTTGATTAGAAGTAAAATACATAGCGCTAAGTGTATTTCATTTTTTTTACTGACCATAGGGATTCTATCTCTATGGTCTTGTGTTTCTAAAAAGGAAGATTCCATTCGAGCAATAAAACATGTCATCGTCATCGGTTTTGATGGTTTAAGTCCAGACGGATTAAAGCAAGCAAATACACCCACTTTTGATCGATTGATCAAAGAAGGTTCTTCAACCATGCATGCCCGTTCGGTTTTGCCAAGTAGTTCAAGCCCAAATTGGGCATCGATGATTATGGGAGCGGGACCAGAACAGCATGGTATTACATCGAATGCTTGGGATCGTGATAATCTCACCTTACTGGCGGTCGCCCAAAGTGAGGAATTTATTTTCCCAACGATTTTTCAATTGATAGCAGACCAAAAGGATTCGGCAGAAATAGGGGCCATCTATCATTGGGGCGGATTTGGAAGGTTGTTCGAAAAAAAAGCTGTTACCTATGACATCAATACTATCACCGAAGATGAGACCTCCGTTATTGCATCCGAATATATAAAAGAGAAAAATCCTGATTTTACCTTTATACATTTTGACCACATTGACCATGCGGGTCACGAATATGGCCATGGAACCCCAGCATATTATGCGTCGGTCGAGAAAGCCGATTCGCTATTAGCTGAGTTGATAGAATCGCTAAGAACATCTAGAATGGTAGAAAACACCTTGGTGATTATTAGTGCTGATCACGGAGGCGTAGGTAAGGGCCATGGGGGTGAGTCGTTACAGGAGGTGGAAATTCCATTTATACTTTGGGGTAAAGGCATAAAGAAAGGTCATATTATCAAGTATCCTGTATATCAATATGATAATGCGGCGACAGTTGCCTTTGCCATGGATATCAGAACACCACATGCATGGATTGGAAAACCGGTAAAGGAGGCCTTTGAAGGAAATAGTGTCGAAGATCCGTATCCAACTTTGGTGCAATTGAATAAACCGATTTTTGTTCCTTCTTCAATAGGATATGCGACAGAAGGTGGATTATTTAATGATAAGGCAAACCTAGTTTTGAAGAACCCCAATAAGGAGGGGATTTTAAAGTATACCTTGGATGGTACTTTGCCTACAAATGAATCTGAAACCTTTACAACTCAAATTCCAATTACTGAAAATACCGTTGTAAATAGTGCTATTTTTAACAATGGAAAAATAAGTAGTGGAGTTGCAGAAGGCTTTTTTAGGATTAAATCAAGGGTATTGGAAAAGCCGGTTACAGTTGAGGTCTTTTATATGGCCAACTTATCGTTTATCCCCGCATTGGGCAGTAAGAAACCGGATGTTGTAAGTGGTACATTTGAAATAACTTCAGAAGAAGTAAAGGAACTGGTAAAATCGAATACGGTATTCCGTTTTAAAAGTTGGTTAGAAATCGAAGAAAAAGGAAACTATCAATTTTCGACCCGTTCAGATGATGGTAGTACCCTTTTCATAGATGGTGAATTGGTGGTCGATAATGACGGAGACCATGGTGTACGTGAGAAAAATGGGAGTTTGGATCTCGATAAAGGACTACATGCCATTGAAGTGCAATGGTTCAATGGAGGAGGTGATGGGTGGTTGGATGTTTTCATGCAAAGCGAAAGAATGCCCAAACAACCACTTTCTACGAACCTATTAAGAAAAAAGTAGTTTTGGATATTTCTAAAACCATCCTATATATTAGTATTTTGAACGATCGATTTTCCGAAAGGGAAATAATAGCAACACATGTACCCTATGAATCAAGATAAGGAAGTGGCCAAGCGACATGATCAGAACAAGCGCACTGAAGGCGATATCAATACTACGCTCGCCAGACAGGAATGGGAGGCAGGTATTACCGATGCGAAAACGAAAAAACTGCTCAAAAAAGATGCGCGTTATTTCTTTCATCAAGCACTGTCTACACCTTGCTTAGATGTGTTGGGAGATTGCAACGGAGCTTATATCGAAAATATATCGGGCAAGAAATATTTAGATTTTCATGGTAACAATGTCCATCAATTGGGGTTTTCACATCCAAAATTGGTCCAGCGCTTAACAGAGCAATTGCAGGGTTTGACCTTTAGCACCCGTCGTTATACCAATGAAACTGCTATCAATTTTGCTGAAAAATTGGCATCTTTATTACCGTCAGATTTGAATCGGGTTTTAATGACTCCTAACGGTAGTTCAGCCATCGGTATCGCCTTAAAATTGGCACGTGCCATTACTGGAAAATTCAAGGTGGTTTCTTTTTGGGATTCTTTTCACGGGGCTTCATTAGATGCCATAAGTGTTGGTGGCGAAGCAGTATTTCGAGAATATATGGGGCCAATGATGCCCGGTGTGGAACGCATCCCACCACCGGTTTCCTATCGCGGAATTTTTGAGGGGAACGAATTGAAGTGTTTAGAGCATTTGGAATATGTGTTTTCTAAGGAAGGGGATATTGGTGCTTTTATGGCAGAAACGGTTAGGAATACAGATGTACAGTTACCCTCTAAAGAGTTTTGGATGGGCGCCCGTGCCCTTTGCGACAAATATGGCGTACTTCTTATTCTCGACGAAATTCCTATTGCCTTAGGCCGAACCGGGAAAATGTTCGCGTTTGAACATTATGGAATTGAACCGGATATTCTTTGTTTGGGAAAAGGATTGGGAGGCGGTATCATTCCACAGGCAGCTATTGTGACACGTGACAGCTATAACAAATTCCCTGATATTTCACTAGGTCACTATACCCATGAGAAAAGTCCGTTAGGAGCTATGGCCGGTTTGACCACTTTGGAAATTTTGGAAGAAGAAAAAATTCTTCAAAAAGTAACTTGTGATTCGGTAGAAATGTGCTCGGCCATGTCTTTTTTAAAGGATAAGTATGAAATCATAGGAGATATTAGAGGTAGAGGACTACTTTGGGGTATTGAATTGGTGACGGACAGGGATACCAAGGCAAAGGCAATTTTACAAGCAGAACAAGTGATGTATGAATGCCTTGAAAACGGATTAAGTTTTAAGGTTTCAGCAGGAAATGTGTTGCAACTGGCCCCAGCACTGACCATAAGTAAGGAAGATTTAAAGAGGGCTATCAAAATTTTAGATATGGCTCTTAATAAGGTCGTTAATTAATAAACAGATTATGAGAACAACAAGTATTTTTATTTTAACCACCCTAACAAGCATATTCTGTATAGGGCAACACAAAGAACCGACATTTACCGTACATCCTTATTTACAAGATGCCGGCCCTAATGAAATAACCATTATGTGGCAGACTTCTTACGGAGAGGAAAGTGTAGTTGAATATGGCGAATCCCAAAAATTGGGCAGAAAGCAAGTGGGTAAAGCTTTTGATGTCAATTTTACCGATTCCCGTATCCATGAAGTAAAGATTGCCGATTTAAAACGGTTTACAGATTATTATTATAGGGTACGGACAGGGAAATTAGTTTCAGATATTTTTCAGTTTAAAACACCTCCTTTTGCGAGTGACCATAAGTCGTTCAACCTTTTGGCGATGAGCGATATGCAAAAGGACCATCAGAATCCTGATAAGTTTAAGGAAATAGTAAACGAAGGAATTATTCCGTACTTGAAACAACAGTATGGAAACGACTTGCCAGATGATTTGGCATTGGTAATGATTCCTGGCGATTTGGTCGATAGGGGTAGTAATTATGAGGAATGGCAGAATGATTTTTTCGGACCGGGAAAAAAGTTGTTTTCTGAGGTGCCGGTCTATCCCGTACTTGGGAATCATGAGCGTAATTCTAGTTTTTATTTTAAATACTTCAGCCTCCCTAAAAACGGCACACCTGGTTTTGCCGAGCACTGGTGGTATAAAGATTATGGGAATACCCGTATCATTGGTTTGAACTCTAATGAAGGTTATAGGGATCTTCGGGAGCAGTATGTTTGGCTTGAAAATCTATTGGAGGAAACAGCGAAGAATGAGGATATTGATTTTGTTTTTGCACAGTTGCACCATCCGCATAAATCTGAATTATGGATTCCTGGAGAAGAAGCGTCAACCGGAAAAGTGGTGAAAATGCTAGAGAATTTTACTACGGAAACGGGAAAACCCAGTTTACATTTTTTCGGACATACACATGGGTATTCCCGCGGGCAATCGAAAGATCATAAACATTTGTGGATCAATGTAGCGACAGCTGGCGGGGCTATTGATAATTGGGGTGAATTTGAAGGAAGGGATTATGACGAATTTACCGTAACCCAAGATGAATATGGTTTTGTTATGGTCGAGGTAGATGGTAACGAAGAGAATCCTAAGTTTACCATTCGGCGAATTAGTCGTGGTAACGAAGATGTTTTTAGGGAAAACGAACAAACTGATGAAATTACCATTTATGCAAATGATCATAAACCCGAGGTGCCGGTAGCGGTTTCTCCTACGGGTGATGCTATTGATTTTGAGGGAACAATGCTAAAAGCCGGACCTTTTGAAAGTACGTTTAACGACGCTTACCATGCAGCTTCCAATTGGCAAATTTCTACAACCGATGATTTTTCAAAACTGGTTTTAGACAGTTGGAAACAATCAGAAAACTGGTATTATAAAGAAGATCGACAAAAAGATGACGACCTTACGGACGAACCTACCAAAAGGTTAGTACCAGATACTACCTATTTTTGGAGGGTGCGCTACCGCGATCAACATTTGAATTGGAGCGATTGGTCCACCACACAAACATTTAAAACTAAAAACTAGAATACCAATGAAAACAATACTTAAAATTTCAATGATCACCCTTCTGTTGGCTTCCATACCTGTGAAAGCCCAACAAAAAAAAGACAAAAGCCCCAATGTATTTTTAATCAGCTTGGATGGTGTACGCTGGCAAGATGTTTTTACAGGAATAGATACGGTATTGTTGAACAGTCCATATACCCATGAAAAAAAATTGTTGAAGCAAAAATTCGTAGGTAGGTCCACCGAAGAAAACAGAACCTTATTAATGCCTTTCTTTTGGAATACGATTGCCAAAGAAGGACAACTGCACGGTAATAGAACTAAGGGAAGTAAAGTCAACTTGACCAACACAATGGCATTTTCCTATCCGGGCTATAACGAGATTTTGACGGGAAAAGCAGATGATGAAAATATCAATAGTAATAGCAAAATCTACAATAAAAATAAGACCCTGCTGGAACTTGCCAATGATAGCAAGCAGTACAAGGGGAAAGTGGCCGCCTTTGCCAGCTGGGATGTTTTTCCGTACATCATAAACGATAAACGTAGTGGTGTTCCGGTAAATGCAGGGTATATGGATGCTACTGGAGATTTAAATGAACAAGAACGATTTTTGAACGAGATTCAGCGGCAGGCACCTGTCCTTTGGGAGAGTGTTCGTTTAGATGTGTTCACCCATCATTTTGCAAAGGAGTATATTAAAAAGAATCACCCTGAAGTGGTTTATATCTCATATGGCGAGACTGATGACTTTGCGCACGGGGGCCTTTTTGATTTTTACATCAAATCGCTTAACAATACCGATAAATTAATACAAGATTTATGGCAATATGT
The DNA here is from genome assembly GCF_048537565.1 of Maribacter sp. X9. Lineage (GTDB taxonomy): Bacteria > Bacteroidota > Bacteroidia > Flavobacteriales > Flavobacteriaceae > Maribacter. The sequence continues at coordinate 1,749,096 of NZ_CP183215.1, forward strand.
ACAAAATGACCCTTTTTATAAAGACAACACCTATTTTATAATTACAACAGACCACGGTAGAGGTGTAGGGGTTGAGGAAAGTTCTAAATGGACCGATCATGGAACAGAGGTTAAAGGAGGAGACCAAACATGGATGGCACTATTAGGCCCTGAGGTAAAAGCTACGGGCGAGGTAGGTGAAGAACAGTTATATACAAATCAAATCGCACCTACTATCATGGGGATATTGAATTTGAAAACCGATTCTAAAACCATGCCCGGAAAAGCACTGGATTTAAAGTTTCCTTGATATTTAATTAAACTTGAAGTTAATAAATGACCGCATCTTTGCGTGAGTTTGGAGTTAGTTTGAGTTAGTTTAATAACCGGTGCATTTTGTCTCATGCATCGGTTATTTTTTTGCGATTAGTTTTACAGGATTCTCAAATGAAGGTCAGTTTTTCAAATTAAAATCTTGGTCAAAGTGATATGACTTTCCTATTTCTGTATCAAACTCAATTACTTTTTCACCGAAGGCTATTTTACAGGATTGCCCGGCTTTGGACAAGATTTTAAAATCGATTATTTTCTTATTTTCCCAAGAAACATCGATAACAAATCCGCTTCTGGCACATAATCCTTTAAAAGAACCGGTAGGCCATGCATCGGGTAGGGCAGGTAATAGTTCTATGCTAGTTTCAGTGGATTGCAACAACATTTCTGCAACACCTGCAGCCCCTCCAAAATTTCCGTCAATTTGAAACGGAGGGTGGGCGTCCAAAAGATTTGGATAGGTTCCCCCGCGTTTACTATAATTAGGGTTTTCACCTGTGGGATCTACATATTTCAATAGTTCACGATACATTTTGTATGCGTGGTTCCCGTCTTTCAACCTGGCCCATAAGTTGATTCTCCAGCCTTTTGACCATCCCGTAGATTCATCACCTTTAATTTCAAGCGATTTCTTAGAAGCCTCTGCAAAGTTGGACGTAAGTTCAGTAGAAATGGAATGCCCAGGGTAGAGACCGAACAAATGGGATTGATGCCTGTGTTGAGGGTCGGCATCCTCCCAATCATAATACCACTCTTGTAAATTTCCTTTTGCACCAATTTGATAAGGTCGTAATTTGGCGTGAGCCTGTTCCAGTTTTTTGGCAAATGGCGTATCGATCCCTAAAACTTTGGTCGCTTTAATGGTTTGTTGAAAAACTTCACGAATAATCGCAAGATCTGCGGTAGCACCATACAAAGTAGCTCCTTGGTAGCCATCTTCAGTGATATATAAATTTTCAGGTGAGGTAGAAGGTGAGGTGATCAGTTCACCATTTTTTTCTATCAACCAATTGAGACAAAATTGTGCTGAACCCTTTAAGGTAGGATAGTACTCTTTTAAAAATGAAACATCCTTCGAAAAAGAATAGTGTTCCCATATATGGGTACTCAGCCATCCGCCACCTAAATACCAATTGGCCCAATTTGGATCTCCCTCGAATTCTCCAACGGGATTGCTCATGGCCCAAATATCTGAATTTTGACAGGCCATCCATCCTTCGGATATTCCTAGATAGTTTTTGGCGGATCGTTCGCCTGTTTTTGCGACATTTTTTACCCAAGTAAGCAAGGGAAGGTGTAATTCTGACAAGTTTGTATTTTCGGCTAACCAATAATTTTCCTCAACATTAATGTTAACGGTATAGTTACTGCTCCACGGAGGTCGAAGTTCGCTGTTCCATAATCCTTGGAGATTGGCCGGTACCCCCATGGTTCGAGATGAACTGATCAGTAAATACCGGCCGAATTGAAAATAAAGTTCCTCTAGACCAGAATCTTTTGCACCTTCTGTATAGGCTATCAATCGTGCATCTGTGGGCAGTTCATTGTTGATGGATGATCCAAGGTTTAGGGAAACGCGATCAAAAAGATGTTGATAATCCATAATATGGTCGTTCTTGATAGTTTTGACCGATTTTTCTAATCCGTTCTTTAAATTTTTCAGGGCTATGGCTTTATTGTCCTTTCCATTTTTCACCGGGTCTTTATCGAAACCGTTAAAACTAGAGGTAATGGCCACGAGGATAACCGCATGGCTACCATTTCGTAGTTGAATTCCGTTTTCATTTACCGAGACATCACCGTCCGTTTCTTTGATCTTTACATAATTCGAAAAGCGTGTGCCGCGGTTTTTGTCAAATTGCACTGCATTTGTTAGGTCTCCCCTATAACTAGGTTCAGCATTGTAGGGTGCATAACCGTCTGCCATATATACCTCATTTTTTGAGGATAACGTATGTTTTAATAAACTTTCAAACCTAAGGTCAAAATTTAGAGCATTGTTTTTATTGGCATCCAAGGAAATCATAAGGAGGCTGTCAGGATGGGAAACCAAATATTCACGGTGGTACGCTACCTCCCCAACCTTATAATCTATAGTCGAAACGGCCTTTGAAATATTCAATTCCCTTCGATAGGCCGAAGTATTCCCTTCATGTTCAAAATCTAAAAAGAGGGTGCCGAGAGGAGCATAGGATTGGGAATAATCGCCTTGTATAAATCGCTGGAGGCTATCCGCTTTTTTATAGTCCTCCTTGTTCAATGCTTCCCTTATTTGGGTGATAAATTCTTTAGTGTCAATAGATATGGTGGTGTCTACAGGTTGCCCTGACCAAAGGGTGATATCGTTCAAGAATATTTTATCGGTAGCTATTCCTCCAAAAATGGAAGCCCCTATTTTGCCATTTCCAAGCACCAAAGATTCCTCGAAATAATCGGCAGGGTTTTCATACCAAAGCTTTAAATCTCTTTTGTTGTAATCTTCTTCTTTCTTATTGCCACATCCACAAATGATCAGGACAATTAATACTGGTATCAACTTTAATATGTTCAAATTCATTTTCATTTACCCATTAGACAAACGATTCAAATCTAATTATAAATATTGATTGCATTAGTAAGCACGAGGTTTTATAGCTTGAACTTTTCTCGATAAGAGAACAGTAAGACATCTTTGGCTACTCAATAAATTTGCGAGATGAGGCTTATTATTTTATAGGGTTACAAGAAAAGTTGTCTGATTTTTAACGATTTCGAACTTCTTTGAGGACCTCCTATAATTAAGCGGTTTCAAAGGCGCATCCCCAATTATATATTTTATTTTTAAGGAATAGGATTTCATAATTCTATACAATCAATTCACAAAAAATGAAAGTTTCAGAGGAAAAAATCAGTTCAAAAAAAATAGGAGTTTTTGCTATTTGGGCCGTTGGGGTTGGAATGGTCATTTCAGGAGAATCTTTTGGCTGGAATTTAGGGTGGGCGATTACGGGACCCTTATGGTTTTTTGCGCCCGTTGCCGTTGCGGCATTAATGTACTTTGGGTTAGTCCAAAATTTAATCGAATTAGCTTGCGTCTATCCAGATGCTACAGGGCCACATACCTATGTTGAAAAAGCATTTGGTAGAAAATGGGGAAATTTTATTGGCTTGACTATTCTTTTTGAATTTTTGTTCGCCACGCCGGCCATCGCCAGTTCATTAGGTGAATACCTCGGATTTTTGATGGACGATTTACCGCTATCCCCTTGGATAGCCACAGGTTTTCTGTTGTTTTTTTCCATCATCAATCTTTTTGAAATGCACATAGGGGTGCGTTTTTTGATACTGTTAACCCTACTTGCCATTGCAGAATTATTTCTCTATCAAAGCGCTGTTCTAAGCTCTTTTCAGTTTGATAATTTGGCAAATTCTGGAGTGGGAAGTTTGGACTTACAAGGTTTTGTGGCCGCCATTCCTTATGCCGTTTGGTTGTTTTTGGCCATTGAGGGCATATCGCTAATGACCAATTCAATAGACCGAAAAGGTTTCCGGAAAACCATAACCCGAGGTTATAATTTAGCTTTTTTTACACTGCTGACGCTTGCCTTGTTGGTCCTTGTTTTGGCGGCAGGCGGCATCGATTGGAGTTTACCAGAGAGTTTAGGGATATTGGAAGAAAATCACCCTATGCCGGCCTCTATGGCTCTCATATTGGGCAAGGAAAATTTCTTGGTGCAGTTATTTACGTTTATTGGATTGTTCGGGCTCATTGCTTCCTTACAGGGTATTGCCTTTGCGGCGACTACACAACTCGAACCGTTGTTGCCGATGATAAAGATTGATAGGATTTCTAAAAGGGTTCTTGCTTCCAGTTTGGTTTTTCTGTTTAGCTTAATAGCCATCTGGAGTAGCCAAACCGGATTTTTAATTGAAGTTTCTGTCTTTGGTGCGGTGTGTATGTATTTGGTGGTTAGTGCTTCCCTTTTGAAATTACGAAAAATGGATTCCGTAATTACATCGACGACATCCGAAAATATGTTATACCAGCACACCGATTTTAATTCTAATTTTTCAACATTTAACGCGTGGGTAGCAGTTTTAATTTCCCTAATTTGTATAGGCGCATTTGCGTATTTACAATTTCAGGCTTTTATCATTTTCATTGCTTGCAGTTTGGTCTATGTATTCTTAATCCGAAGGAACTAAAATGGCATATCGATTTACATTGGGAAACCTGAATTATCGTTTTGATGATTTGAAGTCCGTCATGGCAAAAGCAAGTCCGCACCGATCGGGTGATGTTTTGGCGGGTTTGGCGGCATCTACGAATGCGGAACGCATCGCGGCCCAGTATGTACTAAGTGAATTACCGTTGACCGTCTTTTTGAACGAGGCTATTGTTCCTTACGAAAGAGATGAGATCACCCGATTGATTTTGGACACTCACGATGCCAAAGCTTTTGAACAAATTTCCCATTTTACCGTTGGTGATTTGCGGGATTGGTTATTGAAGGATACTACGACGGGTCAAGATATTGGCGCAGTTAAAAATGCCCTTATACCAGAGATGGTCGCCGCGGTTTCCAAATTGATGCGAAATCAGGATTTGATTGCCGTAACCTCAAAGATCGAGATCGTCACACGATTCAGGAATACTTTAGGCTTAAAAGGACATGTGTCGGTACGTTTACAACCCAATCATCCTACGGACGATTTAAAGGGGATTTTGGCCAGTACGATTGATGGATTGTTATATGGCTGTGGCGATGCGGTTATTGGCATCAATCCTGCAACGGATAGTCCAGATGTAACCATTAATCTACTCAATATGCTAGAGGATTTGCGTTTAAAATACGAGATTCCTACCCAAAGCTGTATACTGTGCCATGTAACCACTGCTCTTCAGATTATGGAAAAGGCCCCGGTAGATTTGGTTTTTCAATCCATTACCGGATCTCAAAAGGCGAATAGCTCTTTCGGTATCAATTTGAATATGCTGAAAGAAGCACATGAAGCTACGTTGGCATTGGGTCGAGGAACGGTGGGTGATCAATGTATGTATTTTGAAACCGGACAAGGTTCGGCCTTATCGGCCAATGCGCATCATGGCGTAGATCAGCAAACGATGGAAGCCCGGGCCTATGCGGTCGCCAGACAGTTCGACCCTTTACTGGTGAATTCAGTGGTAGGATTTATTGGTCCGGAATATTTATTCAATGGAAAGCAAATAACCCGCGCAGGATTGGAGGACCATTTTTGTGCCAAGGTGATGGGACTTCCCATGGGAATGGACGTTTGTTATACGAACCATGCCGATGCAGATCAAGATGACATGGACAACCTATTGACTTTGTTGGGCGTTGCCGGATGTAATTTTTTTATGGGCGTGCCCGGTACTGATGATATCATGTTGAATTATCAATCTACCTCCTTCCACGATGCGCTGTATTTGAGAAAGGTATTGGGGAAAAAACCTGCGCCTGAATTTGAAGCTTGGTTGCTGAAAATGGGTGTTATGGATGAAAACGGAAACAGGCTAAACATAGAAGATACCCACAAACTTTTAGCGAACTTATGAACGATAAAATCGTAATACCGGATCAATGGCAAAAGCTAAAGCAATTTACCAAAGCTAGGGTTTCGTTGGGCAATGTGGGTACGGGTTTGCCTTTAAGCGAAGTGCTTGCACTCAAACATGCGCATGCCTTGGCGAAGGATGCGATAGTCACCGAATTGGACGTAGAAGACCTAAAAAGAACCTGTGCTAAATTAAATGTTCCTTGTCAGGTGTTTAAAAGTAAAGCCCAGGATAGGTTGGAGTATTTGAAGCGCCCCGATTTAGGTCGCCGATTGGAACTCAATTCGAATCATACCGACATTGAGAAAGTGGATATCATTTTTGTAATTACCGATGGACTTTCGGCTACGGCGGTAAACAAATACGCCTGTGAACTTTTAGGGATTATCTTGCCCGAGATAACGAAAAAATATAAAGTGGCGATTGCTTTAGTCGAACAAGGTCGGGTCGCTGTCGGCGATGAGGTGGCAGAACTATACAGGGCCGATTTTGTAACGGTGTTGATCGGGGAGCGTCCCGGACTTTCATCACCAGAAAGTATGGGTGTCTATACGACCTATAAACCTAAACTAGGATTAACGGATGAGCGCCGTAATTGTATCTCGAACATCCATGCAGATGGATTGAGCGCCATACAAGGGTCAACGTTGCTGAAGTATTTAATCAACCGCTCTTTCGCTTTAAAGCTGAGTGGTGTCGACCTCAAAATTGAAATAGGGGATATTCTTGAAAATAAGAAATCGCAGTAAATTAGAAATTCACTTTAATTTCGTTGACCCTGTAGATTTGGGTGCGTAAAAGATTTTGAAAAATGTGTACTATTTTTTCTTGATGTTCTTCTGGAATTCTACCTCCAATAATCCAATTTTTTTTGATGGATTTAGTACTATCCTGATGGAACTCTACCCTAAGGCACTCCAATGCTTCTTGACGGGTTTCATCGTTCATTTTACTGAACATGGATTTTATGTTCTCGGTCATGGTCGGTTTTGGTAGAAGTCAAAAATAAATAAAAAAGCGGTTCTGTAAACGATTTTCTAATAATAGATATCAGTAAAATTCGTGTAATTTAATATTTTCTTGACCTTAGTTTGAATTGGACATGATTTTTATATTTAAAATTTGATGTTTATAAGATTACACTTAGGTTTGAAAATTATATAGCCTTTTATTAATTAACCGATAATAATTTATTTACTGACTTTAATATGAAATCTAAATTATTTCTTTCAGCATACTTTTTTCTACTAGGATTGTGTGCCGGTATTTCCCAAAATTATAAAGTACACTCTCATAATGATTATAAACAGAATATACCCTTTTGGAAGGCCTTTTCGGCTGAAGTGCAATCTATTGAGGTAGATGTGTTTTTGCGTGATGGTAAATTGTTAGTGGCACATGACTTAAGCGAGGCAGATGAGAGTAGAACCTTAGAAAGGTTGTATCTAGAGCCCCTAAAAGAGGTTATAGAATTAGGTCAGTTAAAAAATAGATCATTACAATTATTAGTTGATGTAAAGTCAGATGCAATAACCACACTCAATGCTATTGTGAGTGCTCTAAACGACTACGCAATGGTTAGAGATAATGAAAAAATTTCAATCGTTATTTCTGGCAATCGACCAGCCTTATCGAATTATGTGAATTATCCGAAGTTCATCTTTTTTGATTACCAAAGTATAGATACGGTTACAGATACTGATGTTTTAGATAAAATTGCAATGGTAAGTTTGAGCTTTACAAACTATTCGGAATGGAACGGGAAGGGTAGATTAACTGCTGACGATTTCGAAAGGGTAACCAAGGTGATAACAAAAGCGCATGCGTTAAATAAGCCATTTCGCTTTTGGGCGACACCCGATTCTAAATCGGCATGGAAAACCTTTATGTCCATGGGTGTTGATTTTATAAACACAGATATGCCAAACGAGTGTGTTTCATATGTAAATACGTTAGATGAAAGAGTGGTTCGCAATACTGTTTTTTCGAAAGTGTATAGACCAACTTTTGAGTCGGATAAGAAAAGGCAAAAACCTGAGAATGTTATTCTGTTAATTGGTGATGGTAACGGACTTACTCAAATTTCTTCTGCAACTTTGGCGAATAATGGGGAGCTTTCTCTTACCCAGTTAAAAAGTATTGGATTCTTGAAAACGCAATCTGCCGATGATTTCACAACAGATTCAGCTGGCGCAGGTACGGCAATCGCTACTGGACAGAAAACAAATAATAGGGCTATAGGCACAGATAAGAACGGAGAACCGTTACCAAACATTACCGAAATTCTTTCTGAAAAAGGGTTTAATACAGGTGTTATTTCAACAGATGATATCGCCGGTGCCACACCGGCATCATTTTACGCGCATCGCACTGATCGCGGTATGACAGAGGGTATTTCCGAAGATTTGAATAAGAATAAGTTAAAATTATTCATTGCTCAGAGAACTGCTGAGGTTAAAGATATTGAGGATGCAGGCTTCAGGATGATAGATGATATTGATGCAATCAGGAGTAGTTCTTATGAAAAAGTCGGGTCATGGTTGAATTATAGTGATGAAGCATCATTAGCCGATCATGTTGAAAAATTGGCGTCTGCCACAAAAAATGGAATTGCATTTCTTAATAATAAGGAAAAGCCTTTTTTCTTAATGGCAGAAGGGGCTAAGATTGATAGCTACGGTCACGTCAATAATATTAGCGGAGTCATTTCTGAAAGCATATCTTTTGACAAGGCAATTACCGAAGCGTTAAAATTTGCCGATGCTGATAAACACACACTGGTCATTATAACTGCTGATCATGAAACAGGCGGATTGACAATACCCCAGGGTGATTTGGTAGAGCATGAAATCGAAGCAGATTTTACCACACATGACCATACCGCAATGATGGTTCCAATATTTGCATACGGTCCGATGTCTCAAGAGTTTCAGGGTGTTTACGAAAACAATGAGGTGTTTCATAAAATAATGGAGGTGTTAAAAATTGACTGATAGAAATAGTCTCATTTTTAATACCACTTATTTATTTTAAAAGCAAATTTCGAACGTTAATTTAACGATTTAATAATATTGTTTATATTCGGATATGATTTCCTAATGCAAGGGTCATTTTTACTTAATAAAAAATACTATTGCTAAAACTACTTTTGCAGCTTGAAAATGAAACTTTGACTTTGGTAATCATGTCAAACTAATTTTTTATCTAACAAGTCTTAATCAATTTTTATTAAACCAAACTGTATGAAAAAACTAAAATTTTTACTGCATTTCTGCGTATTTGGCTTTGCTTCTATGTTGTGGGCGCAAGACAATATTTCGGGAGTGGTAACTGATGAATTCGGGCAGCCTTTACCGGGCTCGACTGTTCAAGTGAAAGGTACGAGTAACGGTACCACCACAGATTTTGATGGAAATTATGTGATTGGTGCTAATACCAATGATGTATTGGTCATATCCTATCTGGGATATTCAACACAAGAAGTTCCTGTTAATGGGCAAACAACGATTAACGTACAATTAAAGGAAGATGCAACACAATTGGATGATGTAGTTGTGGTTGGGTACGGTACCCAGAAGCGATCAGATGTTACCGGTTCTATTGCTTCGGTTAAAAGTGAGGACTTTAACAAAGGGGTGGTAGCCAACCCGGGTCAGCTTTTGCAAGGTAAAATTGCCGGTGTAAACATTACCTCGGTAAGTGGTGAGCCAGGTTCTTCACAGAATATCGTTATTCGTGGTGTTGGTAGTTTTAGATCAGGTACATCACCATTATTTGTTATAGATGGTTTTGTAATCGATAACACCTCTACCGGTACGGCCTCAAATCCATTAAACTTTATCAATCCACAAGATATCGAATCTATGGATGTGTTAAAGGATGCGTCTGCTGCTGCAATTTACGGTGCACGTGCTGCAAATGGTGTAATAGTAATTACCACTAAAAAAGGTAAAGCGGGCAAAACGGAAATGAATGTTTCCGTTTCTACGGCATTCGCAACATTATCAAATAAAATAGATGTGTTTTCTGCAGATGAATTTAGAAGACAAGTTCCTGCCGTTGGAGGTACTTTGGTAGATCGTGGTGCGAATACCGATTGGCAAGATGAATTGACCAGAACTGGAATTAGCAAGAACGTGAACTTCTCTATGAGTGGAGGAACTGAAAAGTCAACCTATTTTGCATCGGTAGGTGTAGATGACCAACAGGGTATATTTGAGAACAGTTCTTTGAAACGGTACTCCGGTCGATTGAACATGAACCAAAAAGCGTTGAATGATCGTCTGAATGTCGCGTTTAATTTAACGGCTTCAAGAACGTTGAACAACAGACCGGATGCCGGAGGTACGGTAACCGATATGCTAGAGTTGAACCCTACAGTACCAATTTATACCAATGGACAACCAACTCTTTTAGATAATAATAGACTGAATCCATTAATTCGGAACGAGATTTATGTAGATGAGTCGAATAGTAATCGAATTTTAGCGAATATTTCACCTTCCTTTGAAATTATAGACGGGTTAACTTATAAATTGAATTTAGGGGTTGATTATGCCTCTACAAATCGTGATCAGGAGCGTGCACCTTATGCCTTGTTAGAAGATTTAAACCAAGGGTACTTGAACTCGTGGATAACCACTAATGAAAATACGTTGGTCGAGAATACGTTAAACTACGTATTTAATAAAGAGGACCATAGTGCTACCTTTTTGTTAGGCCACTCTTTTCAGAAGGTATTTGTCCAACAAAAGAGATTTGAATTGGAAAGCTTTGCGGATAATGATATCGACCCAAGATACCAGGATCAAATAAGTAGTCAAGAGTTTCCAACTAGCCTTTTTTCCATAGGAGAGAAAAATGAACTACAATCCTATTTTGGTAGATTGACTTATGGGTACAAGGACAAATATTTATTAACGGCAACTATGCGCGCCGATGGTTCTTCGAAATTCGGGGCAAATAATAAATATGGATATTTTCCGTCCGTAGCTTTAGGTTGGAATATCAGTAAAGAAAACTTTTTATCTGAAAGTACTGTGGTCAACAATTTAAAATTACGAGCAAGTTGGGGCCAGACCGGTAATCAAGAAGGTATAGATAACAAGGTATCTTTGGCAAGTTATATAGATAGTAAGGCCGATAACGATACCTATCCTTTAGATGATAGTGCTACGACTTTAGATGGGTATCCGTTCGGAACGGTACCTGCTCGAACAGCTAACCCGAATTTAAAATGGGAAGTGGCTACACAAACCAATATTGGATTGGATTTCGGACTGTTCAATAATAGGTTGACTGGTACGTTAGATTACTTTAATAAAGTAACTACCGATGTGGTATTATTTGCCAATAGAGTAGACCCTATACAACCCACTGAAAAAATATGGACCAATCTCGATAACTTGGAAATCCATAACTCGGGTGTAGAATTTGCGTTGGATTATAGAACCGTAATCGGTACAGACTTCAATATGAATATTGGAGGTAATGTTTCTTTTAACGATAATGAAGTGACCGATTCGCCATTTGCTATAATTACAACCGGTGCTGCACAAGGTTCAGGTCAAACTGGTGCAACCATAAACGGTTACTTGAACAACGAATCGGTAGGTACATTTTATATGAAAGATTTTATCGGTATTGGTGATGATGGTTTAAACCAATATAGAGATGTTAATGGTGATGGTGAAGTATTGGATGATGATCGTATTGCCGCTGGTAGTGCTTTGCCAAATGTGTTATATGCGTTCTATTTAAAGTTCGATTATAAAAATTTTGATTTAGGGTTTAACTTTAATGGCGTATCGGGTAATAAAATATATAATCATACCGCAATGTCATCGTTTTCTCGAGGCCAATTAAGTAGAAATCTGAATACAACCGATTTTGCCATTCAATTTCCGAATGAGGATAATAGTAATTCTAATGAGGTGTCGACCCGTTACTTGGAAGATGGTAGCTTCCTACGATTGAACAATGCCACGTTAGGCTATAACCTTTTGGCAAGTAAAATCGGATTGGATGATTACGTGAATGCTATTCGTTTCACGTTGACCGGTCAAAACTTGTTTTTGATAACCGATTATTCTGGCTACAATCCAGAAGTGAACACAGGTGATCAAATAGATGGTATCCAAACGTTCGGTATCGATAGATATACGTATCCTTCCCCAAGAACGGTATTGTTTGGCGTTAATGTATCCTTTTAAAAAACAGCTATAAAATGAAAAATAAACTAATAATTACATCCTTGTTCCTAACTTCTTTATTGAATTGGAACTGTACGGATTTAGAAGAAGAATTGATAGATGAATCCTTAACCGGTGCACAAGCGGAAGTGATCAGTGGAGCAATAGCCCCTGCTTATGGTTACGTTTCGTGGACCTGGAGACATACCAACTACTATGGTTTAACGCTTATACCCTCAGACGAGGCTATTTTACCGTATCGTGGTGGGTCCGATTGGTTCGATGGTGGAAAATTTTTGGCGGCACATAGCCATAACTTTACGCCGACCAATGATTTGGTCGCTAGTGGATGGAACGAGCTTACGACAAACATCTCTAGAACCTTGGCCGCTATCGAGGTATTGACGCCCTTGGCAGAAAACGGTGATACGGAGGCTGCCGGAGCTTTATATGAAATGAAGGCACTACGTGCATACCTGAATATGTTATTGCTAGATGGCTGGGGAATCGTACTTAAAAAGGAATCTGCCGATCAATTGTCAGAGGTTTTAAGAACCCAAGATGCCATTGACTACATAGAGAATGAGTTATTGTCCGTTGTGGATGTAATCAATACAAATAGAGGTCCTGGTAGAATGACGCAATCTGCGGTTTGGGGATTATTGGCCCGATTAAACTTAAACGCTGCAGTATACCGTGACCCTTACGGTACACCGAATTTCACAAAAGAAGATATGGATGAGGTCATTACGTATACTGATAATATTATTACTTCTGGGAATTTTTCTTTATCGGCAGAATATTTTGAATTGTTCAATGATGACAATCATACCAATCCAGAGTTGATTTTCGCACTGGATCAAAGAGGTGTTTTAGAAAGAGAACATATGCGATGGGCCTATTGGCCTATAGCCGGTTCTATGTATCCAAGACCAGAGTGGCCAAGTGCTGATGGTACCGATGGTCCTGCCATTACATCAGATTTTTATCAAACATGGGTAGATGCTTACGGTGATGTAGATCCTGCAGATGCAGATGCGCGTTTTTATCAACGAAATACCATTGTTCCAGAGGCCCAATTGGCTGACTTGGCTGGGCGCGAAAAACTTTTGGCTACAGAAACGGACAATAGTTTTTATTGTGTACAAGACGTTGCTTTTGAAATGGATAGAGGTATTTTACGAGGTATTCAATGGGGTCCAAGAAAAGGTGAGGATGGACAATTTCTTAAATGTGATGATGGCACCATTAAAATTTTACCGGTAAGGCAAACAAAAGGTAATGGGCCTGCCAGGGATGTAGGGTATGTTGACCACACATTAGAGGTGAACTTTACCAATGAAGGGTCATTGCATAATACGGGTTATCGTCCTTCTAAATATCAATTTAGTCGTACCTCGCCAAATGGTAACAATAATAGTAGTGTAGATATCGTATTGATGCGTTTGGCTGAAATTTATTTAATGAGGGCAGAGGCGAAATTAAGGAATGGAGATAATGCTGGTGCATTGGCAGATGTAAACACGGTTAGAACATCCAGAACTGCTCGCCCTGATCAAACTCCTGCACCCCTAACTTCTATCGATTTGGAAATCTTGTTCCGTGAGCGTGGTTTTGAATTGTATTGGGAAGGCTTTAGAAGAACGGATCAAATCCGTTTTGGAACCTATGAAGATAGTTGGACCGATAAAACGGATACTGATGTAAACCATAGATTGTTTCCAATTCCACAAAGTGCGGTTGATGGGGCTTCTGGTATAGATGGTTTTCTAGTTCAAAACAAAGGATACTAAACCAATAAAACATCTAATGAGTAAGGCAAGAATAGAACTTCTTGCCTTCTTTATTAAAATCTATTTGAAACTAAAGAATTCATTAATAGAGGGGATACGCTCTTTATTCGAATCCTATGAAAACCTTATATAGGTTTATGGTACTCCTTTTGTCTGTACCTTTTCTTAGTACGACGAACCAGAATACAAATGGTTAAAATAAAATACAGTTGAATTATATTCAGGTAATTGGTAGTGACAATAGTTATATTATCGCTATTGAAAAACCATTTTTTAACTGTCTGGTTGAAAAGAACCCTGTCAAAAATTCCGAAAAAATTAAAAGTCTGGTAGCTTTAGGATTTATGGTGCGTACGCGGGCAGATTCAGGTACAGAAGAGGCAAGGAATAATGATTATAATAGATTTGAAAAGGCTAAATATTCTGGGGCTCAAATTATTACGACTGATTATTATATACCGAGTACCCTGTTCAAATCTGATTTTAAGGTTAGTTTTGAAAATGGTACCTATGAAAAAATCAAGAACTAAATCTAAACGAATAATGAGTTTACACATACATAATAAGTCTTCGATAATTTTTTATCCTAAATTAAAAATCACAGAACATTTCCTAAAGAATTGTTTTTTGCTAAATAGGTCGATTATGGTAATTATGACCGTTCTATCACTTAGCTTAACCAATGTTCAGGGCCAGCAAGAGCAAAGTTTAAATGATGGTACTTGGTTAAAGGGAGATTTGCATGTACATTCTAGACATAGTAAAGAATCTACCAACCATGAAGTTTCCAAGATACTTGATTATGCAAAGTCCGTTGGTTTTGGGTTTATTGCCATCACGGATCATGACAATCATGTTTCAGGTGATGTTGCTCATCATACATGGGCAGATCCAGATTTCAAATCAGAGGATTCCCTTCTGGTTTTATATGGTGCAGAATGGACCACTACACGTGGACACGGAAATACTTTTTCGGCCAAACCTTATGATCACCAACGCTTATATAACGTCAGAGATTTAAGGGATACTGTGATAGGAAGGGTGAAAAATGAATTGGGAATCCATTTGTCTGCCAACCATCCTAGCGGTAAAGATCATTTTGGATATTCCTTTGACATTATAAATTCTATAGAAGTGTGGAATTCTGCTGATTGGTCAAAAAATGTCAATGCAATAATGATTTGGGATGATATGCTGTCATCTGGCAGAAAATTAACAGGACGTGGTGGTAGTGATGCCCATCACGGTTTCTTTTCGGCCAATGATTCCATAACAATGGAAGGGGCTAGGTCTAGATTCAGTTATATTGGCACACCGACGACATGGGTATATGCCAAATCGAATTCAGCGCAATCGGTCATCGATGCGATTACTAACGGCAGTGTTTCCATAAGTGCCAATCCGTATGCACCGCGTGTGGAATTTTATGCCGATTTGAATGCGGATGGAAAAATGGATGTCATGATGGGAGACAATACCAAGGCACCTCAAAAACCTGTTAGTTTCAAGGTTCGGTTAGTAGGAGTGGATAAGAAGAATTCTTCCTATACCATTACGGTAATTAAGAACGGGAGCAAGTTCGGTACATATCAGCTACAAGAAGACTCACCAATTGTCGAGTTCACCGACTCCCCCGATCCATCGGAACGTACTTTTTACAGGGTCACCGTAGAAGGCCCTATCACTTCTTACCCACAAGTGCCTGGTTCGATGGGAATGAGCGGCAATATGGTCGCATTATCAAATCCCATTTATTTTAATTTTAATCCTCAATTTTAACGGTACTCTAAAAACCAGACTTATGATCGGGGTCAAACAGAAAATAAAACGGGGTTTCCTTATAGTTTTCATGGGTTATTGCACACTGGTACAATCACAAGGGAAAGATATTAAAATCGCCTTTGTGGCAGATGTCCATTTTGCAGATGTGTATCCAAATCTTGAAGGGATTCCTGAAAATATATTGCCAGTGCTCGAAAATGGTGAAAAAGTGCTTATAAGATCCATGGCGGCACAATTACATTCCACCCGCCTGTTCAATGAAAATTATTTTGCCTTTAAAGCTGCTTTAGATGATGCGGTAAAGCGAGGCATTAAACTAATCGTACTACCCGGTGATTTTAGTGATGATGGGCAGCCCTTGCACCTTAAGGGATTGAACAAACTCATGAGCAGCTATGTTCAAAACCAAGGAGTATCCTTTTTTATGATCAACGGCAACCATGATCCCACTCGTCCTTTTGGTAAAGACGGCGGAAAGAACGATTTTTTGGGCAATAACGGTATGGCACAGCCGATCATGAGTCAAAACGGAATGTATCGCTCTGATTTAAAAAAAGAAAGCCCTACATTGGTATTAGAGGATATTAAAGAATGGGGCTACGAGGGTATCGTCGAAGAGCTTAAAATGCATGGCTTTTTTCCCAACGAAAAATATGTTTATTGGGAAACGCCTTTTTCTAGGTACAATTATGAAAACTATGATTTTGAATCCGCTATAGCTGCTTCATCTTTAGATAAGCGAACTTATAACCTTGATTCAATTGCCAGGATGCTACCTGATGTCAGTTATTTGGTCGAGCCCGTAAAAGGAATCTGGTTATTGGCATTGGATGCCAATGTGTACGTTCCAAAACCAGATGGCACCGGTTTTAATGGAGCGGGCATAGGATACAATGAGGTTCTACTACACAAAAAGTATTTAATTGATTGGACTGAAAAATTAGTCAAAGAAGCCAAACGTTTAGGGAAGACCTTGATTGCTTTTAGCCATTATCCCATGATCGATTTTAACGATGGCGCAACAGCCGAGATGAAGGCACTTTTTGGTGAAAATAGTTTTCAGGCATATCGCGTTCCCAGCGAAGAGGTAGGCCGAATTTTTGCCGATTTAGGACTTAAAGTACATGTTGGTGGACATATGCACTTGAATGATACGGGAATAATGACCACAAAGAAAGGAAATACTTTGGTAAATATTCAGACTCCTTCTTTGGCGGCGTATCCACCGGGCTATAAAATTATGACCATAAAAGAAAATGAGGGTATTTCAATTGAAACCATTGCGTTGGATTCAGTTCCAAATTTCACAACATTTTTTGATCTATATAAAATGGAACATGGATTTCTTGAATCCAATTTTTCCGAAGGACTATGGGATGCGAGTATTCTAACTTCTGAAACCTATATAGAGTTTGCCAACACCCATTTAAAGGAACTTGTTAGATTACGCTTCTTGCCTAGCGATTGGCCCAATGGCTTGAAAGAGCAATTCGTAAATATAAGCGGTTGGCAATTATTGATACGTGCCTATTCCAAAAATGGGAACGGGGACGAGCCGATATCTTTAAAACTTTCTGAAAATAAAATTTTGAAATTATTGAAGAAAAATCAATTAACAAAGTCCGATTTTGAAAGTTGGAGCGGGCAAGATCTCATTTTTGATTTTTATCGATTTCGAAACGCAGATCAGTTGGCACTAAAGGATGTGGAACAGAAGCGACTGAGAGCTTATAAATTCCTCTTCAATGCTCTTATGGAAAACATTGAAAATACCTCTTTGATACAACTACAGCAATTTGTACGCATTTTCCAAAAGCAAATGAACGGGGATCCTGCTATAGATTTTAATATCGCTTATTGAATTGTTTTTCTAAAAATAGCTGCCGATACATTGTGTTTTGGGCATCTTGTTGATTGTGTTGATATTCGTTACTTTAAAAAATGAAGCACGTTAATGAGACTCATTATCAGCGTTTTTCTTTTTTAAAAAAAATAGGATCGTAGAAATGATTATCAGGGCACCTATTAAGAACCAGACATATGAAAAATGTGTTTGGGATAGTTGGATGGGAGAAGCATCGCCTATCAAAACGAGTCCTGCCCAATATTGTGGATGTAAGCTGCGTCCTTGACTTTTTTCCAAATAATCTAGTTTGGCCAATCGGAGTGCCACATTTTTTGGTTGCCCTTTAGACAAATAGCCGTAAAAATTTTCCAATATCTGGGTGCTTGATTTTTCGTCGATTTGCCAAAGACTGGTCAAAACGCTTTCACTTCCTGCATAGTTAAAGGCATGTGCCAATGAAATCATTCCCTCTCCAGGCTGGTAGGTGGGCTTTCCGGTTTCGCATGCCGTCAATATGGCGAGGTTCGAGCTCAGATTCTGGTTGTAGATTTCGTAAGTATATAGATAATTGTCATTTATGCTCCCGGAATCCGAAATATTCTTGGCAAATACTAAGCGTGAAAGTTCGGGGCGAACATTGTTTGATTCGGCATGTGTGCCAATATGGATGATTTTATGCTCCTTGGCATTTTGTTTGAACAATTGTTTAGAGGCTCTTTCATTCAAAAATGAACGACCTTCGAACTTTCTACTGAATTTTTCCACAAGTTCTGAGCTAAACGGCTGTGGTAATAAAGTGAGGTAGGCTTTATCTAAAAAAAGGGAATCAGTGATGGCCATCTGATAATGCGTCTTCATTTTTTCATCAAAGCCGGGTGCAAAAGCAACGAAGTCTTTTTTATATCCCATTTCATTTTGCTTTTTGTCAAGCATGAAAAGACTATAATTGTAAGATATATTATGTTTAGTCAATAAACTGCTTGTTTTCAGGTCTTTGGTTGAATTTATTTTTTTTGGAGTAAGCAGTTCAAAACTCAGGTTAAAAAGTTTTCCATCAGGAAAAATAATGACGTTTTCTGTCTGTACAAGGCTTTCTAGTGGTTTCCACAGTACTTGGTAGAGTTGATAAAGACAATCAAAAAGTTCATCGCCGACAGTACTATAATCTGAAATAGATGTAATGCAAGATGTCTTGAGCAGATCCAATTTTATCAAATTGACCGCATCTGCGCTATAAACATAGGCATATTGATCATCGCCGTCTGAAAAATATCTTACCAGCGTGGTATTTGGTGCTATATTTTGATTTAAGTTCTTAAGAGGCTTCACGATTGAGGCATACCTCATCTTGTAATAATGTGGGTGCTCCTTCTGAAGGAATTGCATGTGGTCTTGCCATGATCTATTTAGGGAATCCCATTTTGCCACATTGAACTGGGTGTCGTTTTCCCCATTCTCAAAAAAAACATTTATTTGATTACGAAGCTTACTTCCCCTTTCCCTAATATCGTTGGGTACAAAGGTGTTGTCGGCAAGGTTTAACCGTGCCCTGATACGGTTATAAATAGACGATTCGTGCAGGGCCATGACTTTTTCAAGATAGGCTTTATCCTGAGTTTTCCGATAAAGCTTGACATTAATTTTCTTAGCAATGTTAAAGGCTTCCATGCTATTCTCTATGAGATGACTGACTCCGTTTCGAGAGGTGACCAAAGATTTGCGCTTTTCAACAAGTGCTATTGCATCGTCAATGATCTTTGCAATTTGTTCAAGGTTTTCTCGGGTATTGGGCAACGATCGCAGTTTCGACTTGGCAAGATACATGAGTATTTCGGTCTGTTCACTCCACAGATAGGGTCTTTGATATAAATTGTCACGGTCTCCGTACAAATCCAATAGTTGTTGGCAAAGATTGATTGTTTCTTGAAAATCACCTTTCATAAAGTAAATCCTTACTTTGGTGAGCTGTATCATTTTGGCCAGGTAACTTGCGCTCCCATAGGTCTCAACTATATGAGCATAGGTGCTTTCAAGAAGGTTTTCCGCTTCATGGTACTGTCGGTTCTCGGCATAGGCCTGGGCCAGATTGGACCGGGCATAGATGATGTTTTGGCTAAATTCGTCAGGGCTACTTTTACTATAGGCTTCGAGGGCTTTTTTATAATTGGTGATGGCTTCTGAATAGTTCCCTTCTCTTTTTTCAAGGTCTCCCATGGTAAAATAAAAATTGGCTGCATATGACCAATTGTTTCCTGGAATTGAGATCAAGGATGCTTCGGCCTCTTTAAGAAGTCCTCTTGCCTTTTGCTGATTTTTTGCATAAAGATGTGCTTCACCAAGCATTAGTATGGCACTGAAATATTGAACCGTATTGGGCAAAAAGTGCTTTTTTGCATGTGTATACCCGATACTGGCTATCTGAATGGCTTTTTCATGGTCACCAAGATCGTTGTAAAGACTCCCAAGATTCCTGTAGGCGATGGAAAGGTTGCCATTTACTTTTTCCGTTAAGGGGTGGTTATGGGCGCTTTGCAAGAAGTCATTGAACTTTGAAATGCTCTTGAGTGTAAGTGCCATCGCGGCCTTATGGTCATTCGCACTTTGTTTTACCATGGTCCAGTTGCCGTAAATAGTGCCTGGTAGGTAATAGCGTTGTTCAGGGTCAGTTTCCAAAGAGTCGATACTACGAATGGCCTTGTCAAAATAATAGTTGGCACTATCAGGTTTTGCCATAAAGTGCATGAGCGAACCCTTGTAATTTAATATTCTGGGTGCTAAACGGAACTTAGTATGGGGATACTCTACCATCAACCGGAGAGCACTATCGGTCCGTTCCACCAATTGATCCATCTCCCCAAGTTTTAGCCCCACCTCGCCCAAATAGAATTCTGAGGCTACTTTTCTTTGAATATCTTGCATTTTACCTGCAAGTGAATAGGCGCGGGTAATGTAGTCGTTCGCCTGAAAAACACTCCCCTGATCGATATGGGCAAGGCCGAGCCCCAAAAGGGCTTCATATCGAACGGAATCAGTTTGGTACTCAGTGTTTAACTCTTTCAATAGCTTTTGCGCCTTCGGGAAATTGGTCTGGTTATCGAGCAGAAATTCTGTTTTGGCGAGGGGATATATCAACATGCCCAAGTTAAGGTCAGAATTTTTCACTTCTGCGATTACCTCATCTTCAATACTGTTTTGAACCGCCTCGAACGCATCCATAGCAATGAGGCTGTCTAATTTTTGTAGTGTGGGATGCTGCTTTTGGGCATGAACGGGTGCCTGTAGCAAAAAAGCAAGTACTAGAAGCATGTATGCTAAATCCTTGCCCATATCAAATCAATGCCTAAGTTGTTTTGCCAACGCCCTCCCTTTTTCATCAGAGCTTTGTTCAAGACTTTTGAGTGCCGCCTCAACCTCATTTATTTTTAAATGGGCAAGACCATTGTAAAATGCTGCTTCGTTTTGGAATGAGGGGTTGTCGCTTTTAAGAACTCGGTCAAAATAGGGTATGGCCTTGCTTGGTTCACCATTGGCCAAATAGGCCGCCCCCAAAAAATAAAAAAGTGTATCGTTATCTTTTTTCTGTAACAAGAGATCTTCCCACTTTACTGTGGCTGCTTTGTAGTTTCCCTGTTTATAATTTACCATGGCCTCGTAAAAATCGTAATTATCACTATTGCCCATAACGGTGGGCAATCCTGGGTCTGGGGTAAAATATTCGTTGAAGAGCCTCTCATTATGGTTTGGCACGAAGAGGTGCCACATTCCTCCCAAGGCTATCAATAGTACAATGGTCGCTGCGGC
The DNA here is from genome assembly GCF_048537565.1 of Maribacter sp. X9. Taxonomy (GTDB): domain Bacteria; phylum Bacteroidota; class Bacteroidia; order Flavobacteriales; family Flavobacteriaceae; genus Maribacter. The sequence goes on from NZ_CP183215.1 coordinate 1,770,378, forward strand.
CCGAAAAATTATTTTATGCTTTCTAAAGTCAAAGTGCTTTAATTTCCCGTCGTCTTCCAAATTTCCGTGAAAATCTTCCAACTTCTTTCGCAGGCCCTTTTCTTCAATGGCCCTGAATAATCCTTTAAATTCCAAAAATTTGGCATTGAGTTCGGGTTCGGATTGCAATCGCGACTTCAGGGCTGACTTTTCGTGGACTTCTATGGTACCAAGAAGGTACTTTTCAAAGAGGTCTTGTTCTTCCCGTGTCCATGCCGTAGTTTCCTTATCCATCGTTCTTGATTTTTTTGGCAAGTGTACGCAATTGTTCCATACACCTATATTTTTTGTTCCGGGCAGATGCCGGGGCCAAACCCAACGATACTCCGATTTCCTCCATTGACCTACGTTCAAAATAGAACAATGTCAATAGTTCTTTACAGGCTCCACCCAATTGGTTCAGAGCGGTGATCATCATTTCTTGCTCTCTTTCCGATGCCCCATGGGGGTCATTATTCTCTTCTTCGACCACGATTGGAATAGCCTCTTGCTGCACCGTTCTCCTGAAGCGGATGGAACGAATGTGATCCGTCCATTTATTTTTGGCAATGGTGAACAGGTAAGCTTCAAGGTTTCCGTTTCCATCAAATTTGTCGTCTTTTACATTTTTCCAACAGGCGACAAAAGCTTCTTGAAAAATATCCTTTGCTTGGGCCTCGTCCCCGCTGTTCTTGAACACATGGTTTCTGAATTTTGGGAATAGCTTTTGATATACCTTTTGCATGACCATCTGATCGTTGTTTTTAAAAGCGGTAACGAGCTGTTTGTTGGCCTTGTCTAAGTTATTCCCCATACTTCTTTTGAAAGTACAGGGAAATTACAACATTTCATTCTCTTATAAAATATATAAGTTTGAAACCCATTTTCATCGATATAATTCAACGGCTATCAAAAAACGGGCGTTAACTCGATACTGGCAGGCCCACCACCATTTATATTGTCTAATAGTTCCTGGGCTTTGGCTTTCGTTTTTTCCTTATCACAAGAAGTATATACATGGATGGGACCTATGCCCGATGTAAAACGTAACCTTCCACCGCCAATATCGACAAATTTGTCCAAGCCAAAATATCGCTCCGGACTTACTGTACCACCTTTAGATTTAATTATGCCCCTATAACCAATAGCCCCATCCACGGCCTTGAACTCTGCGTAAAAAGGTATAGGGCTAAAAGCTTGGTATTCAATTCCACCGTAACTGCTACATGCATTGTTGTTTCCGTTTAATTCCCTAAAATTGGGCTGCATTGTAAATCCAGCCGTAAAGGACTCACATGCTTTCTTATTGTTCACGATGATGGAGTCATGTCCCGCCTCGGTGAGCTCCCCTGTATTCTTGTTTCTAAGGTAGAGTACCACGGTAACCGTTTCCGGATTGCTTCCGCTGCCCAACTGGGACTCAGTGGCGGTACTGATATAGGAAACATAATTTTTCTTTGTTATGATCGATACGCCATAATTACTGGAATCATCGCCAATATCCTGTACCCTACCCCCAAATTTGTTGGAAGTGCTCCAATGGTATTCAAAATCTTCCACCTCCGGTTCATAATCCGTTGTTGCCGTTACCCGCAACTCGGTGGCATTGCCCAAACAGAGTTCTATATTTTCGCCCTGAAATTCAACTATGGCATCTTTGGATTTCACATCCCAGCGTTCAAAATTGAATGCTGCGGTGCGCAGTCCTCCAAAATTGGAGTACGGATTGGTCTCCTTGATGTTTTTATCAATGACGGACAATATATATTTTGTTCTTGGATAGCCGGTTTCGATCAACTCCTGGCTTTGTATAAACGTATTAGGGAAGTCACCGTTACCTGACAAGATAGTATAAACATCCCCTAAAATCTTCCTTAGGTCATTGCTCAAACGAACATCACCGTACAAAGCCGGGAGGAAAATTTCAGTGGCATCCTTGAACTCGTTGTTCACTACCTCATCTATAACTTCTGGATATTGCTCCAAAATAGGGAGAACGGCATTAACCAAGGCATCTTCCTTGCTACTCCCGAATGGGGGGAGTAAGGACTTATTGCCGCCGACATCCAAAAGGGTAGGTAAAAAATAGTCCATAACATAGGTTTTTTTATTGATTTGCGCGTAGATGTTTCGCTCTTCCGCGGTCATGTCTCGTTCCTCAGAATTGGGTTGGCCAGAGCCAATAACGACCACTTCATATTCTGCCACAAGTTCCGTAGCCGGGTTCACCGGTAGCAGTATGGGTTCCGTGGCCGTTGCATTGTCTATGGATGCTTGCTGTGCATTTATTTGACTTAATGAATTCCCAACTTCCATTTCCTTAATAGTATTGGATTTTCCTGCTCCCAATTCAAAACTCGCGAAGGTGCTTGAGGTGTAATTTGGAAGCTGAAATTGCTCTCCGTTCCTATCCATATAGCCTTTCTTATAAATAATTGCCCTGGATCTTCTTGGTAGGGAATTTTGCAATTTTATCGTGGTGGAGTCTACACTAGAAAGGGTGACTCCGCTTTTTGTTTTTTCATCATTGAAAGAAATCCTGTTTTCCAACCCTGAAACCCGCTTCGATGTTATTTGTCCTAAAAAACCCTGTAACGCCGTTTGATAGGCCCCTTCCGTATACATAGTTGGGTTACCGGCGAAAAGATTTTTTATTTCTTCAACAAAACCTGGAAAACCAGGAGTTTGCCCAATGCTTTTTAAAAAAGCACTTTTTCCACTCTCGGGCAGCAAATAATAGTCTAAAGCGTAATAAACCATTAATTCAGCTGTAGTTTCAATGGATAGCTCTTTGCGTTCTTCGGAAATGAAACCAGCGAGCAAAACCTTATTTTCTTCATCCAAAAGGTAACCTACTTCCACAGTGCCACTATTGAAAGGTACTTTGCCTATGCCCTTGGCATCTATACTGGAATCGGTGCCTAGGGAAACCAACGTACTGGTCGATAGATTCACCCCAGAATCCTCAGGTAACAAAATCTTTACTTCTGCTATTTCATAATCTTCGCCGTTGATTGGGTCATCGTCCGTTTGGGAAATATTATCATCGGTCTTTACATCATTGTCGTTCGAGCTACAAGCAAGAACAAAGGAAAAAACAACGAGTACGATTAAAATTTTCTTATATGGAATTTTCATTATTGGTGTATTATAGGGTTATTGTCTTCAATTAATCTTTGGATCCGGTCCAACTTCCCGAGATTTCATACGCTTTGTTCTCCCAAGTACCTGAAGCACTTTCTTGGGTAAAGGCACCTTTAAAGGTAGCACCGTTTGTGGCCGATCCCACAGTGGCCCTGAAATCCCCGCTGTTGTCAATACTGCCGCTCAAGGGGAGTGATTGTTTAAGATTGTTGGAAAATGCCTCGCCCTCCACTATGCCGTCGGCATCTATGGTCGCGTTCCATGTACCGGCATCGCCACCTGAATAGGTTCCGGACCAACTTCCTGCAAAAATGGCCTGTTGGGAATCATTGTTCTCGTCTTTAGAGCATGATATACCCATGGTTAGGGCACCGATCAAAAGGAAAATTTTAAAGTGTTTCATTATTAAAGCTTAAAAAGGTTTATATAGGTATCGTAATAATCCAGAAATGTCATCAATAGGCCCCCTTCACTTTTACCCATTCCCGGTCATTGAGGTTGATATCGCCGTTTGGGGTATAGAAAAGATCTTCGTTCTTGATATAATTACCTTCGCTGTCCATCCAATACTCGGTCGAACCTGCATCTACCTGATAATTGTTTCCAGTGAGTGGATTGTAGACGGTTTCCTGTTCGTTGATCATGTTTATGAACTGTTTTTGTGACGTATCACTCCCTACTCCAAAATTCCGGTTCATAAAAGCCGCATGATTAGCATCTTGAGCAGCCCAAATGCCCTTCATTTTTTCTTGGTGTGCATTGAAGGCTGCTGTTTGGGCATTCATTCGCTGTTGGTGCTGTTGCGCTGCTATTTGCATACGCTGCTGGTTTTCATAGGCTCTTTGCTGTTTCAACTGTTGCATATATTGCTCCCATTGAGGATTATCTTCAATCTTCATACTCGAGGCCAATAATTCATTCAAGGTATCTTCAAAATGGTCCTCGTCCACAAAGATGTAATCCGTGTTGTAGAACCATATCATCATATTTTCACTGCCAGCCAAAGTTTGATGCATGGCTATTTTTATGATCCTTGCCAAAGCTTTTTGTCCTTTATCGTTTTTCCATTCGCTGGCCGTATATTCCAGATCGGCTTGACCAAAGCCTTTTGCTTGCATTCTCTGCCTTAAAAAAGATTCTTCTTTGGGCATATTTCGCTGTTTCACAAATGAAAATCCGCTGTTTTTCATTCTTTCGTCCACTTCTTCTTTAAAGAGTTGTTCATTGCTGACGATATTGCGAGTCATGTTCCCATAACCGTATTGGTTCATTATCTGTGCCATTTGTGGATTTTGGTAGGAAGCAAAGAATTTTGTGGGCGTATTGAATGTCATCAGATGGTTTGGACCTTGAATCTCTATTAAAAAGGATGGGATTTTTTGATCCATGGTATAATAAGGTTTTGAAATTACCTTCCAAGAACTGGGGTAGGGTGCACTATTTACGATTAAACCTGTGCGCGCGTCACGCAAAGAGTGTATTTTTTTTGATGTACTCTGCAACGGTTTCGAGGAAAATGCATTCGTTAGGGGTTCCCCTTCAACTTCTGGATCTTCACTTTCATAGGTATCTGATTTTCGGTCGTCTAAATACGTTGATAGGTCTTTATTATTGGGAGTGGATCCACCCATACAGGAAATAAAAAGAAGACAGGGTATTAAAATTGTGATCAGTGTTTTCATTTTTTGTTTTGTTGCGAATGGTTGAATGGTATTATTTGTTATTATCTCAATGGTAATTCGACATGAGGTGTAGCATCAGAATTGGTCCAAATCTGTTTGCCATGGAGTGTTCCCATCATTTACGATATTCAATAGAAGGGATTGGAGGTCGTTGTCAAATTGGGTGGTGTCGGTCCTTCTTAAATTCAACAGGATGGTCGCCGTATGTCCGTTATTGGAAATCATCATCCATGACCGGTTTCCTGGTAAACTACCTGTAAAATATCTGACTCCCTGTTCGGCCCAAACGGCCAGTCCTCTGCCCAGGTTTGACAGTTCGGTGGTCTTCGACAGTAATTGAATGGAATTGGCGCTCAGTATATCCGGTCTTCCTGAGGCCCCATCTATGGCGCACAAGAAACGCAGCAGGTCAGGGGCACTGATGACCACCCCAGCATCCCCGTCCCTTCTGGAGGCAATGGTGAAAATATAGGGTGTATCACTATTGGTGCCGTAATAGTAGACTTCATCTTCTTCAAGGTCATCTTCCCGAAAGGTTGTTATCTTGAAGGAGGTGATCCCAAGAGGTGAAAGCATTTCGTTCAAATATGCCTCAAGGGAAACTCCGGATCTTTTTTCAACAATCCGTGCCAGCAGCCAATAACCTGTGTTGCTATAGCTGAACACCTCTCCTGGGGCGTTATTGAGCGTCCAATTGTTGAAGACATATTCTATAAAATCGGAAGGAGCCAAATTAGGCTGATAATCAATGGGGTCTCCCCCAGTGGATGTACCCCAACCGCCCGATGCATGTAGCAAGAGATGGTCTACGGTGATCTTAAGCTCACCCTCAGTAAGTACAGCAGTACCAAAATCATCTCCCAATACACCATCAGGTCCAAAAACAGGTTCGTTTAAATTCAATAACCCGTCATCTATCAGTTTTAAAATGGCTGTTGCGGTAAATACCTTGGAAATACTGGCTATACGGAATAAATCGTCCGCTTCTACGTTAACGGAGTTCTCCACATTTGCCTTTCCATAACCTTTGGAATAGACCATCTTTTCGTTGACACTAACGGCAAGTGAGGCGCCTGGGACTTGATAAAGTTGCATAAAGTCGGTCACGTTATCATCCACCTCTGGAATATCGTCCTGCGTTTTAGACACATTCGGATCAGGATTCGGGGTTGGATTGGGATTGGAATCTGGATTTTCGGGGGGACTGGGATCAACAGATATTTCCGTATCACCCGAACTGCAGGCTACGGCCCCTATCAATAAAAATATTATCAATAGGTATCCGCTCCCTTTTTTAATACATGCTCTCATAAATGTTCGGTTTTGAAGTTTGTTCTTTACCCTATATCGAGCCTTTTTTAAAATGTCATCAAAATAGAAAAGTATATTCCGTATATTTCAAACTCCCGAATGGGGAGTGAATAAAATAGTTATGGAAAGGGCACTATTTTTCAGTGGAAAATAGGAGAGGTCTAATCGTAGGGGTAAAAAGAATTCTATATGCTGAGTTATGGTAATTCCGAATACTATAATCCTTTCATAAACAAATACTTGTTTAAAATTGAACATTCATCCGCCCTATTTTCTCTAGTTTTAATTGTCCGGTTTAATGGAAGGAGGTTATCAAATAGTTACAATCTGAACACTGAATTCAAAGTTTATTTAAGAAATGTTAGAAACATTCTAGAATTTAGTTACAGACTTAAACTTTTTATAATCAAAAATTATCTATTGCAATATTTTGTACATTTGTTACCGCTTTAGGGGTATTCTGAAAAGAATTGAGAGAGTCCCTTTGAACCTGATACGGCTTACACCGACGTAGGGAAAAGTAAAAAACTTCTTTTATAAAGGTGTTTCTTTCTTTGTTTTCAGTTTTTTCCTAAAGCTATTTTTTAAAAAAAATAAATAGATCAAAATGGAAAGAACACTTTGGAAACATATCCAATCGGTAAAAAATCAATCTCCTTTAATACACAATATTACCAACTATGTGGTCATGAATAATACGGCCAATGCTTTGCTGGCTGTAGGTGCTTCTCCTGTAATGGCTCACGCTAAAGCAGAAATTAAGGATATGGTAGGTATTGCAAGTGCAGTATTGATTAATATTGGTACGCTGGACGAATATTGGTCTGAAGCTATGTTAATGGCAGCGGAAACTGCCCAAACGCTGAACAAACCCTGGGTACTTGACCCCGTAGGTGCGGGTGCTACACCTTACAGAAATGAAATCCTTCAAAAACTACTGCAGTACCATCCTACGGTAATCAGAGGGAATGCATCCGAGATTTTGGCCCTGTCAAACTCCAACGCATCTACAACGAAAGGCGTGGACAGTACCGCTTCAAGTAATGATGCTGTTCAGGCGGCACGTGCGCTGGTGGGACAATATGGTTCTGTTGTTTGTATTTCTGGACAAACGGATGTCATTTTAGATGATAAGAATCGAGCCATATCCATAAAGAACGGTCACCCTATGATGACCAAGGTAACTGGTTTAGGTTGTTCGGCATCAGCATTGATCGCTGCTTTTGTAGCTATCGTTAAAGATAAAACAGAAGCCACTACCGCTGCAATGGCGCTACTTGGAATAGCAGGAGAACTTTCCGAAAAACAATCTTCAGGTCCGGGCAGTTTACAAATGAACATCATTGATAAACTTTATTCTTTAACAGAACAAGAATTTAACAAATGTCTCAACGTTTCAGTGGGATGAAAAAGCAATCGGCATTCCCGTATAAACTCTATCTGGTCATTTCCCAAGCAGACTGTAAACATGAACATTTTCTCGATGTAGCAGAGCAGGCTATTTTGGGCGGGGTAGATGTCATCCAATTAAGGGAAAAGAATGATGTAATGGATACGTTTGTTCGCAAGGCATTCCAATTAAAAGAAATAACCGATGCCTATCAAATTCCCCTTATCATCAATGACAATCTGGAAGTAGCGAAGAAAGTGGATGCGACAGGTATACACGTTGGCTATAAGGATGTTACTCCCTCCGAAATAAGAAACCAATGGCGTAAAACCAAATATATAGGCTATTCCATAGAGTACCTTGAACAATTGAATAATCCACAAGTAGCCGTTTCTGATTACCTAGGTATCAGTCCCGTTTTTAGAACACCTACAAAAACCGATACCGTTACCGAATGGGGACTTGATGGAATTAAGACGATGAGGCATCTTACCGATAAACCATTGGTTGCGATAGGTAATATTCATTTGCACAATGTAAAATCGATAATCAATGCAGGTGCGGACTGTGTCGCTGTAGTTTCTGCCATATGTAGTGCAACTGAACCTCGAAAAGCAGCCTATGAACTAAAAAATGAAATCTTAAGATGAAGACATATAAATACCCATCTGTATTAACTATTGCAGGTTTTGATGGTAGCGGTGGTGCAGGAATTCAGGCAGATATAAAGACTATTTCTGCCTTGGGCTGTTATGCCACATCTGTATTAACAGCATTGCCAGTACAGAATACGCAAGGTGTTAAAAATATATTTCCCATTCCTATACAAGCCGTAGCCGAACAGCTCGAAACGATAATGGAAGATATTGTTCCGGACGCCATAAAAATAGGTATGGTCCACACCCCGGAACTTGTTGGTGTGATTGTAAAAAAACTGAAGGACTATAAGCATATCCCTATCGTATTTGACCCTGTCATGGTAGCCACCAGTGGACATCGCCTTATTGAAGAAGAGACAATTAACACCATTATTGAAAAGCTATTACCCATTGCAGATATCATCACACCCAATATGGACGAAGCGGCTATTCTTTCAAAAACAAAAGTAGAGACTTTAAAAGAGATGCAGTTGGCCGGAGAGCGTATTAAGGAATTAAAGTGTAAAAACATTTTATTGAAAGGAGGTCATCAGAAAACAGAGCACATTACCTCGCTGCTATTAGATGAATCAAATACCTATCATTCTTTTGAATTTAATAAAATTGCAACCAATAATACCCACGGTTCCGGTTGTACGCTATCTTCCGCTATAGCTTCATTTCTAGCAATGGGAAAAAGTATGTATGAAGCGGTGGAGCTTGGACAGCAATATGTATATAAAGCTATAAAGTACGGTGCAGATATAAAAACCGGAAAAGGAAATGGTCCTTTAAATCACTTTTTTAACCCCCAAAAACTTATTAAAAATGAAATGGTCTGAAAAAACCTGGCAATCTATTGACGGAATTTATAAATCCATTCTTAAAATGCCCTTTATTGAAGAGTTAGCCGAAGGCAATCTTCCAATGAATAAATTTCAGTTTTATATGCTACAGGATTCTTTATACTTAGAGCATTTTGGAAGAGCCCTTGCCTTAATTGGAGCCAAAGCCTACCATATTGAAGACACGTTAGCCTATATACGATTTGCTGAAAATGCCCTTGTGGTGGAAAATGCTTTGCACGAATCCTATTTTAAAGATTTTGGGGTGTCGGACAAAGGAATCATTCAGCCTGTCTGCCATCATTATACACATTTTCTGAGAAGTACGGCAGCATTCGAACCTTATGAGGTTGCTATGGCCGCAACGCTGCCTTGTTTTTGGATCTATAAAAACGTAGGGGAGTATATAATTGCCAATCACCAATCTTTCAATAATCCTTTTGAAAAGTGGATTGCAACTTATGGAGGAGAGGATTTTACTGAAGCTGTAAAAAAAGCCATAGACTTATGTGATAAAGCAGCCCAAAGCACCACACCTGCTATAAGACAAAAAATGACTGATGCCTTTATTACGGCATCACGTATGGAATACCAGTTTTGGGACGCCGCTTATAAAATGAAAAAATGGAATGCACACTAAAGAATAAACCCTTTTATGTTTCCCCTTATAATTAAAACAGTCGGTAGCTGTGATCAGGATTTAGAGTAGCTGCCTAAGAAATAGGAATGTGAAATAAAAAGGAATTATGATGGAATTTAGACTAGATCAATCAATTGAAATCTTAAAAACAACGCCATTCGTCATAGAATCATACTTATCAACACTCTCAAAAGATTGGATAAAGAACAATGAAGGGAAAGACACGTGGAGCCCGTATGATATTCTTGGGCATTTGATTTTTGGTGAAAAAACAGATTGGATAACACGTATCAAAATAATTTTAAGTGATTCTGATAATAAACTGTTTCAGTCATTTGACCGGTTTGCACAGTTAAAGGGGGATCAAAACAAACCCATTGAGACTATGATTCAAGAATTCAAAGATTTACGAAAGAAGAATCTTGAAAAATTAACGTCCCTAAATATCAAAGAAAAAGATTTAAGCCGTATCGGAATTCACCCGGAATTTGGTAAGGTGATACTTCAACAGCTAATAGCCACTTGGGTAGTACATGATTTAGGCCACCTAGCAAAAATATCACGGGTAATGGCAAAATAGTATTCAAAAGAAGTCGGTCCTTGGATGGAATATTTAAGTATTTTGAAAAAATAACAAAATGTATCTAAAAGACAAGAAGGCTGTGATTTTTGATATGGACGGGGTCATAATTGATACAGAAGTAATATGGAAACAGGCCGAAAAGGAAGTTTTTTCTTCTTTGGGGGTAAATGTAATCGAAGAATATGCCAAAGAAACCCAATCAATGATAACCTCCGAGGTCACTCAATTTTGGTATAAAAAATTTCCTTGGAGCAATATAGGCTTAAGAGAAGCGGAGCAAATGGTTGTATCAAGAGTGGTTGAATTAATAAAATCAAAAGACTGTTTAATACATGGAGTAAAAACTTTTATGGAAAGATTAAAGTCTAAAAATTATAAAATTGGATTGGCTACAAATTCACCTTTTACAATTATCCCTGTCGTTTTGGGAAAATTAGAAATAGCACATTTATTTGATGCCATTTCTTCGGCAGAATTTGAAGTAAAAGGAAAGCCAGATCCTGCCATTTATTATACAACAGCCAGAAAGCTAGCCATAGATCCTAAGTACTGTCTTGTGATTGAAGATTCCTATTCCGGAATATTGGCAGCAAAGAAAGCGGGAATGAGCGTTGCTTTCTTTACAAATGGGAATAAGAAATTACACTTTGAAATTGCCGATTATAGGATTGATAGTTTTAATATGATGGAATTGATTTAACGTTGTGTATTTTGATTTACCGAAAATTTTGTCAATTTAACGACCCTCCTATTTCCTCTTTAATAATTTCAAATGGAGAGTTCAACTCATATTCAAATGTATTTTATTAAGCCCACAGGAGGGCTATAAATACAAGCATCACAACTATCGGTTCTTGTTTTTTCCTCGAAATGGACAGTTTTGCCGTATTCATTTTCGATAGCCTTTAAATATTGTTGAGAAAATAGGATATACGGCTGATGCTCTACATAATGGTATTTTAATAACTTATGCGCTTCAACGACCGTTGCTCCATATAGCTTTTTAAATTTCCCTATAACGTATTCAGAAAAAGTACCATAGTGAACAATAAATTTTAAAGAAAGAAGGATCTTCGTTTTTAATTGCTGATGTAGATCTTCCAGACATTTACCAAAAGCATTTTTCATCAACATCGCCTGTTGAAGGATACTGGTCATATCTGAAGGCTCTCCATACTTGTAAAAAAGCACGGCATCTCCCTCTATTTCTGAAATATCAAAAGCTAATGTATTGTTGTCAATAATACTACTTAACAATTTTTCTGTAATGTAACCTCCTACATACAAATTATGGCTTAGTACAAAATCTGTAAATCCGCTAAAATCCGGAATCAAAATCACTCCTTTTTGTTCTATCTTTTCCATTTTATAATCCTTTTTTACCTTCTAACCAAAAACCTTTCACAAAGAGCTTTCCTTTGTGGTTATGTTCTTTGAATACTTTTCTGAAGTTTTGTAGGGAGTTTATATTTCCTGTAAGTACTATATTGGCATTTTGCCAATCACCATTTTTGAATACGGGTAACTCCCTGATTTTTTCTTTGCTTCTGAACACATCCTGCTTTGAAAACACCATATAGTTCGTCAGTCCTAGTAATTCAGGAACTGCTTTATTTTCCTCATCTAATTCTATATAAAACATGAACTGATGGAGATTTTTTTGAAGCCTGGGTAAAAAATCCATCATCAAACTTAACGAGGTTTCATCTCCAAAAATCAACTGTTGCTTTACATTAGGATCATACTGTTTTGATCCTCTTAGTAGGCCCATTTTAATTTCGTCTCTTAGCTTAAGGTTATCTATAAATTTGGCCCCTACGGCATCTCCGTGAATATGAGCTATAAATTCTATTACCCCAGCTTTAACATCACCATAGGAAACAGTATAATGTCTTGAATCATTATCATTCACACGAAACGAAATGGTGTGACCCAGTTCAAAAGTTAGCTTTGAAAAATCTCCTTTCAATTGTATTTTTTTGAGTTGTGGGGTGATGTAAGTGGTTTCTACTACTTCTACCATTCTCATCCTAGAAGAAGCGAGTGTTTCCATGGCATCGTTTACCCATTTTGGTGCTGTTGGCATCTCCTTAATTTTTTGAGGTTACTAAATTATTGATGGCGTCCGCATGGCGGTTTTTACTTTTAAATTTTACCGCCAGCTTATCGAAGGCAGCATACACAACCGGAACAACAATCAGTGTAAGAAATAAAGAACTGATGAGTCCGCCGATAATCACCCAGGCTAAGCCATTGTTGAGCTCGGCTCCGGCACCATTGGCCAAAGCAATAGGAACCATACCAATAACCATAGCTATAGTCGTCATTAAAATAGGGCGTAACCGGGCGTGATTGGCATTCACCAGGGCATTAAAGGTATCTATGCCTTCCGCCTTTTGATGATTGGCATAATCGACCAGAAGAATCGCATTTTTAGCTACCAAACCAATAAGCATAATGATTCCTAAAATGGTAAATATGTTCAGCGCATTATTGGTAATTGCCAATGCCCAAAGTGCCCCAATAAAAGAAAGTGGAATGGAAAATAGTACGACGAACGGGTATAGATAACTGTCATATAACACCACCAGAATAAGATAGACCAGTATAACAGCTGCCAATAAAGCGATGAGTAAAGTTCCGAAGCTATCCGACTGGTTTTCCATATCGCCGCCCCAGATATAACTTACGCCATTGTCCCGCGGAATCTTAGCAAAAGCTTCTTCCCAATCGGCAGCAATATCGCCAGAAGGTCTTCCTGCCGCTTGTGCAGAAATAGTTACTGCGGCACTTTTGTCCCGACGTTCCAAAAAACTAGGCCCAGTACCTTCCGTAATAGTCGAAAATTGGGAGAGTTGAACCCGTTTGCCTTCAGCATTCACAAAAGAAATATCGCGCACATCCTGAATAGACAACCGATGCCCTGCATTGTATTTAATGTTGATGTCATACTCATAAGCCCCGGCGCGAAATTTCCCATCGGTATTGCCGTTAAAAGCGGTTTGCATAGCCATTCCCACATCCTGCAATCCAATCCCTAAAGCCGCCATTTTATCCCGGTCTATGGAAACCTGTACCTCAGGATTCCCTTTTTCTGCACTGCTTTTTATTTGGGTAGCTCCCGGAACTTTTGCCAAAGAATCCAGGGCTTTTTTAGAAAATTCCAAAGCATCTGCATAATTGGGAGCGGTAATGGTCAAGGATATGGGGGCGTCATCAGCGCCCCCTACAATACTTACCGTAGCGGTTTTAATTTTTACCCCAACCAGGGTTTGTTGTAATTCCCGTTTTATTTTGGCAGCAAAAACAGTGGTTTTATCTTCCCGCTTGGCTTTATCGACTAAGGCTACCGTAATTTCAGATTTAAAAGGGGTTTCCTGAGTACTGAATGTTCCATCGCTGCTTTGCCCCACAGTAGTGACTAAGCGGTTAACTTCAGGATGTTGACTCAGTATTTTTTCCGCTTTTTGAGTGGCCAGATTCGTGGTTTCCAAAGAAGCATCTTTGTTGAGTTCCAATTGTACCACAAACTGTCCGCGATCTACCGGAGGAAGGAATTCCCCACCGATAAAGCCCATTACCAAAAGCGTACACGAACCTATAAATAATACCATCACAATCAGGGTGGTTTTGCCTTTGTGAACCAACGACCATTTTAATAAACCACTTACCAAATGGGTGAATTTATCCAGTCCTTTTTCAAAGCCCAAAATGATTCTTTCAAAGAAATTTTTACCGGTGATTTTTCCTAGTTTGCCGAAGCGGGAAGAAAGCCAGGGAACAATCGTGAAGGAAGAAAGTAAGGAGAATAAGGTCGCCAGGATAACAGTAACACAAAATTGCGCAATTAAATCGGAAACCAATCCGGTACTCATCGCGATTGGCAGAAATACCACCACAATAACCAGGGTAATTGCTGAAACGGTAAACGCAATTTCTATCATCCCGTCATAAGCGGCCTGCACCCGGTTTTTTCCCATTTCCATATGGCGGTAAATGTTTTCTAATACTACAATGGCATCATCTACCAGAATACCCACCACCAGCGAAAGGCCTAATAAACTCATCAGGTTGAGCGTATATCCCAAGAGATACATCCCTATAAACGTGGCGATAAGCGATGCGGGAATGGAAACCATTACAATAAAAGCGTTACGTATGGTATGCAGGAAAAACAACATTACCACCGCGACCAATACCACCGCTAAAATTAAATCGTGCATTACCGCATCAGAGGATTGTAAAGTAAATTCACTGCTGTCATCTACAACGGGCAATTTCACCTGATTGCCGGCATACTGCGCCTCCATTTCTTCTAAACTGCGGTGAATGGCTTCGCTCACTTCTACAGCATTGGCATCTGACTGTTTCATTACCTGCATTATAATGGCATCTTTGCCATTAACACGGGCAATTTTATTTATCTCCTTTTGGGTATCCCTTACTTCAGCGATATCGCGTACCCGAACCTGAATTCCATCGGTGGAGCTCACCACCAAATTGCGTAGCTCCTCCACATTTTCATACTTACCCGATAAACGGATGAGCACCCGATTGTGCCGGGTCTTTAAATTTCCGGTAGGATAATCAATATTTGAAGCTAAAATAATGCTGACCACCTGGGGCAAGGTCAGATTGAAGCCTTTTACTTTTTCAGGATCAATATTCACTTGTATTTCTCTTTCAGAACCTCCAATCACAGTGACCTGGCCTACGCCTTTGGTACTGGAAAGTACCGGTTTTATTTTTTTATCCAATAAATCGTAGAATGCTGTTTCTTCCATATTGGCAGTGGCACCAATGGTGATAATGGGCAGATCACTAAGCGAAAATTTGCTGAGTGACGGCGGGTCTACATCTTCCGGTAAGTCTTTTTCAATCGCATTTATTTTACGCTGCGCATCATTCAAAGATTCATTCTCATCGGCATCGGAAGTCAGGGTTAAACTTACGGTGGAAAGCCCTTCAAAAGATTTCGATTCTATTTTTTTGACATTTTCTACCGAAGAGATGGCATCTTCTATTTTCTTGGTCACCGAGTTTTCCACTTCACTGGAAGAAGCTCCGGGATATGGAGTGGAAATGGTAATTAAATTGAGGCTGAATTTTGGTAACAATTCATAGCCTAACCTACTGTAGCTATAAAGTCCGCCTAAAATAAGAATGGTGAAAAGAACCACTACAATCGTGGGACGTTTGATAGGTATTGCTGCTAATTTCATATCTTTTTTATTGAATAATTTGTATAGCAGATTGATCTTCTAAATTGATCTGTCCGCTGGTCACAACCACATCCCCAAGCTGTAAACCATCAAGAATTTCTACCTGATTATTGAAGTTTTTTCCTGTTCGTACTTTTTGCAGGTGCACTTTGTTGTTTTTTACCACAAAAACCTCACTTTCGCCCAAACCTTCGGTAAAGGCATTGCGGGAAATAACGCTTATCGGCTGTAATTCTTCGGAAGAGAAATTGAAAATGGCCGTGGCGTACATTCCGGCTTTTAAAGGATGATTTTGCCTATTTTGTAAGGTGATTTCTACCGGAAAATTAAGGGAACCATCTGCTTTTGCGGCCACAAAAGATACGTTGCCGGTAAATGTAGTATCGGGATAAACGTTTAATTGAATCTGTGCTTGCTGCCCTGCACGAATATTAGAAACCTGTAGTTCCGGGACGCTTACCAGGAGTTTTAAAGTAGTGATATCTACAATTTCAAAAAGGGACGTACCCGTATTTACAACAGCTCCCGTTTCTACGAATTTTTTATTGATCACACCGTTTATCGAAGCCTTAATGCGGGTATCTTCCATATCCAAATTGGCATTTTCCAAGCTTGATTTCGCGTTGTTCAACTGCAATTGCATTTGTTCTAATTGCTCCTGGGTTACTCCGCCTGTCTTGTATGCCCGTTGGTAACGTTCATAATTCTCAAAGGCATTTTGGTAGTTGGCATTGGCATTCTGATAGGATACCTTGGCCTGATCTTTTTTAAGATAAGCCAGGGTTTGTCCTTTTTGTACCTGGTCGCCCTCTTTGACCATAATTTTTAAAATGGTGCCTGAAGTTTCCGGGGTGACGATGAGTTCCTGTTCTGGTTTAAACGTTCCGTTACTCCTGTAGCTGAGTTGTGGGGTAATGCATTTTACCGTATCTACCTTAACGCTAATGGCATGGTTCTTTTGAGTAATCAAAGCGGTTTCCTGCTGATTTTGTGCTTTGTTGGAAAGAAGGATGTATATCGCCCCACCAAGGACTATGGCACCAATGAGTATGCTGTATATTATTTTTTTCATTTTCTGCTTATTTTAAGAGGGTTTGTAATTCACCTTTTGATTTTAAATAGTCGAGTTGCGCCAGGCGATAATCGAGTACCGCCTTGTTATAATTATTTTGTGCTTCGATCAGGGAAGTTTCGGCATCCAGAACATCGGTCAACGGAGCGAGCCCGTTCGTGTAGTTGTTCTGAATATCTTCGACCACTTCTTTTGCCAGCACGACATTTTGCTGCTGATTTTCTATCGTAATCTCACTAGTTCTGATTTGATTTTTCGCGTTTTCGAAATCTGCCCGAAGCGATAGTTCTTTATCTTCTATGTCCAGTTGAATGGTTTCCACATCTAGTTGTGCCTGTCTTATCTTGGCGCGTGTTTTCAACCCTGAAAAAAAGGGGATGTGCAGGTTAAGGGTGATACTGGAATAATCCGTCCAGTACACCTGTTGGGTTTCATCCTTTCCAATGGGGAAGGTATCGCCTAAACCCTGGTAATGATATTGAGCGCTAAGACCAAGTGTAGGATAATTGGCCGCCTTGCTTTCCTGTAACGCATAGTTGCGTAACTCTTTCTCTTTCGTTAGCGATTGATAGGCGTTGAGTGAACTGACGTCAAAGGTTTCTTTTTCAATTTGAGGTAGGAGGGGAGAGGACTCTTCCGTTAAAGTAATCATCCTTTCAATAGGCAAACCGGTTAAAAACTTAAGGGTGTTTTTACTGATTTGAATGGAATTCTGAAGTTCTTGTTGCTGCGCCTGAAGGTTAGCCACTTTTACCTGAATGCGCTTGACATCTATTCCTTTCGCCAGTCCGTTTTCAAATTGACTTGTAATGATTTGCTGAATCTTTACAGTGTTTTGATACGTGGTATCTACCGCAGTCAGATTGGCTTGTAAAATGAGGGTGTGGTAATATTGTGAAGCTACTTTTTCGATTACATTTTCTTCGGTAAGTTGCTGATTGATTTGGTAAAACTCCCGGCTAGATTTTGCCGCTTTCAATCCGATAAAAACCGATTGATCAAATAATTTCTGAGTTAAATTAATTCCACCATCGGCATTCCATTTTTGTCCTAAAGGAGCCATTACTACGGTGCCGGGTTCTCCCAGAATTTCACCGGGCAAAGCGGTTTCCTGAAGAATCGGATTATTAATTAGGTTACCATCTAAAGCTATGGTGGGCAATATTTCCGCCCTTTTTTCCAGAATTTGATAAGCACTTTTGGAGATATCCAACGCTGCCTTTTTAGCATCCGCTTTGTGTTCAAGCGCATAATTCAGCGCGTCTTTTAAGGATAGCTCCTTTGATTCCTGAGCATTTGCTATCAGAAAAGCATTCATCAGTACTCCGAAGAGCAAGTGTAGTTTTTTATGCATTTTCATTCTTTTCATAGTTTAACCCGACTGTTCGGTATGTATAGGGTGAAAAATATTTATATTCTAATTCATATTAATAACGATATTAAAACCGACCATTCGGTCTGTAATATATTAAATTTTTTTAGGTTTTTATACTATCATAAAGACTGTCCCATACACTTTTAACTTCATCAAGAAGTTCGGTCGAGCTGCTTATCATTACCATATGCAAGGCGATGCCATCACTGCTATATACAAATTGTTTCGCTAAATTTTTTGGAGAGAATTTAGGGGTAATTTCTCCTGTACTAATCGATTTTTTAATGATTTTCTCCCAAGCCTTCAGTTCTTCTTCAATTCTTTCCTTTTGTTGTCTTTTAATATCCGGCAACAGTCGAAGGGCATCAAACAAAATATAATATATGTTATTGGGCACATCGCCTTCAAAAGTTTCTTTATACCATCGATGAATCATTTTATCCCTATTTTGCTGAATCTCTAAATTAGCCTGATAAAAAGCATATAAAGAATCAGATGGTAAAGTTTCATAATCCAAATGAAGCATTTGTCTGAAATAAACGTCTATGACTTCTTTAAATACCTCTTCTTTACTGCTGAAATAATGATAAAAAGCCCCTTTTGAAAAGCCGGAATTCTTTACGATTTCGTTCATCGTTACTTCTTTAAATCCTTTCTGTAAAAACAGGAGCAAAGACGTTTTTAAAATATGTTCTTTAGAATCTTTCATAAAAACCGAACGTTTGGTATGCAAAGATAGGCAGATTTTTTTCCTAACCAAATTAATCTTATAATAAGTTGAATAATTGTAAAGAATTTGAAAATTAATAACACGATTCAGGGCATCATTACTATTCTTATTAATAAAAATAGCTTGATATTTTATGATGGTAGTTATCGAGGAGTGCCTTTAATTTTCTTGAAGTATCAAAGTCAAACCATTTCAGTACTAATATGTTACCAACGCTTATGCCAGCCCGATGCGGACAATTTTTTGTTTATTTTCAATTATATAGGTTGCATCCTCCAATTGCTGGACTTCCGTAGTAGTTAGGTCCAATCTTTTGAGACTCAGGAATTTTGATTTCTACTTTTCTTTTTTAAAAGTATATCTGCTAAAGACTGTGATATGGCTAGATTATAAAAAGTCCGTATTTAAAATAAGATAGTTTATGACTGTTCCGGGAGAACGCTAATTATTTTAAAAAAACTATCAAGGTTCTAAGTTATTTTAATAATTAACCAATTATAAATTTACTTATCTCCTCTATTTATTGGTGTTTCCTGATCAAGGAGTTTTGAGAAGTTTCATTCGGTTTGTACCTCGTTTCATCGTTGGTGAAAAATACATAACCATTATTTGTGTCAGCAGGAAAAAGATGCCCCGAGGAAAAATTATTAATGAAACCATTCTTCTTATATAGCCGTTTACTGTATTTTGATTTTATGATTCCAATCCCAAGCTCAACATTCTTTCCTTGGTTTATGAATTGATTTGAATGTCCAACATTTCGTTTTTTTTATTTTTTTCGTAAAAAACTCAAAAAGAGATAAATACAAGGATATCGACACCACTTTTTATTTTTTAAAATGGGTATCGATTTGGTGACTTTTTTATTTAATGTCAAATGAAACTAGATAAAATAAAAAACCCTGTAAATCATATGATTACAGGGTTTTTGATATCAAATGATATCATTTTAGTGGAGCCGGAGGGATTCGAACCCTCGTCCAAACAAGCAATCGCAATGCTTTCTACATGCTTAGAATCTGATTGATTTTCGATGTGTACCTGACCAGAAACCGCCCAATACACACTTATCTTCTTAAGGTTTTAGTGGTGCCACCAAAGCGAGCGGACACCCTTGTGTTGACTTTTCTGGTGCTCCTAAAAGAATCGCCGTCAACAAGGGCTATTCAGGAACATCTCGCTTCCCTACCTTGTAGGGACGAGGCTAAATCCTACTGTAATTCGGATTAAGCGGCAAGAGCGTAATTATTTTCGCCAATTAAAAGTGTGAAGTATGATATTAACGAGCTGTACCCCAGCGCTCGGCATGCTTACATTCCAACTGGTCTTGCTGTCAAAACCGGTCGGCCCCAATATGTTAATGAACTTCTTCGTTAAAAGTAGATGGGCATTCCCCTTTTTTGCAAAAGGGTCGGGGTTTCAGCAGTACACGGTACTTGCTTCTATCCCTGACGCAAATCCGATCTTCTTTCAAAACGCTAGAAATCTAATGCGGGCAGCAAAGCTAACAAAAGTTTGTGAACCGCTGTAATTCCTTTTACATTTATGCAATCTTTATACCAAAGCCCCATATGAAGTTCGGAATCATCAGAGAACGTAAAAATCCACCTGATAGACGCGTAGTGCTGTCGCCAAAAGCCTGTCAAAAAGTCGCAAAAGCCTATCCCAAGGCAGAACTCATCGTAGAACCCTCTCCCATCAGGGCCTATGCAGATGATGCCTATGTACAAGCAGGTATCACGGTGGCGGACAAAATGGAAAGTTGCGATGTCCTCCTAGGCGTCAAGGAAGTGCCCATCGATGCCTTAATACCCAACAAAAAGTACTTTTTCTTTTCCCATACCATAAAAAAGCAACCCTATAACCGAGATTTGTTGCAGGCTATTTTGGAGAAGCATATCGAGCTATATGACCATGAGGTCATCACCAATGTCCAAGGGCAGCGCGTTGTCGCTTTTGGAAGGTATGCGGGTATCGTTGGTGCGTATAATGGGTTTCGGGCATACGGACTCAAATACGACACTTTTCAGTTGCCCAAGGCCAATGATTTGCCAGACCAACCAGCGTTGATCGATGAGCTTAAAAAAATAAAGCTCCCCAATATCAAGGTTTTGCTGACCGGCAGGGGCAGGGTAGGCAATGGGTCTCGAGAAATGTTGGACGGCATGGGGATGCGACGGGTAACGGTGGCTCAATATTTAGAAGAGGAGTTCAGTGAACCTGTATACTGCCAAATAGATGCCGGAGAATACAATAAACGCAAAGACGGGGTCCGTGGTAACAAGGCTAACTTTTTTGCTCATCCGGAAGAATATAAGTCGAACTTTTTTCGCTTTGCCAAAGTGACCGATTTCTATATTGCAGGCCATTTTTACGGACAGGGAGCGCCCTATTTGTTCACTCGGGAAGATGTCAAGCATCCAGAATTTAAGATTAGGGTGGTGGCAGACGTTAGTTGTGATATTGATGGTCCCGTGGCTTCCACGATCAGACCGTCGACCATTGCCGATCCCATTTTCGGGTATGACCCGAAGTCAGAATCCGAGACCGATTTTAAGAATCCGGACGCTATTGCCGTAATGGCCGTGGATAATCTGCCTTGCGAACTTCCCCGTGATGCCAGTGAAGGTTTTGGGGAGGCGTTTATAAAAAATGTCATTCCCGCTTTTTTCAATGGGGATAAGGACGGCGTTTTAAAACGGGCCAAGATGACCCAAAACGGGAAACTGACAGAACGATATGCCTATTTACAGGATTATGTGAACAGTAATGACTAGTGATAATTTACGTGCTAGTTTCGTAACATTGGGATAGCACTGTTCTACAAGCCCAAAATCTACTGTAGTTATAAACTCTTTTTACGTTTAAGGAGAATCTTAATTAAGACTGGTCATAGTTCGTTCATGAACTTTTTCATAGCGCAGTAATACCTTTGGCAGACAAGGGAGAAAGATAGTTGCGTTTTGAGTTTTTTTTAAAATATGTTCTTAAGGTCTTTTGCTTATAAAAAAGAATTTTAAGAAATTTTATATGTAAATTCCTGTAAAATTTATCCCAAAAATTCATTTTAAACATTGTAGGGGTTTGCCATCTAGTCTAAAAAAAACACCTTACATCGAATTATCGGTCTACAAGCCTGTATACAACCTTACATTTAGACAGAATGTTGATAACCAACCAATCACCGTTTTCTTCTTTTATAGGTTGATAACTGACCAAAGTTTATGATGAAACTAACCATGCTTAGATGTGTAATTATTTGTACACTTTTTTTCAATGCAGCTACTTATAGTCAAACAAATCCTTGGCAAAAAATAAATACAGCGTCTTCAAAAACTACTTTTCAAAAAGATAGTCTTCGAACATTTCGATTGGATGCTAAATTACTGCTGCAAGCATGTGTAAATGCTCCGCAACGAATAGCGAAAAAAAAATCTGCCGTTATCATCAATTTTCCGAACCAAAAAGGTGATTTTACTGCATATACCGTCTATGAAAGTCAAATACTACATCCTGAATTAAGTAAAAAATATCCAGATATTCGTTCTTTCGTGGGAATGTCAGGTGATGGAAGCTCTTTACATTTTAGTTTTTCAGAGGCAGACGGTCTACATGGTTTTATTTATAATAATAAAGGAAACCCTCTGATTATTTCTCCATCAAAAATTGGGAGGCAATCCGAATATTTGGTGTTTGATTCGTCCATTGAAAAGAACATAATGGAATGTACCTTAGAAGAAATTTCCGGGAAAAGCCAATTTTTCTCTTCCACCACTTCCCGTAATGCAAACGATGGATATCTAAGAAAATATAGGTTGGCCCTTTCTACGACAGGCGAGTTTTCACAATATTTTTTAGATGGCACGGAGACTGATGATACGGAAAGAAAAACCAAAGTTTTGGCGGCCATGGTAGCCACAATGACACAGGTGAATGCAGTTTTTGAACGTGATTTTGCGGTCACGATGGAACTGGTTCCTGATACCGATGACCTTATTTTTTTGCAGCAAAGTACTGATCCGTATAACGGGAGCTATAATGGAGAATTGCAGAACATGTTAGATGCAACCATTGGTGCGGGTTCCTATGATGTGGGGCATTTGTTTGTGCTATCCTCTTCAGTTCATGGGAACGCTGGTTGTATAGCGTGTGTGTGTTCGGATGGTTCAAAAGGAAGTGCGTTTTCGGCTCATAATGCTCCAGAAACTGATGGTTTTGGCCTGTTGGTGATGCATGAAATGGGGCATCAATTTGGAAGTTATCACGTGATGGGCAGCCCTTATTGTAGAAGCGGGCTCAATAGTGAGGTAGAACCAGGAAGCGGCAGTACCATTATGAGTTATGCAGGTATTTGTTCGCCGAATGTGCAACAAGCATCAGATGATTATTTCAACTATGTCAACATTAGGGATGTTGGGGTTCATACGATCGAGCGAAGTAATTGTGCAGAATTGATTTCAATTTCAAATAATCCTCCTACCGCAAATGCTGGTGGTGATCATGTGATACCGAAGTCGACACCGTTCTTTTTAGAGGGTGAAGCCACTGACATCGATGGTGATGAAAGTCTAACTTATTGTTGGGAGCAGAATGACCCAGAAGTTCCGACATCAGGGGGAACCCCAAGTTCTAATTGGACACAAGGGGCTATATTCAGGTCGAGGCCTCCTACTCATACTCCCGTTAGATATTTCCCTCAATTGGATGATGTGCTTGAAAATAACCTTGCGCCTACTTGGGAAACCTTACCAAGTGTCGGTAGAACAATTGAATTAGCCTTCACCGTTCGAGATAATGATGTTGCGGGCGGGCAAACAGCATCAGATCTTATGCAGGTTACCGTCGACGGAAATTCTGGACCTTTTGAAGTCATTACACCCAATACGAATGTCACATGGGAATCGGGAGATACGGTTACCGTTAACTGGAACGTGGCCAATACAAACCAAGCTCCCGTAAATGTAAATTCGGTGTCACTATTTCTATCCACCGATGGATATAATTATAATATACCCTTGCTGGAAAATACCCCCAACGATGGCGAGGCGACTTTTGTTTTGCCAGCCATTCCAAATTCAACAGCTGCTCGTTTAATGGTCAAGGCGGTAGATAATATTTTCTATGCCATAAATCCCGATTATTTTACCACCCAAGCATCTGAATTCGTCTTGAATTTCAACGAACTATCTAACGATGTTTGTTCAGGTGAAGATACCCAATTCACATGTATGTATAGAACATTTCTCGATTTTGATGAGAACACCGTTTTTTCAATAGAGAATCTGCCAAGCGGTTTAAGGGCTACTTTTGACCCTGAAAATGTTACCGGACCACAAACGAGCGGCCAATTGGTTAATCTTTTGATTAGTGGAACGGAGAATTTGCAAGTGGGAAATTATGATTTTACGATAACGGGCACTTCAGCTTCCGTTACGAAGCAAGTATCGTTGACACTTCGGCTCTATGATCAAAATTTATCAACTCCTAACTTGTTATATCCAACTGACGGTGAAATTGGGATAAGTCCTTTAAATGCTTTTGATTGGCAGGAGGATGTCAATTCAACAGAATATCAAATTGAAATAGCCACAGATGCTAATTTTAATGAAATAATCGATTCCCAAAGTGTCCAAGAGAACAACTATACCTCTCAAGTACTTGCTTACGATACCCAGTATTATTACAGGGTCAAAAGCGTTAATACATGCGGGGAAAGTGGTTTTTCTTCAGTGAACATGTTTTCTACGGGGTGCCCAGCACCTCAAAACTTTACGATTGTTTTTACGGGGCCTTCCTATGCTGAATTGCAATGGGAAGATTCTTATGGGATTAATTGGGAATTGGAATATGGACCTTCAGGATTTGAACTTGGTACAGGTGCCCTGTTGAACGTTACAGGAAACAACATTACCGTTGACGGTCTGGAGTCTTCCACAGAATACAGTTTTTATTTAAGGCCCCAATGTCAATTTGGTGGAACCGGAGCAGCGGAAGGACCACTATTGACGACCACGCTAGAGGATTTTTGCGGAGGAGACCATTTTTATGATACTGGAGGGGCGGATGGAAATTATTCCAACAGAGAAAATTATACTAAGGTCATTTTACCGAATAGTCCAGATAATAGGGTGATGGTGCAGTTTAATTCTTTTCAACTGGAAGGCTGCTGCGATTATCTCGCCATTTATGATGGGAATAGTACTTCGTCTCCTCTATTAGGAAGATATAGTGGTAGGGCGGCCATTCCATTTTTAAAATCTACCCATTCTTCTGGAGCTCTGACCTTTGGTTTTTACTCAGATGGAAGCGCTACCTATTCAGGTTGGGATGCTACGGTAACCTGCGAAGCAAAACCAAATTGTAGTCCACCTAACGCACTGGTGATCAACAACAGAACTTCAAATTCTATAACCTTGGGTTGGAGCGAAACTGGAGGTTCGAATGAATGGCAAATAGAATATGGTGTACCCGGATTTATCATTGGTTCGGGTACCTCGGTATCTTCTAGGGTTAATCCTACAGTTATTGATGGGCTCGATCCCAATACTGCGTATGAGTTCTATGTTCGGTCGGGGTGTACGAAAGGTGGTAATAGCGATGAAAGCCAGTCCATTGAGGCAATTACATTATGTACCCCTTATACGGCACCATTTTACCAACAATTTTCAACCTATAATAAAGTTCCTGAATGTTGGAAGAATGATCTAGGGGAAACACCATGGCTGTTTAATACTCGTTCAGGTAATTTAGGAAGAGGCGGACGTACCACCGGAAATACGGAAAGTGGATATATTTTCGCATATGTAGACGATGGTTCTAATCAGGGAAGTGCAATTTTGGAAACACCTGATATCGATATCTCAACGTTGACCACGCCCGGACTTTCTTTTTTCCTTAACAGCCATAATGAAGGTGGGAACAACCTTGACTTTTCGGTAGAAGTGTACAATAGTGGGCAGATGGTTGAAGAGGTATATACGAATGCGACCAATACTTTGGGCTGGCAAGAGATATTCGTAGATCTATCTTTTCTACCTGAAAATATTGATGTGATCAGTATACGGTTTATTGCTGAAGAGAGCACCGACCATAGTTTTTATGACGATTTGGCCATTGATGATGTTCGTGTTGATGACCTAGGTGGGTGTTACCCTCCAAATATTACTGAAGATCAAATTTCCGTAACTACGAACACAATTGATATCAATTGGACCCCGTCGGGTAGTACGGCGACAGCATGGGAATTTGAATATGGTGAAAAACGGTTTATTCCTGGTAATGGCACCATAGTACGTACCACGGGCACCTCAATTACCCTAAACAATTTGAACTCTTATACCGAATATGATATCTATGTAAAAGGAACGTGTGATGCCAATGGAGATAATAGGAAGGGACCGTTTACGATAAGAACGAATGCCGATTACTGCGGGGGAGATAAATTTTACGACAGTGGAGGTCCAAACGACAGCTATTATAATAACGAGTCCTATACGGAAACCATTTACCCTCAAAATAGCGAAGATAGAGTGCGGGTCAATTTCCTTCGATTTTCACTTGCCTACAATGACTATCTAAGGGTTTACGATGGTCCTGATGAAAATGCTACACTTTTGGGCGAGTTGACCGGTTCTCAGAGTCCAAACCAATTCTTTTCGACCCATGAAACGGGTGCGCTAACGTTTTCGTTCCATTCCAATCAATATAATATTTACAGCGGTTGGGAAGCAGAAGTCATTTGTGAACCAAAACCAAATTGTTCCGCTCCCACACATCTCTTGTACTCCAATATTTTCAGTGACTCGGTTCAATTGCAGTGGCAAGAAAATGGTACTGCACAAAATTGGATTTTGGAATATGGTGCGCCAGGTTTTTTGCTGGGTACTGGAACCACAATAACAGCGGATAATATTTCCTTTACCTTATCAGGCCTAAATGAACAAACCGCTTATGAAATTTATGTAAAAGCTTCTTGTGAACCAAAAGAGGGATATAGCGATGTTTCGTCTCCTTTACAGATTCTTACAAGTTGTAGCCCTGTTAGTGCACCCTTCTATCAACCATTTTCCTATCGCCTCCCGGTTTGTTGGGAATATGGAGAGGATAATAGTGAAAATTGGATTTTCAGCCGTTATGGAAATAATGTAGGTAACAATGGCTCCCTACAAGGGAATACAGAAAGTGGGGGGTATTTCGCTTATGTAGATGACTCCTATGGGCACAGTTCGGGAACCACGCTGCAAACTCCACTAATAGATGTTTCCGGGCTTGAGAATCCAGGCTTGAGCTTTTACTTATTGAGCGATAATCAAGGAGGGACGAATGCTGACTTTTTTGTCCATGTTTTTGATGGGCAACAATGGAATGAAGCAGTTTTTCAAAGTAGCGAAAATACAATAGAATGGCAGAAAGTGTATGTTGATTTTTCGTCCTTGAACATTAGCGGCCCTATAAAAGTGCGTTTTGTGGTCGATGAGGTGGGAGAGGGAGAAACTGATGATGTCGCCATTGACGATGTGTTCATAGGGGAAATCCCAACATGCATTCCGCCTATTTTTACGAAAGCCGATACGCAAAAAGCATTTTCATCTATTCGTGTTTCTTGGAAAGAGATGGGCGATGCCACTAGTTGGATATTGGAATATGGTTTAAAAGGATTTAGACCCGGCAATGGTATTTCCGTTACTACGGAAGAACAATTTTATGAAGTGATCGGATTGAATAGCGGTACTGAATATGACTTCTATATTTCCAGCCTCTGTGATGTCGACGATGCTAGCCCAGCTACAGAAGCCTATTCGGTAAGCACCGAAACCGATTTCTGTAGTGGTGACCTTTTTTATGATTCTGGCGGCCCCGATGGAAATTATACCAATAATGAGAATTACATAAAAACCCTAACACCCAAAATTTTTGGTACTCCGGTTACCGTAGAGTTTTTGGAACTGTACCTAGAGAGTTGTTGTGATCGTTTATGGGTGTATGATGGTCCGGATACTAACTCTCGGCTAATAGGTGTGTATAATGGGTACCAATTGCCCCCGACCTTTACATCTTCACACCCATCGGGCAAATTAACGTTTAAATTCACCTCTGATGGATCGGGAACCGGATCAGGCTGGGTAGCACAGGTTTCATGCGCGTCATTATCGACCAATCATTTTCAAATTTTGGCAACGGATGAATCCTGTAAAACCTCCAATAATGGAAGTGTTAGTATTTCAGCACCTGCCTATGGAATTAACTATCGTGCCAGCTTGGATGGAAATGGAAATGTGGATGAAATTTCCTTTATGGAAACAGCAACGTTTGCAAATTTGGCGGCCGGTAACTATCGACTCTGTGTTGAACCCCCAAATAGCAATTCATATGTTCAATGTTATAATATAAATATCGATGAACCTGATGACCTTTATGTCACTTCATCAAAAAGTGTAACATCAGAAAAATTAAATTTACAAATGTCAGGCTCAAAGAAGTATTGGGTCACTTTAAATGGGGAGGAAATTGTTACCCATAGCAATATAATGGAGCTCGATTTAAAGTTTGGTAGAAATGATTTAATGATACGGTCTGATAAGGATTGTCAAGGTATATACAAAGAAACCTTTTACAGGTACGAAGACATTCATGTGTATCCTAATCCTGTTTTTGATGAAGAATTACACATTTTAAGGCCTCAAAGTACTTCTGATGAAATAGAAATCGAATTGTATACGATTAACGGTCAAATAGTGAGGTCTAAAACTTTTGGTCAGAACGAAAAGAATTTGGTTCTAGACATGCGTGGCCTACCTAATGCGGTATATTTTTTAAAAATTCTTGATGACAGCGGACAGGTGCGTGCAGATTTTAAAATTGTTAAGAAATAGGTGGTGTTTAAATAGGTTGATTAAAATAAAGAATAGAAATGTTAGAATGGAATAATGCAAAAAAAATGATTTTGTCCTGTATATTGGCCTTCATTTTAACCCTTGGTTGTAGCAAGGACGGTGAAGCTCCAGCCCCAGCTCCGAGTCCTCCCTCCAATCCCGATTCTGGTAATGGTGAAACTAAAAGCCCAACTTCCGTTGAGTTGGTATTTCCCTTTAAAGATTCCCAGTGTGAAGAGGGAAGTCAAATCACTGCCGAGGAGAGTACCGTTACCTTTGAATGGAAAGAGTCCGATTATACGGATTCCTATGGTTTAACAATAAAGAACCTCAATTCTGGAGCTATTGCTAAATATGAGACGAATGGGGTAAACCTACCAATTCGTTTGCAGCGCGGAGTTCCGTACGAATGGTATGTAACCTCCGTGTCAAGTGAAGTATCCAGTATTGGGAAAAGCGAGATATGGCGCTTTTACAATCAAGGCGAGGGAATTGAAAATTATATTCCTTTTCCAGCACAAGCTGTAAACCCATTGGATAATACAAGGATTAGCGAGACTTCTATAGTTTTGGAATGGTCTGGGTTGGATATCGACAATGATATAGTCGGTTATGATGTTTATTTTGGAACCAGCAACCCTCCAACAACTTTAGTTTTGAGCAATAGTTTGGAACGTCGAATTTCAAACATCAGCGTATCGGTCGGAAAATACTATTGGTTCGTGGTCACGAATGATAGTGCAGGCAATACATCAGAATCGCAAATTTTTAATTTTAAGGTACAATAAACAAACGAAGACCTATACTGACAATAACCAATTACATATTTGCTTAACTGCTATTTTTCGATAGAAGGTAACTATTGTGTTTTGACATAGTTTGCATGACTTACAATAGTTAGCTTACGGTATATTATTCCTATTTTTTTGTGAGATTAGGATTAAGTGTCCATACGGCTCAATAATTTCAATGCATCTTCGGTGTTACTTTATATTGATATTCCATTCAATGACAGGCTGCATTTTCTGAGCCGTAAAGCAGCCCAACGCTTTTAATTTTAAAGTGATCTGCTTCTTTTCTTCAAGGGTTTTCACCAATAATTTCTTTGTTTCTCCAGCTGCTATTTCAAATACAGGGGAGCTGTCATAAAAGGTATATTCAGATTCATTCTGAAACAATAGATTGCTGCTGGTCTCATTTTTTAGTTCCAGTTCAAGAACTTGGGTGTTGTCAATATAGTTTGCTTTTTCAATGCTTATACTTGCTTTTAGCAGGGGCTTCAAAAACTCCTCTTTCCCTACTAATAAATCATTGTAAACTGCAACAGTGCGACCGGCGAATAATGCCTCTTGAATACTTTCAAGACCTTTTTCCTTTGCAAAAACCAACGTAATAGGTCTGTTATTTCCCTTTTCGGTATAATCCCAATCAATCAATCCGTGAATATCGCTTGTTCCAATAATGGTGAGATTATTTTCCAAAGCTAACGCCAAAGATTCCTGCGCATAATCGACAGAATTTATAACTTCAATACCATGCAGTTCTCCTTTTTTGATGCGTTCTTTTTGAAAATCGCTTAAAATAGGATTTCCTTTAGGGGTTTGCGCATACCACGCCGGGTGGTTCCAGAATACAAACGCATTTTGTTTTTTAGCTTCGGTAAAAGCATCTTCAGCATTATCCTGTAAGATTGAGTTGGCGTCTTTAATAAACACCGCATTGTTATGGCCGATAGGCTCACTTCGGGTAATCTCCGATCCGTGAATGATCAATAAATCATGCGCTTTAGCTTCGGCCAAGGCGATTTCGTAAGATCTATTTCTATCGGGATGGGGAATATCTTGTTTGTGGGGTTGGTACTCCAAATGTTCGGTCAGGGAAATGGCATCCAGATTGTCGCGTAAGGCTTCCATTACGCGTATATTCGGCCAAACATTTCCATCTGAAAAAACGGTATGTATGTGTAAATCGGCCTTAATGCTTTTATAGCCAGGGATATCTGGAAATGAAAGCGGCATGGAACTGGAATGACTGTGTTCCTGACCGAAAGTAATGATTGAAAAAAGAAATAGCAGTGAAAATAACGGTTTGGTTTTCATACAAAGTTCATTTGTCCAAATGTATTAAAACCAAACCGTTTAGGTAACGTTCTTATGTATGATGAAGTTTAAATAATGGTTAATTGATCAAGGAAACCCCAACGCCAAATGTGGTCTGTCTATGATTGTAATCAATGAGGGTTTCACCGTATCCATCAAATAATTGCAAGTGACCGCTAAAGTTTTTGAATATGGGGAATGACCAGTTCAGTTGAACACTTCCCCTGCTCTTATTACCGAATCTTAACGAGTGTCTTGCGATGGCCCTGAACCGTTGCCGCCCCCAATCATAGACCACATTTGCTTCGGCCCTACCTATAAAATCTGAAATATTCTCGTTGTCATCTAGCTTGCTGCCCAACCGTAACCAAGGTTTTAGCACCACTTGCCAATTGTTACGCTCAAAACCTGCATGGAGGGCCAAGCGGTTCCAACTTCTGGAGATGGGGTCAGATTGTCCGTTAGATTCGTGGATTAGTGAAATTCCTACCATCTTCGTTTCAAAACCTAGAAAGGGAAATTTTACGGGAAAATTGGCGATAATTTCGGGCTGATAGTTTAATTCTCGAAAAGGTCTGGATCGTTTTTTATTATAAATCTGCCAATAGGCAGTTTGTGAGTAGCCCATCCATAGATCCATTTTTCCTTTGAACATTTTATGGAAGATTTTCGTCTTCAAGCTTAATTGAAATTTAGCTTCAATGGGATCCAGGTCAAAAGTCGCTTCGGGTATTTTATTTGAATTCTCTGCTACTGGAAAATTATTGGTATTCGATGAGAATTTTGCGACGCTTAGGTAAATGGGCTTGTACGAGGTGATTATAAAAGTCCCCCTGTGGTACTCATCCTCCAGTTCCCACATTTCTGAAAGGCTTTTGCTGTTCTTGAAAATCCAATCTTCACGTTCGTTGTCTTGGGCCAAACTACTGACTGCGCAAAGAAAAAAAGTTGATAGAATGGTTTTCAAGAGTAGGTTCTTAAACATAGGGGATTTTTAATATGCAAAATTATATATTTGAAGCAGAGTAATGATAGTATCTTTGTTTAATTGTACGTAATCGTTAAGGAGGTGAATCCGGCAGAAGAATACATTCTAAATCAACCAGAACCTTATAGAAGTATCATCTTGCATCTGCGAATGGTAATCGAACGAATTTTACCAGATGCTGAGTTAAAATACAAATGGAACATACCTTGTTTTTATATAGGCACGTCACCTATTTGCTATATAAACGCATCCCATAAAAAACAATTTGTGGACTTAGGTTTTTGGAATTCGGCACACCTTACACGTCATTTAGATGTTTTGGTCTCTGAAAAACGAAAGGTTGTACGTTCTTTACGATATGCTTCGTTGGACGATGTTAATGACCTTATTTTAGCCGATGTGCTGCATGATGCTTATGCCATTAAAAATAACGGGTTTTACAAACGCAAAGATCGAGATTAAAATTGATTGAGCACGGCTCTAAGTGCAACCAAATCTGTCAGCAGTTTTTTAAGCAAACCTAAATCTAACATATTGGCACCATCACTTTTGGCATTGGCACAATCAAAATGAGTTTCTATGAAAAGTCCGTCAACGCCGGCAGCGATACCCGCTCTGGCCATTGTTCCGATAAGTGCAGGTCTTCCTCCGGTAACCCCAGCAGATTGGTTGGGTTGTTGTAGGGAATGCGTAACATCTAACACCACCGGCGCATATTGCTTCATAGTGGGTATGCCACGAAAATCAACGATCATATCTTGGTAGCCGAACATGGTTCCCCGATCCGTAATGATGGCTTTATCATTTCCGGTTTCGGTCACTTTGTTGACGGCGTGTTTCATACTTTCCGGACTCATAAACTGGCCCTTTTTGATATTTACGGTCTTACCTGTTTCAGCGGCGGCCACGACCAGATCGGTCTGGCGGGCCAAGAATGCGGGAATCTGCAAAACATCTACATATGCTGCGGCCATCGCAGCATCTTGCTCTGTATGGATATCCGTAACCGTAGGTATGTTAAAAGTCTCGGATACTTTACGTAAAATTTTCAATGCTTTTTCATCACCAATACCAGTGAACGAATCGAGTCGACTTCGGTTGGCTTTTTTAAAGCTACCCTTAAAAACATACGGTATTTTTAGCTCATCGGTTACTTCCACGATATGTTCGGCTATACGCAGTGCCATAGCTTCCCCTTCAATGGCGCATGGCCCTGAAAGTAAAAAGAAGTTATTGCTGTCGGTATGTTTTATCTGGGGAATCTTGGTCAAGTCCATCTCATAAATTTTTGATAAAGATAGTATTATTCCATGGTTTTGTTTTTAGATTTAAACGCAACAACCATTCGTCAATATGAAAAAAATCTTCTTTGGTCTCCTTGCTTTCGCAGCTTTTACGGTACAGGCTCAGATTAGGGGTGTAACGGAAAAAGGCTCTGGACTCGTGAATTTGGAACCACATCAAATAACACTCAATTTAATCAATCCTGGTATCAGCTACGAAATAGGCTTGTTCAGGAACGTAAGTGCTTCAGCGGCCACAGGTTTTGGTTTGGCCAGCTATGAAGAGGGCTATGCTTTTGGCTATGCCTTACACAATAGAGTGAGGTATTACCATAATTTTAATAGACGATTGGAGATGGGTAAAAATGTATCCGGAAATTCTGGGAATTATGTAGCGTTGTCAAACACCATTTTCTTTTCGCAGCTTAGGGTGGCTACGGATATCGAAGGTCCTAAGGATTTTAATGTAGGATTTTATGGAATGCTTTATGGCGTTCAGCGTACCTATGAAAAGGGATTTAATTTTAATGCCGAATTTGGTGCTGGCTACTATAAGGGTGACGGTGTGCCTAGCGGTTACGGTCCGCTTTTGAATTTCACCTTCGGATGGGTGCCCACCAAACGGAAATCTAGGATACCTGTTTTTGATTAATGCTTTTGGCCTAAAATTTGACACCTATCCAATTCACAAAAACAACAATCAAACCTTATGAAAACATCTTTTTTAGTGACGATGGTATTCAGTTCCATCGCCTATTTAAATGCGCAGTCCAACAGCATGGTCGAGGACGGACTTTTTAAAATCAACGCTTTGGTTCCGGGAGTCTCCTATGAATTTGGTGTGGATGATCGAACTACGATTAACCTAGATGCTACTGTTGGTTTTGCGTTAAATGGTGGCTCTGACCGGGAGACCAGTTTTGGTTTGTATCCAGGATTTGGAGCTGAGCTTAGAAATTATGTCAATTTTGATAGACGGATCCGAAAAGGGAAAAATATTACCGGAAATACTGGAAACTATATTAGCTTTTTAAATCAGTTTCAGCTTGGTAAACCTGTAATTGGAGGTTTGGAGTATAGCTCTTCTTACTTTTATAATGTAGCTGCGGTTTATGGATTGCAAAGAACGTATAGTAAAGGGTTTTACTTTAATTTGGGTTTTGGACCAGCTGTCTTTTTTGATGAATTTGATAAAAATGCAGGCCTATTGATTGACGCCAGAATTGGTTGGGTCATCGGTGGCAGAAAAAAGTAGTACTAACTTTCGTAAACCCTCTCAAAATCAATAAGATAAAAATAACATAAGTTTAATTGTATCTATTGAATTTTGAAGTATCTTTGCACGCTTAAAATAGACCTTATGTCCAATACTAAAAATATCGCGATTATCGCACACGTTGACCACGGTAAGACCACCTTGGTAGATAAAATCATGTACTACTGTAGCTTGTTCCGTGAGAACGAGAACACGGGAGATTTAATATTGGATAATAATGATTTGGAACGGGAACGTGGTATCACCATTACTTCTAAAAACGTTTCGGTCATATTTAAGGGTACGAAAATCAATATAATCGATACTCCCGGTCACGCCGATTTTGGTGGTGAAGTAGAGCGTGTATTGAACATGGCAGATGGGGTATTGTTGTTGGTAGATGCTTTTGAAGGCCCTATGCCACAGACCCGTTTCGTTTTACAAAAAGCGATCGATTTAGGTTTGAAGCCTTGCGTGGTCATCAATAAAGTGGATAAGGAAAATTGTACCCCAGAAGAAGTACATGAAAAAGTGTTCGACCTAATGTACGAACTGGGTGCTGAAGAGTGGCAATTGGATTTCCCTACCGTCTACGGTTCTGCGAAGAACAATTGGATGAGCGATGACTGGAGAAACGAAACTGACAACATTGAGCCACTTTTAGACATGGTTATCGAGCACGTACCTACTTTTGAACCAAAAGAAGGGAACACGCAAATGTTGATCACTTCTTTAGACTTCTCTTCATTTACCGGTAGAATTGCAATAGGTAGATTGCAACGAGGAACTCTAAAAGAAGGTCAACAGATTTCTTTGGTAAAACGTGATGGAAGCATCGTAAAATCTAAAATAAAGGAACTTTACGTTTTTGAAGGCCTTGGCCGTAAAAAAGTAGAGGAAGTTGAGGCAGGCGATATCTGTGCGTTAGTAGGTGTTGAAGGATTTGAAATCGGTGATACCGTTGCCGATTTGGAAAATCCAGAAGCATTAAAGACTATCGCAATCGATGAACCGACCATGAGTATGTTGTTTACTATCAATGATAGTCCCTTCTTCGGACAGGATGGTAAATTCGTGACTTCTAGACATATTAAAGATCGTTTAGCAAAGGAATTGGAAAAAAACTTGGCCCTTCGCGTAAATGAAACCGACAGTGCTGATAAATTCTTGGTTTTCGGCCGTGGGGTCTTGCACCTATCTGTTTTAATCGAAACCATGAGACGTGAAGGTTACGAATTGCAGATTGGGCAACCACAGGTAATCATCAAAGAAATCGACGGGGTTAAATGTGAGCCCATCGAACATTTGACCATAGATCTACCAGATGAAGTTTCGGGTAGGGCGGTTGAAATGGTTTCTATCCGTAAAGGTGAGATGACCAAAATGGAAGCAAAAGGTGATCGTATGTTATGTGAGTTCGAGATTCCATCACGTGGAATTATCGGACTTCGTAACCAATTGTTGACGGCTACGGCAGGTGAAGCTATAATGGCGCACAGATTCTTGGAGTACCAACCCATGAAAGGCGATATTCCACAACGTCAAAACGGTTCGCTAGTTTCTATGGAAAGAGGAAAAGCGATTCCTTATTCAATTGATAAATTACAAGATCGCGGTAAGTTCTTTGTAGATCCAGGTGAAGATATTTATGAAGGTCAGGTAATCGGTGAAAACTCTCGTGGAGACGATATGACGGTGAACATTACCAAAACCAAAAAGTTATCGAACGTACGTTCTTCTGGAGCTGACGATAAGGCGAAAATTGTACCTGCCATTAAGTTTTCTTTAGAGGAAGCTTTAGAATATATTCAAAAAGACGAATATGTTGAGGTTACGCCTAAGCACTTACGACTTCGTAAAATATACCTTACGGAAAATGAACGTAAGCGAAATAAAATAGCATAGGTAAAAACTAATTTCAAGCCCCGTTCAACGGGGCTTTTTTATGCTCGAACATTAGTTAGGTTAGTAAGACTTCAATAAATGTAATTCTATTGCCTTTTGTGCTTTAAATAAATTAAACTTGGTATTTAACGACTCATTTCCAGTTTATTGTCTACTTGATAAATTTGATTTGATCAACAAATTCTTAAAATTTATACGGTCAAATTTCTACTTTCTCAATAATTTACCTTAACTCTTTTTTTCTTGCCTTGGCAAATGAATTTTAGCTAATTTAAAGTAGAATATTAACTAAACGCTACTCAAACAATTATGCAACTAGAAGGAAAGAATGTGCTCATTACCGGTGGCACACGAGGTATAGGTAAATGTATGATACAAGAACTGGTGAAAGGGGGTGTAAGTAACATCGCCGTGATAGCCCGTGACAAAAAGAAATTAAAGGAGCTTTCTTTGGAATTTGAAGGAGTCAAGTTTTTAAGAATTGCTGGTGATGTGGCCGATATTGAAGTTTTACGAGAAGCTGCTGCACGCATAGAGGATAAATGGGGTCATCTTGATCTATTGATCAATAATGCTGGTATTGTTTCCGCTGGCCCCCTAGAAGATCTACAAGATGAAGATTTATATGATCAAGTAGCTGTAAACCTTACGGCTGTTTTATTACTGACCAAATACTGTATTCCGCTTTTAAAATCATCCGAAGAAGCAGGTATTTTAAATATATCTTCTGGTTTGGGCCTCTTAGGGATGCCATTTTATGCGGTCTATGGAAGTACAAAAGCAGCCGTACGACAATTTTCCGATTCTATGCGACGTGAACTTGCACCTTTCAATATTGCTGTTACCTGTTCATTTCCTACCGCTACAGATACCGATATGATGCAAAAATTCAAAGGAAGGGAAATGGATTCTCCTGAATATGTAGCTAAGCGCTCTCTTGAAGGGCTAATGAATAAAGAATTGCAGGTGATTTTTGGTGGTGAGGAACGTATCAAAGAAAATGTTATGAACTTTGAGTCGCCAGAGGAATTCGATAAGAAAGTTGCAGAGAATTATGAGGATCGAAAGCAATCGAGTATGAATCATAAGGCGATATAATTTACCTAAAGGATTTAAAGAGCCAATATTAAAAAAAAAGGGCTTTTCGAACTAAATCGGAAAGCCTTTTTAAATTTTATACTACTCAATAAACTATACCTTTGGTGCTTTGTGTTGAGAGGCAATGGCAGCGCCTATGATGCCAGCATGGTTTTGTAGTTCTGCAGGGATAACTTTGGTACCAATTTTTATTTGATCTTTGAACTCATCAAAATCTTTGGACGCTCCCCCGCCCAAAATAATTAAATCGGGTGAAACGATCAGCTCTACATACTGTAAGAACTTATTGAAACGCTTACCCCATTTCTTATAGGAAAGCCCTTCATTGTCTTTTGCCGATCCTGCTGCCCAAGATTCAATTTTGCTATACTTTTTATACGGAATTTGCCCCAGTTCGAAGTTAGGAATCAATTTTCCATCCAAAAAAGCCCCACTTCCCAATCCGGTTCCAATGGTAATCATAATGACCAATCCTTGTTCACCTCTGCCAATACCATAATTCATAGTAGCATAACCCGCCGCATCGGCATCATTGATAACTGTAAAATCAAGACCGGTTTTTTTCTCCAATAGTTCTTCGACATTAACTCCTAACCAAGTTGGGTCTAAATTTCCGGTGGCTTTGCATATTCCTTTTTTTATAATCGTTGGGAAACCACAACCAACTTTACCTTTGTAATCGAAATGAGCAACGACTTCTGCGATTACGTCGGTCATGGCTTCGGGTGTTCTGGGTATCGGGGTGGGGATCCGAAAACGTTCTGAAATCATTTCCCCCGTTTCTGAATCCACCAAAGCTCCTTTAATTCCTGAGCCACCAACATCAATACCAAGTAAAGTCATATTATTTTCTTAGGATGTACAAAGAAACGAAAAAGAATTGGCTCTTAGAAGTGTGAATTCAAGAGCTAATGTTTTCCGTTAGGTAGTACATGTGTTTAGAAAAAAGAATTGAGGGTTCTTTTTTGCTATTGTGGCATCAGAAGTCCTACAATTGTACTTACTTCGATTTCTTCTTCATTTTCATCCAATTCAGTATCTACGGTAAAGGTTATGATAAATTGTTTTCCAATATAATCTTGGCTGTTTAAATCGAACTGTTTCATGACCTCTTCAGTAACATGACTGAACTCTGATTTATAACCATCGCCGTCCATAAAAACATAGATGCCATCTTCGTGACCAACATATGTTCCGTTCGTTTTTTCGGTTTCTTGAACCAGTAGATTGCCTATCGCGGTAAGGGTGACAAAAAGCACTGTAAAGATTAATTTCATTTTTAAATGATTAAGTTATGTTATTGATTTTTCTTCTGTTTTCAAACCAAAGCGAGGCTTGAAATTTTATTACAAATGAAGTCTAAATAATGTAATAACGATTATTAGTGGCAATTTAGTATAGATTCTTTTCTGGCCTTTAAAAAGCTGTCATACAGGATGATAATTTCGATTTTTAGGTTTAAAATATTTTGTAATTCTATTCGATTATGGTAAGATTTGATGCTACCTTTGGTACTATTAAACAATATGAATCGATTGAAAGAACGAAAAGAAAACTTCCTATCCCACCTACTGCTGATTATATTTTTTATTATAGGAATTGATTCTGCCTATTCCCAAAATCAAGTATCTACGGGCGAGGTTGAAAGTTTGGTTCTCAAATATAAGAACGATATCCGCGGCCCTTATAGGGATATCCGCTGGTTCTGTACTGACGGTAGTCTACGGCAGCCCAAAGATCCATGTCCTGAAAATATTGGCCCTGGTTTTCAGCATGCCCGCTATAAAGAGGAGGTGGTAGCGCTAGGCAAGAGTAACAATATTTACTTAGGTCAAATTTTGGCTTATACGGATATCGATGAGTTTTGGGATGCTGCCAACAATCATTCCCGATTAAAACAATATCAATTGGACAAGTACTTGCGTTCGGTAGATAACGGTTGGATCAATCAAAAAGGACAATTCTATAGGGGTTCTGTACAGGTGGAGGATGAGGAGGCATGGGGTATCGCTTTCTACAAATGGCTTTTAGCCAAGGATGAGGTGCTTGAAGCTAATTATTTTTTAATCCGCCAGTCCTTGAAGGATATCCCCCATAATGGTGATGACAACGTTGCCCAATTGATGCGGAGCGAATCTAAGGTCATTTCCGATTTGTACCTTCCGTTTATGGACTTGCGAACCAAGATCCACAGTCAGCCAGAAAAATCGGATATTCAGAAAGTGGTCGATTTTAAGAATAAAAATCAAAAACAGCTAACCACGGATTTGACCAAAAAACTGGATGCCCTGGTCAAAACCATGCAGACTTTTTTTAAGCCGGTAGATGTTCAGGTATTGGTGAACAGATCCAAATTGATCCAAGGAACGGATTTGGGAGATAGATTACAGGCTTTTGGGACTGCCCAATCCGCTGGTCAAGAGCCCCAATGGTTGGTAAGCGAAACCAGCAATCTTCTTTTAGAGATACGAGAACATGTACTGGAAGAGAAAAGGCCCATGGCACGCTTGCAATTATTGGACATTTCTTTGAAATTGGAAGAACTGGTTTTTCAAAATGCACCCAATTGGGAGCCAAAAACGGTAGGGGAGCAGTTGGAGAAGATATGTGCCCTTACGACCGCATCAGTGGGTGCTGGTTATTTGGAAGAATGGGAGTGGGACCAGATTACAAGTACCCTGAGTAAATCACAAGAGCAGGAACTTAGTTTGGCCCAACTCACGCAAATTTTGGAAACGGCCCGATCTGCGGTAGAATGGAGCGCTGCCATGGTAAAGGCCAATTATCAGGAAGTCGTGAATACCTACACTACCTTTGAGCCTAAGGCTTATGGGTTTATCGATGATCGCATCCGGGGTTCCATTGCCCTGCACTTGGGTAAAAGTGTAGGTGAACTGGGAGATTTTATAGCGAAAGAATCCGCACTGACCAACAAAGTAATGGACCTTCCCAATCAAAGCGGATTTAGGGGTTTGAATCCCGGTTATGCTTTTGGGGAATTGGTTGTGGTCGATGGGTCATCCGAAGATATTGAAGTTTCGCCCGATAAAATATACATCTTTCAGCGCTCCCCATCCGATTTAAAACCGGTAGGGGGAATTGCCACGGTGGCCGAAGGAAACTTGGTCTCCCATGTGCAGCTCTTGGCCAGGAATCTAGGGATTCCCAATGCGGCCTTATCCGATGAAAACCTACAGCATTTGAAAAAGTTCGATGGTGAACGTGTTTTTTATGCCGTGTCGAATAAAGGCAACGTAATCCTTAAACCCGAAGCAGAGATGACGGAGCAGGAGCGTAGCCTATTCGTAAAAAAGGAACGAAATACCGATAAGATTGAAGTACCCATTGAAAAAATACAATTGGCCAATACGGAGGTGTTAAACATGCGAGATGTGGACGCAAGTGATTCCGGAGCCTTATGCGGACCCAAAGCTGCCAACCTGGGGCAATTGAAAAAGATGTTTCCGGAGCAGGTTGTGGAAGGTTTGGTCATTCCTTTCGGGATTTTTAGAGATCATATGGATCAAAAGATGCCTGGTCAAAATCAATCCTATTGGAGTTATTTAAATACCATGTTCGCCGAGGCTGAACGCATGCGGGGCGAAAATATTCCAGAACCCGAAGTGGAGCATTTCCAACTACTTCAATTACAGACCTTACGGGCCGCGATTAAGGAAATGGACCTGAAACCTGAGTTCTTGGATCAGCTGGAAACAAAATTCAAGGACGTTCTTGGGGAGTCTTTGGGAAGCATTCCCGTATTCCTAAGAAGTGACACCAATATGGAAGACCTAAAGGAATTTACCGGAGCGGGATTGAATTTGACCCTGTTCAACGTGTTGGACAAGGAAAAAATTCTAACCGGTATTAAAGATGTTTGGGCATCGCCGTATACCGAACGTAGTTTTAAGTGGAGACAGAAATATTTGCTGAATCCAGAGAACGTGTTCCCATCCATTCTCGTAATTCCAAGTGTAGATGTCGATTACTCTGGAGTTTTGATCACCAAAGGAATCAATTCCGGTAATGATGTGGATTTGACCATCGCTTTCAGCAGGGGCGCAGGGGGTGCCGTAGATGGCCAATCTGCCGAAACTTACACCTTGTATGACGGGGGAGGCTATCGTTTGTTGGCTCCGGCCCGTGAGCCCATGTACAACAGCTTACCGGCTACGGGAGGTACTGGCAAAAAAGCGACCACGTTTCAAGAACGGGTGGTCAACGATGGAAATATGGAAGAAATCAGGGGGTTGGCGAAAACCATACGGGAAACCTTGCCCAAAGCCACCAATTCTGATTACGAAGGAGCCTACGACGTGGAGCTTGGTTTTAAGGACAATAAACTTTGGCTATTCCAAATCAGGCCTTTTGTGGAAAATAAAAAAGCGGTAAGCTCGGATTATTTAGAGTCGATTACCCCAAAAATGAATACGGAAAAGCAAATTCCGTTAAGCACAGCATTATAATGAAGAAATTGATCCTTTTAGTAGTGGTAGTGGTGACGGCTTCGGCTTTTACCACCTATACCTATTATCCAATTGATGGTTACGAACATACCGGTATCAAACGCTTGAAGCGATTGGAACGGATTAAAAACGGGGAAATCAAGGATGCGGCGGCATTACCTCCCGGTGCTTTGAAATCCTACAGTGAAATCGAACTGAACCTAGTGTCCAGACAAGCGGATAGCGCTATGGCCTTGATGCAGGTAGACGAGGCCTTTCAAAAGGAAATCAATGCGCTGTTCCGCGGTTTGGATAAAAGCTATTCCTTAACGGTCTTAGATATCTCCGATCCTGAAAATGTACGTTATGCGGAACGAAATGAAACAGCGGGATATCAACCGGGCAGCGTGGGTAAATTGGCGGTGCTCACCGGATTGTTCACCCAGTTGGCTAGAATCTATCCGGATTCTTTTGAAAGACGCACGGAATTACTGCGCTCAAAATCCGTAAAAGCAGGCGTTTGGGGCTTGACCGATGAGCATACCATTCCTATTTACAATATTGAAAAGAACACCTTGGTCAAACGTCAGGTAGTTGCGAGCGATGTTTTTACGCTCTATGAATGGGCAGACCACATGTTATCCGTCAGTAATAACGGGGCGGCAAGTATCGTTTGGCGCGAGGTATTGTTAATGGCCGCGTTTGGGGAGAAATATCCGGAATTGACACAAGAGGAGGCGGATACTTATTTTAAGGAAACCCCAAAAAAGGAACTGACCGATTTAGGTAACGACGTGGTCAATTTACCCTTGCGTGATTTGGGAATTACTGCCGATGAATGGCGTTTGGGAAGTTTCTTTACCAGAGGGGCAAATACCTATGTGGGAGACAAAGGGGGTAGTATAGGATCCCCACAGGGTCTCATGAAGTTTTTGGTACAGTTGGAACAAGGAAACGTGGTGGATGAAGCCTCAAGTTTTGAAATGAAACGATTGATGTACATGACAGACCGTAGGATCCGGTACGCCCAATCTCCCGCCTTAAAAGAGGCTGCGGTATATTTCAAATCAGGTTCTTTATATAAATGTGACCGCTCCAAAGGAGAGGCCTGCGGAAAATACATGGGGAACGTGACCAATTTCATGAATTCCGTCATCATTGTGGAGCATCCAGACAATTGCCGCTACATGGTAGTGCTAATGACCAATGTCCTGCGTAAAAATTCGGCCAGTGACCATATGTATCTGGCGGGGAATATCGATAAGTTGATTCGAAAAGGTTAGGTTTAATTTTAAATAAGTATAATTCACGATAGGGAAATTTATATTGGACGAACAACCCCTCAAGGCTAAAAAAAGAATCGATTTGTTGGATGTATTTCGAGGATTCGCGGTTCTCGGAATTTTTGTGGTGAATATTGTAATCATGAATTCCACCTTTCTAAATCAAGATGCGTTCGCAAAACAGTGGACTTCTAATTTGGATCAAATTTCTGAGAGAATCTTACAACTCTTTTTTTATACCAAATTCTTTCCCATTTTCTCATTGATTTTCGGTTTAGGTATTGCCCTTCAAGCTTTAAGATTGCACGAAAAGGGTATTCTTTCATTTTCATTCTTTGTCCGGAGAATGCTCTTTCTTTTTATGTTCGGCCTTTTGCATATTGTTTTGCTCTGGTCTGGAGATGTGCTGAATCTCTACGCTGTACTGGGACTATTTACAACGTTAATGCTGAAGAGATCGAACAAATTGATCTTGATACTTTCGGTAATTTTTCTGTTTTTTCCCTTTTATGATCAAATTTTAGAATTTCTATTCCATCAAATTCATATTCAACCAGAGCTGTATTTAAGTCAGTATACTGGAAATATGGTGAATGAA
Organism: Maribacter sp. X9; assembly: GCF_048537565.1. Taxonomy (GTDB): domain Bacteria; phylum Bacteroidota; class Bacteroidia; order Flavobacteriales; family Flavobacteriaceae; genus Maribacter. The sequence goes on from NZ_CP183215.1 coordinate 1,813,854, forward strand.
ATCATTAGGAACGGTAGTTATTTTGAAGGCATGAAATTAAGAGGGTTGGAGTATCTATCCAACATGCCTATGCTATTCGGTTTTTTAGCTCCTGTCGCCATTTCTATGTTCTTACTCGGGCTATATCTCGGGAAGAAAAAAGTATATGCTTCGTTGGAGGACTACCTTCAAAACATTAAAAAGCCAATGCTAATTGCAGCGATTATAACAAATGTGTACCGACTATTATTTTTATTCGTGTTTCCTGGTTTTGATTTCTATGCCGATGGAGTCTATCGCCCCATCTTGATAAAAGTAATGGTACTTTCCGATATTTTTATGGGATTGTTCTATTTGTGGGCTATTGGATGGCTTTGGTATGGGACCAAGTTCAAAGTCATATTGTCACCACTGAAATATGTGGGACGAATGGCCCTCACCAATTATATACTACAAAGCGTTATCGGGTTGATTCTGTTCAGTTCCATAGGCTTTAGACTTTATGAAACTTTAAGTCCATCTGAAACTTTACTTACTGCCATTCTGGTGTATATAGGTCAGGTGTTTGTAAGTAAGGTTTGGCTGACCTATTTTCAATTTGGACCACTGGAATGGATTTGGAGGTGCCTTACTTACAACGAACTTTTCCCGATAAAAAAATAGATTCGTACCCTAATCCTAAGGTTTTGAAACACGAAGGACCATAAAAAAAATGAAGGGTATTTAAAGCCTTATCGGTTTAAAATACCCTTTTTGAATTTCTTTAATTGATGATTTCCTAACTCAAAACTTCGGTCACTCCTGGTGTAGGTATGGGGTATAGACCATCCGGTCCCGGTAGGCTTGGGGGCGTCGAATCCCAAGTGAGCTCACTTGGCATTAACACCTTTTTCGAGGCTAAGGCATCTTCCCATGTAATCACTTTACCCGAATAGGTCGCCATACGTCCCATAATCGCGGTCATGGTACTTTTGGCCCCATTCTCGGCATCGCTAATGACTTCATTGTTCCGGATGGATGCGAATAACCGGTCATGCTCCACTTGGTAGGGGTTAGGGTCGTTACGGTTGCGGTAATCGAACATTTTTTCACCGTCCAATCCAACAATACTCGCGGCGCCAGCGTCGTTCATTTCAATACTTCCCTTGGTTCCCTGAAAATTCTCTCCCACCTTGGACCAGGTGCCCGGTTGGTGACGGCATTGACTTGCGATGACCGCCCCGCTTGGATATGTGAATTCCACGAAATGATGGTCGAAAATCTCCCCGTGGTCCTTTCCCGTACGGACCAATCTGCCACCCATTCCCTGGGCGGAAATCGGATATTCTCCAATGAACCAGTTGGCAATATCGATATTGTGGATATGCTGTTCCAAGATATGGTCTCCGCAAAGCCAATTAAAGTAATACCAATTGCGCATCTGGTACTCGAGCTCTGACTGACCTTCTTGACGAGGTCGTACCCAAACTCCGGCACTGTTCCAATACACTTGTCCGGATACTATTTTACCAACATCCCCTTGTTTTATTTTATCGGCTATCGCTAAATAGTTATTTTGATAATGACGTTGAAGGCCAACGACCACGTTCAATTTTTTTTCCTTGGCCACTTTCGCCATTTCCAATACTTTACGGATCCCTGGGGCATCGGTAGCTACTGGTTTTTCCATGAACACGTGCTTTCCTGCATTTATAGCATATTCAAAATGGTACGGTCTAAAACCAGGCGGTGTTGCCAGAATCACCACATCGGCCTGATCGATGGCCTTTTTAAAGGCATCCAATCCCACATATTTATGGGCATCCTTAACGTTCACTTTTTTAGTGCCCTCAAATTCCTTTTGTAAGTTAGCAAGGCTATTGTCTAATTGATCCCCAAAAGCATCGGCCATGGCAACTAACTCTATGTTTTCATCGGCTTTTAGGGCTTGGTTAGCAGCGCCGGTACCGCGGCCACCACAACCTACGACAGCCAATTTTAATTTCTTGTCATTAAAAACATTGGCCATGGCGCTCATCTCCAGTCCCGGCAGTAGCATTCCTGCACTGACAAGTGCTGTATTTCTACAAAATCCCCTCCTTGATGTACTGGGGTTGATACGGGTTTCCTTTTTAGAACTTTTCATGAGTGGTTGTTTTTATGTTATGGGCTATTCGCCCCAATAGTTATGTATTTCACTTTCTTTTGGCACATTGGGGTCCCTTACGATACGGAAACCCACGAAGGGGGCATCGGTATTCCACCATTTGCTTTTTGGAAATTGGGGATCACGCATTTTCCAATTTTCAGTTGACCCCAAACGGGCTGCACTTCTTAGAAATTCTGCGTCGTCATAATAAGAACCGCCCCGTACGGAACGTGGATACGTCTCAGTGGCCAGCTCCAACGGAGATTCAGTAATCCCTTTTCTTGTTTGATAGCGATCGGGAATATACTGGTCAAGAGTCCATTCCGCTACGTTACCGTACATATCATACAGTCCCCAAGGATTCGGTCGTTTTTGGCCAACTTCATGATAGGTATTGTTGCTATTTTCATACGACCAGGCATAGTCTTCTAGTTCTTTAGGATCATCACCAAAAGAATAAATAGTAGAAGTTCCTGCACGGGCACAATATTCCCATTCCGCCTCCGTGGGCAATCGATAAAAATGCCCGGTCTTGGCCGAAAGCCACTTGCAAAATTGAGACGCCGCGTACTGCGTGACATTCCCGACCGGCAATCCTGCACTGGTTCCCATGCCCAAGCTCATATCGACGTAGGGTATGGTTGCACCGGCTACGGCATCGACTTCAATGTTCAAGTCGGAATTGGACGAGCCAGTATCGATGGTGTCAATGGCTCGGTTCACGAAAAGGTTGTACAGTTCCCATGTAATCTCGTACTTTGAAATCCAGAAGGAATTAAGTTTTACGGTATGAACCGGACCTTCATCCTCATTTCTTTTTACTTCGGAAGCCGGGCTTCCCATGTTGAAACTACCAGAAGGTATGGCGACCATTTCTATGTTCAATTTTGAACCTCCAATGGTTTGCGTAAAGTCTTCAAGATTTTCTTCTTGTGAGAAAGATAGGTTGAGGAACAAAATCGAAATAAGAATGAAAAAAAGTTTTGGCTGTGCCATTAAAAATAAAAATTAGCTCTAAATATATGCAAAAAAACAAGATTTTTCAAGTGCTACTTTAACTCATTTTTTTACCATATCAAGTATGGCTAGGTACACTTTATTTTTCAAAATGGTATAGAGTATTCTTGAAAAATGGACATACAGCTATTGGTTGCGATAATGTTTTACAGATCAAACAAAATTGGTTACTTCCAAAATTTTAATAAGGATGTAAGATGCCAGTTTATCAGAAAAATGATGATTTTTTTTTAAGTTGATAATCTAAAGAATCTAATTATAGTAATTAAGTAATAGTGCTCATTTGAAAGCGACGTTTAGCTATCAATTGTTATAACATGTAGTATTTTTATGGGTAATCTGTTATGATAGCATAAATTGTTCGATTTTTATAGCTTTCGAATGTTGAATTCCAGAGCAAAATTCGGGTAACAATAATAGATATAATTTAGAAAGACTTTATGGTCCATAAGAATGCCGAGGAAGAACGCTTAGCCACCGAGGATAATTATAAGAATTGGAAAAGATGGGGGCCTTATTTAGCCGAGAGGCAATGGGGAACGGTTAGGGAAGATTATAGTCCTGAGGGTCATGCTTGGGATTTTGTCAATCATGAAAAAGCCCGAAGTAACGCATATAGATGGGGGGAAGAAGGTATAGGTGGTTTTTGTGATTCAAGAGAGATCCTTTGTCTGGCACCCGCTTTTTGGAACGGAAAGGATCCCATTTTAAAGGAACGTTTGTTCGGTTTGACCAATAATGAGGGTAACCATGGTGAAGATGTGAAGGAACTTTATTTTCATCAAGTTTCTACACCTACCCATTCTTATGCAAAATATTTATATAAATATCCGCAGAAAAAATTTCCCTATTTAGAATTGACTAAGAAGAACCGGGAAAGGGGAAGGGATGCTTCTGAATTTGAGATACTGGATACTAAGGCGTTTTCCAAGAATTCGTATTTTGACTGTTTTATAGAATATGCCAAGGCGGATGTAGGAGATATTCTTATGAAAGTGACCGTGGTGAATCGTGGTTCGAGGGTTGCGGACATCCATGTGTTGCCGCACCTATGGTTTCGTAATTTCTGGAAACACAATAAGCGTTTTGAACGTCCGCAGATGAAATCCATATCAAATACGGCCGTACAATCCAGAAGCACACGAAACGGAAGGTATTATTTTTATCATGAAGATGGGGAGCAGCTGTTCTGTGAAAACGAAACCAATAATCAACGTATCTACAATGTACCTAACGAAGTAGAGTATGTAAAGGATGGAATTAATGACCATGTAGTAGATGGACTTGATACTATAAACCCAAAAAAGACGGGTTCTAAATTTGCGGTATGGCATAAACTACGTGTTAAAGCGGGCGAAGAAAAAACGATAAAGGTTCGTTTGAGTAAAGGAAAACTATCTGAACCATGGGTTAACTTCGATTCTATTTTCGAAAAAAGAATAATGGAGTGTGAGGAGTTTTATGGAGATATCCTTAAAAAAGAATTACCTCAAGCCCAGCGCGATATTGCTAGAAAAGCATTTTCTGGGTTGTTATGGACCAAGCAATTTTACTATTACGACGTTTTTAAATGGTTATTTGGAGGGCCAGGGGAATCTAAGCCCTACCGTACCGATACCCGTAATTTTAATTGGCAACATCTCACCAACCGTCACATCATTTCCATGCCCGATAAGTGGGAATATCCATGGTATGCGGCATGGGACCTTGCTTTTCATATGGCCTCCTTTGTTGAAATCGACCCTTATTTTGCAAAAGAGCAATTGTTGTTGGTATTACGTGAAAGCTATATGCACCCTAACGGACAAATACCCGCTTATGAGTGGAACTTTAGTGATGTTAATCCACCCGTACATTCATGGGCTGTTTGGAACGTGTATGAAAAGGATAAGACCCGTAGTGGTAAAGGGGATACTAAATTTTTGGAGAAGGCTTTTCAAAAGTTATTGATCAATTTTACCTGGTGGGTGAACCAAAAGGATAAAAGTGGAACCAATCTTTTTGAAGGGGGCTTTTTAGGGTTGGACAATATCGGAGTTTTTGACCGGAACCACATGCCACCCGGCATTACCCGAATGCAACAAGCCGATGCAACGAGTTGGATGGCCATGTTCACCTTGAACATGTTGCGCATGTCCTTAGAACTGGCAAAAGTGAACGATATCTACGAAGAGAGCGTAGCTAAATTTTTCAGGCATTTCTTGAACATTGCATGGGCCATGCACCATATTGGGCAAAAGGATATTTCTCTGTGGGATGACGAGGATAATTTTTACTATGATGTTGTTGAAATGTCAAATGGCACTACCGACCGCTTGAAAGTACGGTCTCTTGTGGGGATCATTCCTATGTTCGCTGTTGAAATCATTCATAAAGATCTTTTTGAGGAGCTTTGGCATTTCAAGGTACGAGCTGCGGACATTGTTAGAACCCGTCCCGATTTAGCTTCCTTGATTTCAAATATTGAGGAGTTCAATGAAGAGGGCAATTATTTGTTCTCCATTATGCGTGGTTTTAGATTGGAAAAATTACTGAAGCGTTTACTGGATGAAGATGAATTCCTTTCTGCTTATGGTATCAGATCACTTTCCAAGTACCATGAAAAACATCCTTTTGTATTTCAACACCATGGGCACCATCAAATTCAATATGAATCTGGGGAAAGCCAATCGAACATGTTCGGGGGCAATTCCAACTGGCGCGGACCTATTTGGATGCCGTTGAATTATATGATCATTCAATCCCTCCGAAAGTATTATTCGTTTTATGGAAACCAATATACCTATGAGTTCCCTACGGGGTCTGGCAAGAAATTAAATCTGAACGAAATTGCCAATGAAATTTCAAAACGATTGATTAAACTGTTCGAGCCGAATGCGAAAGGGAAGTATCAATATCACGCTGAAGATGCCGAAAAAGTATTTACGAAGAATGAACACTTTAAGGATCAACACTTCTTTTATGAATTCTTTGATGGTGATACAGGAAAGGGTCTAGGGGCATCTCACCAAACGGGATGGACAGCCTTGATTGCCAACTTGATCATGGAACTGGATGAAAACTCGTGATCGGTTTCACGAGGCTGTTCCAATTATAAGCGTTGACTGAATAATTTTTTGAGGTTTATGCGTCAGCATGGGTTTCAGCTTCAAATCCATCTACATATTTCAAATTTTTGAACCAATAAAGTGAAGAGGCAACCGTAGCCAACATTTCACCAGCATCATTTCTCTGTATGTTCAATTGCCACAGAATATCCTTTGCTTCGGGAAAAGCATCTCCTTCGATTTTATTATCAAAAAGTCTATGGATTACGTTATTGTCGGGCAGGCCACCTACCAATAAACGTACCAATGGAGCTTCTGGCTCCGTACTAAAAATCGATAGGCCATTCTTAGCGGTTTCCTGTATGCGCACTTGAAAAGACACTGCTTCGGGGTGTGGAAAAGTACCTTCAAATGCATCATATAACAATTGGTGGACCGCAAAAAATTCCTCGTGTTTGGAGAGGTCCGCATATTCTTCCCATAATTTTTCCTTCAGTATCTCATTGGAAAGGTTATCGATCTGTCCTTTGTTGAAGGAAGACCCAAAAACATACGTGAGTACGATTTTTGCGGCATCTTCGGGTTCATTATCAGTAAGTGACATCAAGCACATATCCTTAATTTCAGATGGATCTAAAGTCTTTGCATTCTCATAATCCATAAGCTCAAGTAAGTCAAGGTATTTAGCTTCTGTCCAAAAATTGGGCAATGCCGATATGGTTTTAAAATTGATACGGTTAACTATAAATTTTTTGTTCATTAGCGTATTCGTTTAGGAAATTAGAACGAGTTTCTTAGATTTTAAAGTGTTCACAAAAGGTACAGGTTATTTTCTTATTATGAAGAGGCCCTAACATAAGGTTTTTATTTTAGACGTTCGTCAATGCTTTATGCGCCTCAAGGGCAAAACTTTTGATTTTTGGATCCAGGTCATCAATGTAGGCCTCTACTACCGATAAATATCTCGGTTCTTTTTGTTGCGTAATGAGATACAAGACCGCCAACTTGATTTTGAGGTCGTTGCCATGTAATAGTAATTTAAAACATTCCAGTTCTGAAGGAATCTTATGTTTTATTTTTTGTAGCTCTTCTTCAGATGAAACGTCAAGTGCTGAATCTTCAATGATCGGCAATAGTTTTCGTTTAAGTTCTCCGGTCAATAAGTTATCCAGAAATTCTATAGCATTGTGTTGGGCTTCCTGTTTTTGGCTCAAAAGACCCTCGTATGCGATGGCGACATCTTTTTGTTGGTATCTAAGGCCCAATAATTTGAATATACGTTCCAATCCGGCATCTAATCTTCGTTCCAATAGTTCCAATAAACTGCTGCGTGCATCACGCTCTGCATCTCCTATTTCTTTTCTAGACTTGGTCCTGTTTCTGTAAGAAATAATGATTTGAGTATGCATGGCCGATAAAGTTTCATGGTACAATTTACATTCATCAAAGATGACAGAAACTACTTTGTACCGATTGAAAATTATCTGCGGATGGGTGGATCGTATCGCACTTAGGGCACGCACAACCTCTAAACGAACTGTAAGGTCCTTATCGGTCAAAACCAACAGTAATTGATGGACGGCTTCCTTTGAATAAAAGGATTGCATGGCCATGGGAATGTACCGGATAACGGGTAGCGGCTGCAGTCTTTCCTGAATGTTCTTTCGTAAAATCGGTAAAACTTCTGGGCCGTAATTTTTAAATGCGGAGAGTACAGATGGTCTATATTCTTTTTGTCCCAGCAGGGGAATAATAGCTTGTATCAAGGAAAGGTCATTGGTAGTGCCTATTGCCTCAATGGTGGTCTTTACAATTTCTGCATCGGGATGCTTTAAAAAACTGTTCAATTCAGTATGAAAAACGGGGATGTTGGCTTCGCCTAAAATCTTTATGATTGCTTGTAAATAGGTCTTGTTTCCCTCATGGTTTTTAATTTGCGCTAGTGCGTTGGCAATACGTTCTCTTACAGAGTAGCGCTGTTTTAAAGAGTAGTTGTTTTTAGCTGCTCGTGCCAAACAGAACAAAGCTGCCAAGGCAATACGTTCATTCGGGTCTTCGAGATAGACATCGAATACAAAAGATTTATCTTTATGGGCGAAGCTTAAAATATAGGACAGTGTGGCTATGGTCAATTCTCGATCATCGATTTTCAATAACTCAGAAACCTCTGCCGTCATGGTTTGGCCGTTCAAAAAATACAAATTCTGTAGGGCCGATTTTTTAACCTTGTTCGAAGGGTGTTCCAGTAGCAGTTCTACATCATCTGCAAAACGCTTGTCATTGATTTCCATCAACTTATCCAGCATAAAAAGAATTTGCTCTTCCGTTCCTTTTTTGAATACGGTTCGCATTCCTGCCACGACCGAAGTTTGCGTACTCGCAATCTTTTTAGCTTTTTTAGGGGCATCGGTCAAGATTTCCAAGTTAGTTTTGAAGGTCTTGTAGTATTCGATACGTACCTTGTAAATGAAGTACAACCAAAGACATACCAGTAAAATAATCAAAATACCGATGTAGAACGAGGATAGGTCAAGCCCACGAACGACAAAAATTAAAAGACAACCCGCAATACCGGTAGCAAGACTGTCCACCACCACGTCGATAAAAGATTTAGTCTTGTTTTTTAAATCGAACGGTAAAGGCAATGTCAGTAGTTCAGATGCGCTTTTATGGATAGATTGTTTAAGAATACCATCCATGGCCTTAATGACCACTACCGAAGAAAGTGCCGGCAACGCTAAAAACAGAATACTTCCGCCAAAAATACCGATAGGAAGTAATAACAATGAAAATCCAACGCCCCAAATACCCACAATCCTATGGGTAAAGAACAATTGGATTCCCAGAGATAGAAGGTTGAACGTAGAAAACCAAAAAGCAAAGAAAGCCGTCAATTCATCGGCATCAGTTATGGCCAACGAAGCAAAATCGCTAAACAGATAATCGACTAACTTTGCTACTACCACGCTAACGGCGACGATACAGGCGATGTAGGTAAGGTGTTTCGATTGTAGAATAAGTTTCAACGGTTGTTCTGAGGTGTTCAAATGATTTTTATTCTTTTTGAAAGCCCCATTTTTCCGAACACGGATATGCCAAATTTTACGTAGTAAAGGGATGCAAAAAAATAGGAGTAGGGCAGCTACGAACATTAAGTTTTGATTACCGATCAAGGGTGCAAGAATAGAAGTGAGGTACCCCCCGATGATTCCACCTAAAATGGCCCCAGAACCGATAAATCCAAACAACCTTTTGGCTTCGCGAATGCTGAATACCAAATTGGCCAAGACCCAAAATTGAGAAGCGGAAAGAACAGCGTAAATGGCTACCCAGATATAAAAAAAGTAAAGCACAACACCACTTACGACATTCAGGGAAAGTAAAATCCCTAATCCGATTAAGATGATGATTGAACTTATTATAGTAATTTCTATGACCTTTTTCAAGGAAAATCTAGATACCGCTTTAGCGTAAAAATGAGAGGTGGTAACGGCTGTAATGGCGACCAATAAGAACGCAAAAGGTAGTTGCTCGATACCCAATTCTGATAAGAAAAGTGCATTGACCGTTGGTTTGATGATCAACAGTACCGCAATCACCAAAAAGATATAGGCGAGCATCCAAAGAGATACTTTAAACTCGCCTTCACGTACATCGAATATTTTTTTTATGAATTGTTCTACCATCAAGAAATGGAAATTTTCATCTTTCCACCACCTAAAGTACAGGCTTTTTTAGAACCTTTTCAATGGGTTTCACTAAATCTCTTATAATTTGTTCACCATTGGCATCATCGATCAGTGCAACTAGGATGTATCTTCTGTTGCTGTCCTTTCCCCAAACCAGAATGGAATCGGAGTGGTAGGTTTTCCATGAACCAGATTTTCGAAATAAACGGGCCTTTGGCGCTATTTGATCCAAGGTGTTTACGAACTTATGGTGCAGTTCTGGATCTTCCATAATATCCAACATTTGTTTAGACCTTTTTTGGTTCACCAATTTACCATTGGCCAAAAGATAGTAATATCGGCAAACCTGCGTCGCCGTAGCCGCATGGCTCAAATTTTTCAACGGTTCACGATTGGTATCCCCGCCGCTACCGTAGCGTTTGCCCACCCAAAGTCCCCCGCCATTGGTCTCATCATAGAAAGCATATTTAGGGTCGGTCATGACCGCTTCTATTTTTTCATAGCCCACACGATCGATCATTCTAGTAGAGGCGGCATTGTCAGACTTACTGATCATTAAGCGCATGTCCTTTTTTACCTCTAAGGTTTCTTTTAGTGCTCCTTTTTCGATGGCATCCATGGCCGCTAATAAAATGGCTATTTTAGGAAGGCTGGCCGCATACATCATATGGTTGCCGTTCACTCGGGCAAACCGAACATTTTGTGGGTCACTGAGGTCTACGAGGCCAACGGACATCTTTTTTTGTATGATAAGCTCGTTCCAATCGGCATGAGAAGTTAGCTCATCTCTCAGGTTGGTTTGTAAAGAGCTATCTAAAAGCTTTTGCAGCGGCTTTATTTTTGAATTTTCTATGTTTAGGGGAAGCTCGTCCTGTGCATGTAAGGCACACCAAAATAATAGAGAAAAAAGTAGGATATAATGGTTTTGCCTCATTAATTGTTTCTTATTTTAGAATGTAGTCAAAATTAGATAATGGACGGATTTGCTCCGTGTTAATTTTTTTGTTATTCCTCTTATCGATGTTTTCAATAAAGACGCCGATTAAATGATTCTAGTATAAAAGCCAGTGTTAAAATTTAAAATGGTTTGAGAAAAAACAGTACTTATGTATCCCTTTTTTAAGCTAAAATGTTGTCTAAAGGAAACATCAAAATTAATTAAATAGCCGTATATTAAAAATTGGAACACAACCTACATTATGAACCTTAAGGACGGTGTCAACACAGCTGAGAATAAAGTGTCTGCAGAAGCTAGAAGACTCAGCGATATGGTTAAGGATACTTCCAAATCGTTGGTGGATCGATTGGAGTGTTTTGAGGATATTATTAATTTGGAAGTAGGGGATACCGGTCTAAGCAGAGCAAAAACATTGGAGCGGGAATTCGATGTGCGGCAACTCTTCATTAAGTACGAAGGCGATAACCCCACCGGAACCCAAAAAGACCGTATCGCGTTTGCACAACTGTATGATGCTTTGCGAAGGGAATATCATGTTGTTTCATTGGCTACTTGTGGCAATTATGGGGTGGCGATGGCCTTGGCCGCAGATTTGGCCGGTATTGCTTGTAAAATATTCATTCCGGAGACTTATCACACCGATCGTATTGCCGAAATGGAAACCCTGCAGGCAGAAATTATCCGTATTCCCGGTAGTTATGAAGATGTAGTAACCGAAAGTTCTAGACTGGCCATTGAAAATGATTGGTATGATGCCAACCCCGGTGGAGCGAATACGCCCTTGCAGATTTCTGCCTATGCCCAAATTGCCCAAGAGATTTTTGAGGATTTGGGCGATGCACCAAAATACTGTGCAGTGCCCGTTTCTAACGGAACTTTGTTTGCGGGTATTTATCGGGGCTTCGTGAATTTGTATAAACGTGGAAAAACTTCTAGAATTCCTAAAATGATTGCAGCGTCTTCTTCCCATAAGAATCCTATTATTGAATCTTTTCTTCAAGGGTTGGAGCATTGTAAGGATTTGAATCCTGCAGCAATTAAAGAAACCAAGTATAACGAACCGTTGATTAATTGGCATAGTTTCGATGGAGAAGAGGCCTTGTATGCTTTGAGAGAATCAGAAGGGGAAGCTTTTAATATCAGTGATAAAAAACTAAAGGAGATGACTTCCTTATTAAATAAAAAAGAAGGTTTCCGTATTCTCCCTGCCTCTACCGCAGGCTTGATCGGACTTTTGGAACTGGATGAAAAAATGAATTTTGAGCCGGATCGCTTTGTGGCCGTGCTCACCGCAAAAAATTAAATAAAAGAATGAAACAAGTTATAGACGGTAAGGCACTCGTATATTGTGAAGGTGCTTTTAATACCCCTAACGGAAAAACAGCGCATGGTCTCGTGCGTTTTACCGAGCGATATGAAGTAGTTGGTGTTCTAGATGAAAAATATGCAGGGCAAGATGCTGGGGAGATTTTGGACGGTAGACCCAATGGTATTCCTGTTTTCAAGGATATCGAAACAGCCTTTACCGCTTTAGAAGCTAGTAAAAATCTACCCAGTTATTTGGTGGTTGGCTTGGCACCTGATGGAGGTCGTTTGCCCAAAGAGGCCAAAGGGACAATTAAAACCGCGTTGCAAAAAGGGTGGAATGTGGATAGTGGTTTGCACGATTTCTTGACGAACGATGCAGAATTGGTCGCTATTGCAAAAGAAAAAAATGTAAAAATCAGGGATATACGTAAAACGCCCGACCGCGACCAGCTTCACTTTTTTACAGGTGCTATTGAAAAAGTAGATTGTTTGAAATTAGCAGTGCTGGGAACCGATTCCGCTTTGGGTAAACGTACTACTGCTTGGATTTTGGTCCATGCATTTCGTGAAGCCGGTAAGAAGGCAGAAATGATAGGTACCGGACAGACCGGGTGGATGCAAGGTGCCAAATACAGTATGGTGATGGATAGTTGCATCAATGATTTTGTGTCTGGAGAAATAGAACATGCCGTTGTAAGTGCTTGGAAAAACGAAGATCCAGATGTCATTGTTATCGAAGGTCAGGGAAGTTTAATGAATCCGGCCTATCCGGGAGGTTTTGAGATTCTAGCGGCCGGAAGACCTGATTTCGTCATTCTGCAACATGCGCCAAAACGGCTGGAATATGACGGTTTTCCTGGGTATAAAATGCATTCTTTGGAAGAACAGATAAAAGCGATACAGGTTATTTCTGGTAAGGAAGTCATAGCGATTACCGTAAATCATGAAGGTATGGAGAAAGATGAAATCTTGGATGTCTGTAAGGCTATTACCTTAGAAACGAAGTTACCCGCCTACGATGTGTTGGAATATGGGGCAACTGATTTAGTAGCCCTTTTGATGTCCAAACTGAAATGAGAATAACCCATATTTCTTTTGAGCGTTTAGACCTAAAACTGTCAGAACCCTACACTATAGCTTATGAGACGATAGACCGCACGAGCAATTTTATTTTAAAGATTGAGACAGATGGAAAAATCGTAGGGTATGGCTGCGCTGCACCTGATCCCGTGGTCACCAGTGAGACGCCGACCAACGTGGCCACTGCAATCACCGATATTATTACCCCCTTTTTAAAAGGTAAGGATCCGTTCACTTATGCCTTACTGTTATTCGATTTAAAGCGGTTATTGGGCAAGGCAGCGTCTGCTTTGGCCATGGTAGATATGGCCTTGTTCGATATTATTTCAAAAAAGGCAGAAGTACCTTTGTATCAATTTCTAGGAGGATACCGTACCCATATGGCTACCAGTATTACCATTGGCATCATGGGCTTGGAAGAAACCTTAAGATTTGTGGACGAGTTTATTGAAAAGGGATTTACGATTCTAAAAATTAAGGGAGGCGCAAACCTTGAAGAGGATATTGCGAAAATGAAATCCATTCATGAAAAATATCCGAATATCGAGTTACGGTTCGATGGTAACCAAGGCTATTCGGTGAAAGAGTCGGTTGCTTTTGTAAAGGCGACCGCGGCCATAGGCATCGAAATATTCGAGCAACCTACCCGAATTGAATCCGAAGAGCGGTTAGGGGAGGTAACGGGTCTGGTGAATATTCCCGTTATGGCGGACGAAAGTTTAAAAACATTGACGGATGCCTTTCGTTTAGCGCAGAACGAGCGGGTAGATATGGTCAATATCAAACTGCAAAAGGTCGGTGGTATTTGGGTAGGGATGCACATCAACTCGGTCGCTAAAGCGGCGAAATTAGATGCCATGGTAGGCTGTATAGATGAATGTGGTTTAGGTATTGCCGCGGGGTTACATTTTGCCTTATCGCGACCCAATATTGTGTATGCAGATTTGGATGGACATTTGGATATCATCGATGATCCGTTTCATTCTATCTTTAGGTTGGAAAAGGGAATTTTATATCCATCAGAAAAGTATGGGTTAGGTTTTTCCGATTCCAATTTTTAACGTATTAAATTAATGAACTCTTAATTTGTTTTGCAATGTATCTAACCTTACTAGCTATTTTCATTGTAGGCTATATTTTCATAGCCTTAGAGCACAGTATCAAAATCGATAAAGCGGCTACTGCATTATTGACCGGCACCCTTTGTTGGGTTATTTTTATATTTGGAAGGGAGACATTTTTGGTGGGCTTGGAAGGTGAAGAGTCCATATCCTTTGTAACGGAAAGTTTAAAGGAAAATCTTGGGGAAATCGCTGAAATTCTATTTTTCTTATTAGGGGCCATGACCATTGTAGAGATTATAGATGCCCATGAAGGATTTTCAGTAATTACAGATAGAATAACTACCACCAATCGGGTAAAATTAATTTGGATTCTTAGCTTGCTCACCTTCTTTTTGTCCGCTGCCTTGGATAACCTGACTACCGCAATCGTAATGTCGGCATTGCTGAGGAAATTAATATCCGAACGAAAAGACCTTTGGATTTTTGCCGGTTTGTTGATCATTGCTGCGAATGCAGGTGGGGCATGGTCGCCTATCGGTGATGTGACCACCATTATGCTTTGGATCGGGGGGCAGGTTACGGCACTTAATATTATTAAAGAGATTTTCTTGCCCAGTTTGGTGTGTCTGTTGGTGCCGCTTTTGATTACTTCTTTTCGTTTTAAGGGAAATATCAGTAATCGAAAAAGTCATTATGACCTTGAATCGCACAAATTCGCCATCACTAGTTTTGAGAAAAGATTCGTTTTTGCCTTAGGGATAGGAGCACTACTGTTCGTGCCTGTCTTTAAGACCATTACGCATTTACCGCCATTTATGGGGATTTTATTGGGGTTAAGTGTCGTATGGATTTCCACCGAAATCTTACACCGCAACAAGACGATGGACCAAAGAAAACAACTTTCAATTTCCAATGTGCTACAAAAAATAGATACTCCAAGTATTCTCTTCTTTCTTGGGATTTTGACCGCAGTAGGTGCCTTGCAATCTGCCGGACACTTAGCCGATATGTCCAAGCTTTTAGATGCCAATTTTAATAGTATTTATGCTGTTAATGCCATCATTGGGGTGCTTTCTTCCATTGTGGACAATGTGCCGTTAGTGGCGGGCACCATGGGAATGTATTCTATGGATGTCTATCCGCCAGATGCCGATTTTTGGGAATTATTGGCTTTTTGTGCCGGTACCGGGGGCAGTATCCTAATCATTGGTTCCGCCGCAGGGGTCGCCATTATGGGTATCCTTAAGATTGATTTTATGTGGTATTTGAAACACATTTCCCTCTTGGCATTATTGGGGTATGC
Organism: Maribacter sp. X9; assembly: GCF_048537565.1. Lineage (GTDB taxonomy): Bacteria > Bacteroidota > Bacteroidia > Flavobacteriales > Flavobacteriaceae > Maribacter. The sequence goes on from NZ_CP183215.1 coordinate 1,829,427, forward strand.
TGCTGGAATTTTAACCTTTATACTGATCAATTAGTAGGTTCTTCAGCATCTATTTGTTGAATCAGGTTGGCGACCAAGGCGGTCCATCCGGTTTGGTGTGATGCCCCAAGACCCCTTCCGTTTTCACCATGAAAATATTCATAGAACAGGATCAGGTCCTTAAAATGTGGATCTTGATATTGTTGCTGATAGTTTTGATTGATCGGTCGGTTGCCTTCTTCATCTTTTTCGAACAAGGAAATCAAACGCTTGCTCAGTTCAATGCCCACTTGTTTTAAGTTCAGTAGTTTAGAACTACCCGTTGGGTATTCAAATAAGAAATCATTGCCACTGTAGCTTTGATATTCATGTAAGGCATGGATGAACAAATAGTTCATGGGCATCCAAATGGGTCCACGCCAATTCGAATTTCCTCCGAATAAGGAGACTGTAGATTCTGCTGGCTCATAGTCAATGGAATAGTCAACCCCCTCAATCTGAATCTTATAAGGGTTCTCGTGAATTTTTGAAAGGGAACGAATGCCATACGGACTCAAGAATTCTTTTTCATTCAACAAAGCTTTGACCAATTTTTGCATACGATCCTTGGGTACCAGCGATAACAAAAGATCTTCGCCATCTTGAAACTGCTGTATCACCTCGTATTTTAAATTATCGGCACGGTATTTTCTGAACCAAATAATACTGGCCTTGAATTTTGGAAACCGATCCAACACGCTCTTTTTAATGTTCAATACGGCGGCAAGTGAGAGCATCCCTGCAATCGACCGTACTTTGATGGTGGTCGACCTGCCATCGGGTAACATCAAGCGGTCATAAAAGAAGCCTTCTACGTCATCCCAAGTGTTCACTGTATCCGTGTCCATTTTGTTCAAAGCTTCCGCAATAAAAATAAAATGGCCTAAGTATTTAGTGGCCATATCTTCATAGGAATCATCCTCTAGGGCAATTTCCAAACTCAACTCGAGCATGTTTAAACTGTACATGGCCATCCATGCGGTGCCATCAACTTGGTCTAAAAATCCATTTCCCGGTACGCCATGGCTACGGTCAAAAACCCCGATATTGTCGAGGCCAAGAAATCCCCCTTGAAATACATTGTTGTCGTTGCGGTCTAAGCGGTTCACCCACCACGTAAAGTTCAAGGACAATTTGTTGAACATACGTTTTAGGAATTTGATATCTCCTTTTCCGTTAATTTCCTTTTCCGTTTTATAAATCTCTATTGCGGCCCAAGCCTGTACGGGCGGGTTTACATCACTAAAGCTCCATTCGTAGGCCGGTATTTGGCCCGATGGCGCCATGTACCATTCTTTGGTGAACAACAATAACTGTGCTTTTGCAAATTCGGGATCGATCAAGGCAAAAGTCACACAGTGAAAAGCGGAATCCCATGCCGCATACCATGGATATTCCCACGCATCTGGCATGGAAAGTACATCATGGTTACGCAGGGTTTTCCAACTACTATTTCGACCATAACGTCTTTCTTGGGGTGGTTGCGATGTTTTTGAATCGCCGTCCAACCATTTTTCTACGTCATAGTTATAGTATTGTTTCGTCCACAGTAATCCGGCAAAGGCTTGTTTTAAGATTGCTTTTCGTTCTTCTGGGGCATTCGGTGCTATTTCATCATAAAACTGGGAGCATTCCCTTTGCCGGGTTGAAAAAATTTCCTCAAAATCTGTAAAAGGTGCTGAAAGTTCTTGCTGGGTTAAACGCAGTAGAATCGTTTTGGATTCCCCGCCCTTCAGTTCCATTTCGTAATACGGTGCAAACTTGGTTCCTTGGTTATTTTGGGTCGCCAGATTAAAGTCGTTATTGCAGACCGCTTGGTGAAAAAGGTCTTTTTTAAATGGATGTTGGTTCTTTTGGCTGTAGACTTTTTCGCGGTTGGTTTCATTTTCAGTAAATAGCAGTTTATCAGCTGGCTGAAAATAAAGATTATACTTACCCACATAAGGGTGGTCTATGGAGACAAAGGCATTTGCATCTGTTCCTTGTTTTTGAATGACCGGTTTATGCGACATTTCTTTGAAGGACCAATGGTTTCGCATCACCAGTTGCGGCAGCAGCGCTACCGGTGCCGGCTTGTCATTTCTATTGGTGATGGTAATTTGGATAAGAATATCGGTTTCGTCGGCCTTGGCATATTCGGTGGTGACATCAAAATAGGCATTGTCCTTAAAAATTCCCGTATCCAGTAGTTCAAATTCCAGTTGGTTTCGGTCCCGTTGTCGGTTTTCTGCCACGAGTTGGTCGTACGGATATTTGTTTTGGGGATACTTGTACAGATACTTCATGTAGGAATGTGAAGGTGTATTTTCCAAGTAGTAATACAGCTCCTTTACATCTTCCCCATGATTGCCTTGCGGACTCGTCAAGCCAAAAAGCCGTTCTTTAAGAATAGGATCTTTACCGTTCCAAAGGCCGATACTAAAACAGATGTTACAGTAGCGGTCACTGATGCCCGCAATACCATCTTCACCCCAACGGTAGGCCCGACTACGGGCGTGGTCGTGGGGGAAATAGGTCCATGCCTCGCCATACGCACTATAATCTTCCCGTACCGTTCCCCATTGACGCTCACTTAAATAGGGTCCCCATTTTAGCCAGTCTTTTTCTTCGTTTTTATGTTGGGATAAGCGTATTTTTTCGGGGTTTTGCATTTAAGGTGGTATGTTAAATAAGGAAACTGTCAATTTCAATCAGCTTAAACAAAGTAATTTTATTTAGTTAGTGCTTTTATTATTCTCTCTTCGTTTATAACTATATCTCTGAAAAGTACATGAGGAAATTCTTGATAATTTGATAATTTAAAGGCTGCGAAAATTTTGGACAAAGTGGATGCTGTTAATAGAGATAGGTTCATTTCCGTATCCATCTCGCAATCGTAGATGAAATCATCGCTGAATTCAGGAGCAACCAGTAAAATTTTAACAATTCTTAAATTATTTTTTAGAGCCACATTTTGATATGATTTTAGTTGTCTAGAGACTGTACTAAACTTATTATAACCTTTCTCTTTTATTGTTTTGCACTCTACAATTATAATCTCGTTATTTCCTAAATTCAAAAGAATATCCATCATATCCTTTTGAGTATTTAGTTGGTTTTTAAATTTATCGTCGACGTTGAATCCTAATGATTTAAAAATGACTTTTGTTAGTTCTTCGAACTTTAAACCCAATTCACTTTCTTTAACAGAAATCCCATTCTCTTTTAAAAGATTTAAGTTTCTATATCCTACGTTCTCGTAATTTTCTAAATATAAATTTTCAACATCCTTATAGTGTTCTAGAATATTTAGAATATCATCTCCACGCTGCTTAATGCCATTGTCTTTTATAAACTTGCTTAAATCCGATTTTGTGATTAAATCTAAAATATCTCTGGGCTTAATATTATAATCTAAAAGAAAACCGGCATTCAAAACATACTCTTCTTGGAGTTCAAATTGTGTTTTCAGTTCCTTATTTATCTTTGGTAAAGAGTTATTTAGCTCACTTAACATTTTATCAAAACCATCTATAGAAATCCCAACTTTTTCATCTTTTTCAACATTCTCAAAATGCTCAATTAAGCTGTTGATTTTATCGGTTAAAGTACTACCCTTTAGATTTTGTATATTAAGACCTTTTTCGCAAAGCTCATTAAGTGTTTTTTTCTTTTCTGTTAAGGTTATTCCTGATTTGTATATTTCTGAATCAAGTAAATCGACAAAAGAAATACCTTCCTTAATGATATCTTCAATTTTTTTAGATAAAGTAGCCTTTCTGTCTATGTTGTGTTCTTTAGCGATTTGATTAATTATTGGCTCTCTGAGCAATTTCAATGTTCTTCGGTAGAATTTTTCTGCGACATCTTTCTTTCTAACTTTTCTTAAAATTCTAACCATTTCATCAGCTACATATATAGTATTCTCTTTTTTTGAAAAGAAAACAACTCCGATATTTTTTAAATTATTTATAACATCTTGAATATCAAATTTCTTAATTGGTAAGATAGAATAGTTGATTAACTTGACATCTTCTTGGGATAATCCCAATTCCTTAGACAAGGTTAAGATTATGGAAAGTTCATCTGCGGTAATTTTTGGTTCTCTGTTATTTGAAATATCGTTAATGTATGCTGTAGACAAGCAGGCTTTGTATATGCGGTAATCTCTTTTTCTTGATTCACTCAACTCGGATTTGTCGTTATCAAGTTCAGTTTTAAGGGTTTTGATTTTCCCTTTTAAATTTTTAATCTCGGTGTCATATAATCTAGAAAACCAGTCCTGTTTCATTATACAATTTCCATCTCTGATGATAATGTCAATTAGGATGTCTAGTTGAGAATTTACCTCTTGAAACTCACATAGCAAATGTTCTGTGAATTCATCAGCAATCAAGCTAAAAATATTTGATACGTTTAGGTTGTCAACAGATTTTAGCCCCTTGTCAGATGAACTCAAAATTTTTTCAATCGCCTTAGAATTTTTAGGATTTTTCGAGATTATATTATCAATAATTTTTATGAATGAGTTTTTTTCTAAAGAGCCTAACTTATCTAATATCTTTTCTAATTTCATATTTCAGAGTGTTTTTAAATTAGTTGTTTTATTAGATGTTAGTGAAAATTAATAAAGTTCACGAATAATCTAAACCGCCCTTTGCACCACCTCAAACACTTTATTGGCATCACATTTTAGGGTTTTGGAAGGGTATTTTAGAATCAGTGCATAATCATGGGTCGCCATTAAAATGGTACGTCCCGATTTATTGATTTCCTGTAGCACTTTCATAACTTCTACACTGGTCTGGGGATCGAGGTTTCCGGTAGGCTCATCGGCAAGGACCAATTCTGGGTCGTTCAATAGGGCCCGTGCAATGGCAACACGCTGTTGCTCTCCACCCGAAAGTTCATGGGGAAATTTAAAACCTTTGGTCTTCATACCTACTTTCTCCAATACGGCCAGTATTTGGGCATCCATTTTGGCCTTATCGGTCCAGCCGGTGGCTTTCAAGACAAACAGCATGTTCTGGTTGATATTTCGGTCGGGCAACAGTTTAAAATCTTGAAAGACAATACCCAATTTGCGGCGTAAAAACGGAATATCGTTTTCTTTTAAGGTCTTTAAATCGAATTCCACAATGTGCCCTTCCCCTTTTTGTAAGGGCAAATCTCCATAGAGGGTTTTCATAAAACTACTCTTACCGCTACCGGTCTTTCCGATGAGGTAAACAAACTCCCCTTTTTCAATTTTTAAACTTACTTCACTCAAAACCAAGCTCTCTTTTTGAAAAATAGCGGCATCCTTGAGTTCTAAAACAATCTCGTCCATAGCATCAATGTTGATATAAAAGTAATAAGTTCCTATTGATATTGAAGAACTCATTTCCAAATTCTTTTCTTTTGCAGTGGTATGGCACATACTTAGGAACAATATTTGCCGTTATCCCATGTGATAACCGGTATTTCTAAATAGTAACAGAACACTATGCTTAAAAAAATCACCGCTTTCATTCCGATGGTATTGGGGTTGGTCGCTATGACCAGTGCCCAGGAATCAATGATTTACACCAACGAACAGAAAGCTTTTCAAGATGCCCTGGCCCTCTACAATAATGAGCAATACCAAGCGGCACAAACAATTTTCAATAAGGTCAAGGAGACCACAAAAGATGAGGAGACCGCCGCTAACAGTGCGTATTATGCCGCCACGGCGGCCGTACGTTTGAACCAGATCGGCGCGGATCGTTTGATGGAGGATTTTGTGGAAAACTATCCTACTTCTACCAAACGTAATTCTGCCTATGCCGATGTGGCCGAGTATTATTTCCAGACCGGAAAATATCCTTACGCCTTAAAATGGTATAACAAAGTAGATCAGAGTTCGTTGTCGCGTGGCGAAATGGAGCAGTTCAATTTCAATTATGGCTATGCCCTGTTTTCGTCCAAAAAGACGGCAGAAGCTGAAAAGTATCTTGAAAAGGTGGTGAATTCACCAGGCTATGGCTCACAGGCCAAATACTATTTGGGCTATATCTCTTACGAACAAGATGATTACCAGGCCGCCAACGAGCGCTTCGATCAGATTACGGATCAAGATGTTTTAGAGGAAAAACTTAGTTATTACCAAGCCGATATGAATTTTAAGCTGGGTAAATTTGAGGAAGCCATCGCCTTGGCCAAAAAACAACTGGCGAAAGCGGATCGAACCGAAGTTTCTGAACTCAATAAAATTATTGGGGAGAGCTACTTCAATTTAAAGCAATATGAAAATGCCATACCCTATTTAAAGGAATATAAGGGCAAAGGCGGAAAATGGAGTAATACGGATTATTACTACTTAGGCTACGCGTATTATAAAGGAGGAAATTATACAGAGGCCATTGCCCAGTTCAACAAAATTATTGGGGGTACCAATAGTGTTGCCCAAAATGCCTACTACCATTTGGCGGAATGTTATTTGAAATTGGATAAGAAGCAAGAAGCGCTGAATGCATTTCGAAATGCCTCGCAAATGGACTATAGTGCAGCGATACAAAAGGATGCATTTTTGAACTATGCCCGTTTAAGCTATGAGGTGGGTAATGCGTACGAACCCGTACCTGAGGTAATCACCAATTATTTAAAGACCTACCCCAACGACGAACACCAAGAAGAAATGCAGACCCTTCTGGTAGATTCATACATTACCTCAAAGAATTTTGCCGGGGCGATGAAGTTACTGGAAGAGAATAAAAATTATGCCAGTAAAGAAACCTACCAAAAAGTAGCTTTTTATCGGGGAATCGAACTTTTTATGGAGGGTAATTATACTGCTGCTTCCGAAAATTTGGGTAAATCACTTTCAAGTGCCGAGAATCCATTGTTCAAGGCCCGTGCCGATTATTGGAAAGCAGAAGCCGATTACTTGTTGAACCGTTTTGATGATGCCGTAAAGGGATTTGTCGCTTTCAAGAACAATCCGGCGGCCAAACAAACCGAGATGTACGGTGATATCGATTATAGTTTGGCCTATGCCCATTTTAAACAAAAGGACTATGCCGATGCCATTACCTATTTCAATGCCTTTACCGCAAATGGAAATGGTGAAGTGGAGAAACTACATGATGGTTATTTGCGCTTAGGTGATAGCTATTTTGCCACCAGTAAATACTGGCCGGCCATTGAAACCTATAACAAAGCGCTGGCCTTAACAGGACCTGAAAAGGACTATGCTTCTTACCAAAAAGCGATGAGTTATGGCTATGTAGATCGTGGTGCCAGTAAAATAGAGAATCTTGAAGCGTTCGTAAACCAATACCCAAGATCTAGTTTTAAGGATGATGCCCTGTTTGAGCTGGGAAATACCTATGTGGCCCAAGGGGAAGAAAACAAAGGATTACAAGCCTATGACCGATTGATTACCGAATATAAAGGAAGTTCATTGGTGCCCCAAGCATTGATGCGACAAGGATTGGTGAACTACAATGCGAACCGTAACGAAGCTGCCTTGGCTAAATTCAAGACCGTTGTGCGTGATTATCCAAAGACCCAAGAAGCGGTACAAGCGGTAGCCACAGCTAAATTGGTCTATGTGGATTTAGGTAGGGTAAATGAGTATGCAGATTGGGTACGTGGTCTCGATTTTGTTGAGGTAACGGACAGTGAACTGGATAATGCCAGTTTTGAATCCGCCCAAAAACAGAACAGGGATGGTACTGTGGATGCCGCCATTAAAAGTTATAAAAATTACATTCAACAATTTCCGAACGGCCTCCATGCGGTGGATGCCAATTTTGGTCTGGCGCAATTGTATTTTGGTAAAGGGGATAAGGAAACTGCCTTGCCCTACTATAAATATGTGGCCGATAGAAGTACCAGTGAATATGCAGAGCAAGCTTTGACTCGGGTCTGTGAGGTGTATATCGGTAAGGATGATTACCAAACCGCCTTGCCCTATTTATTGAAATTGGAAGATCAGGCGAACATTCAGCAGAATAGAACTTTTGCACGGTCCAATTTAATGAAAGGATATTACGGCCAGCGTAACTATGCAAAAACCTTGGAATATGCCGATAAGGTATTGTCCACCGCCAATATCGATAACCGTATCAAGAGTGATGCGCAGATTATGATCGCACGATCGGCCATTGCTACGGGTAATGAGCAAAAGGCAAAAACGGCCTATGCCGAGGTATTGAAAATAGCTTCTGGTGCTACGGCTGCAGAGGCCTTGTATTATGACGCATATTTTGAAAATCAAGATGGGGATTATGAAAATTCCAATGTGGCCGTTCAAAAATTGGCGAAAGATTACGCGACGTATAAAGAATGGGGCGGTAAAGGATTGGTGTTGATGGCTAAAAACTACTATGCCTTGAATGATGCCTATCAAGCAACCTATATCTTGGAAAGCGTAACCACCAATTTCAGTCAATACCCGGAGATTGTGGCAGATGCCAAAGCGGAATTGGCCATTATCAAATCAAAAGAGGCACAGAGCAATTCATCAGTTAATCCAAATCAAAATTAATGTACACCAGTAAAAGAACATCTATGTACAATACGCTTAGAATTACCATCATTTTTTTAGCTCTTGGTCTACAGATCGGTTTTGCGCAAGATGATAAGAAAGATGATTTGGGTACGGAAACCGTAACCGTTACCAAGGCTTATACACCCACTGTTTCGGATGCTTTTAAAATTAAGGTAGTCCCCAATTTGAACGATTCTATCGTGCTTCAGAAAAAACCGATTACCTATAGTATATTTTCGGTTCCGGTGGCATCGACCTTTACGCCTTCCAAAGGAACGGCGTCAAAAGTGGAGAAACTGCCTCCACCGCAATTGTTCAATTCCTATGCTTCTTTTGGAGGTGGTAATTATGGCAATGTGCTGGGAGAGTTCTATACGAGTAGAACTATCAATAGGGATGAAAATTTAGTTGTAGGCTTAAATCACTTATCCTCAAGGGGAGGCATTGAAGGCGTAGATCTGAACAATACCTTTTATGATACTAAACTTGATGGGTCGTATGCCAAACGTGACCGCGATTTAGATTGGGGTGCGGCAATCGGGTTACAACATCAGTTGTACAATTGGTACGGATTGCCAGAAGGCGTCTATGATCAAACCACCATTAATAGCATTGATGAGATGCAGAATTATTTTATGGGAGAGGCCAGTGCCTATATTAATGTGGAAGATGCCCTGTTCAAACGAGCGGATATAAAATACCGCAGATTTTTTGATGCCGTAAGTTCTGGTGAGAACCGTGCCATTTTCAATACCGGTTTTGAATTTCCATTGGATGAAGAGATTTTAAGCGTCAAGGCTAAAGTGGATTATGTGGGTGGGTCATTTGAAAACGCAAGCCTTAATAGCGATGCCAATAACGAAGGTATATCCTATGGTAATTTGCAAGCGGGGATTAATCCCTCCTTACAAATGCTTCGAGATGATCTTTCCCTGAACCTAGGAGTCAATTTGGTGTATGGCATGGATTTGGAAAATAGTGAGGGGAATTTTTATATCTATCCGGCGGTAACCGCTTCCTATCGATTGTTGGATGAATCGGTGATCGCCTACGGTGGTGTAACCGGAGAACTCAAACAAAATTCCTATTATGATTTTGTGGAGGGTAATCCTTTTGTTTCCCCGACCATTTCTATAGCACCTACCGATAGTCAGTACAATGCCTATGTGGGTTTTAAGGGTCAATTATTGCCTAACTTAAGCTATAATATTAAAGGGTCCTATGCTGCAGAAAACAGAAAGCCTTTGTATAAATTGAATCCACAAAATGGTTTTAGAGCCGATGAAAAGGGATACTACTACGGTAATTCTTTCGATGTCTTTTATGACGATATAAAAACCCTTGGCATCTTTGCGGAATTGAATGTGGATGTAAACCGTAATTTCACCCTGGGCGTCAATGCAGAAGTATATGATTATAGTACCGAAACCGGAAACCCTGCATGGAACTTGCCTAATGTAACAGGATCGTTGTTTATGGATTATCAGATCGGTGAAAAATGGTTTATGGGTGCCAATCTGTTTTACGTGGGGGAGCGTGAAGATTTTTCTTCCGTCGTTACACAAAATGTTCAACCCGGAGGATTTCCAGCCACCTTGATTGCCTTAGATGGTTATTTTGATGCCAACGCCCATGTGGGGTATCGCTTGAATAACCAGCTATCGTTTTTTGTAAAAGGGGCCAACCTTTCCAATAATCATTATCAACGCTGGGCCAATTTTCAGGTGCAGGGTATTCAGGTGTTGGGCGGTGCGACATATAAATTCGATTTTTAGGAATCAACTTTGCGGCAATATTCTGAAGTTGTTTATTTATGTGTTTTTATTTAGGAAATTACCAACCTTGGATTATACCTAAATTTTACCATTTAAAACTAAACTTCGTCATGGGTATCAATAATGTAACAATCAACTAAACCCGATTCATTCTAAAGAAAACAATTTATTTTTCTGCCCTACTTGTTTGAATTATTTGAATTATTGGGATATTGCGCTCGAGAGACGATGACACAATCATTGAGAGGCCACATATCGATGCCTATGTGACGGTATGATGGATGGAGCGAAACCGGTATGGGTTGCGGAGGTTGCTCCTGCTTTTTTCAGATTTGAGTATATTAAGGCTTGCAAGACTATCGAATGGGAATTAAATCTCTTTACCACGTAATCCTAACCGTAGGTTTTGGTTGTATGTCTAATCTTGTCTTTGGGCAGAACCTTATTCGTAACCCTAGTTTTGAAAGTTTTGTGCACTGCCCTATGAAATTGGGCAATCTGGAGAAAGATGTTAAAGATTGGCAAGTCCCCACCTTGGGTTCTACAGATTATTTTAATGGCTGTAGTCAAGCAATGGGTACACCTAAAAATTTCAATGGGGAACAGCCTGCGAATTTTGGTATAGGCTATGTTGGTTTTTATATGCTCGCCCCCGGTGATTATAGGGAATACCTACAGGCACAGTTGATAGGTACCTTAAAAAAAGGAGAACATTATACGGTTTCGTTTTATGTAAGTTTGGCGGAACGGTCAGACTTTGCGGTGAAGGAATTCGGAATCCGGTTTTCTGAGTATCCTATAAAGGTCGAAACTACAAAGGTGCTTTCTGCGATGCATCTCTCAAAGCTACAAGGAGATACATCCAATTATGTTGAAATCAAATATTCAAAATTTTATTCCGATGAGAAAGAATGGATTCTTTTGACCCAAGAATTCGTGGCCAACGGAACAGAGAATTATATGATCATAGGCAATTTCAAGGATAATAAACGAACACAACGCTTTCAGACCCAACGAAGAATAAATAAGGGTTCTTATTATTATCTCGATATGGTATCGCTACACCCAACCGGTTCAGAGAAAATGAATACATCTTTGGCCATAACCGATTTTGAATTGGATAGTATTCACGTGTTTAAAGACGTTTTGTTCAATTTCAATACTTCGAAACTAAAAAGGTCAAATCAAAAAGAACTTCAGGAAGTCGTACTTTTTTTGGAAAAAAATCCATCGATTCAAATTAAAATTAGTGGTCATACAGACGCTATAGGTTCAAATAACTTTAACCAAAAACTTTCTTTGAACAGGGCAAAGACGGTAGCTGCCTATTTTATGCAAAATGGGATTTCAGAAAGAAGGATCCAGTACGAAGGTTTTGGTAGTGAGCGACCCGTAGCTACCAATAAAACAAAAGCCGGAAGATTACTCAACCGGCGTGTAGAATTTGTATTGGTGGAGTGAATTAATAGTCAGAATAGTCGGTTGGATATAATAAAAGGATATCCGCATGACTGACCGTGTTTTTATAAATATCCATACCGGATATTTCTTTCCATTTTGGTGCACTTCCGAACGCTTCCCAAAGTTTGTTTCTTTTATCAGTATTCGGAAAGGTGGTCATGTACATGAGATTGGGCATTTTATCGCCAGAGATTACATCGGCATAAAAAACAGCATTAAAACCTAAGCTTTCAAAAAGCTCGACCTCACCACCTTCATTGAACATATCAACTTTTCTGCGGTACATGGCTTCAGTCGGACCTTCATAGCTACGCAATTCATATACTCGATCGTTTCGTGAACCTGTTACGGCGGTCGGTTCCATTTTCGGCATATCTGGGAAGGCGTGCATTAAAACGGAAGCGATTCGTTCGTATGGAGGGTTTTCGTGAGTGGCGTTGATATACGCAGCACCGTTAGCCATGTAGGTTTTGTCGACAGCTAGCATACTTTCCAATTTTCCAAAGGCTTCCAATGAGGCGAACGGTATCAAGACAAAGATTTTATTGGCAAGTGTAAACTTGTCCGGTCTCACTTTAAAAACACCTACATTGTCGATTCCCATTCTTTTAAGGGCAGGCAAGTAAGCTTCCTTTAAATAAGTATCAACCATTTTTTCTTGGCTTTCATTTTTTAAGGTATATGTTTTTAGCTGATAATATTCCCTTTCTTGGGCATGGCCAGAAATAGAAGAAAAAACTAAGGCTAATACTAAAAGTAGGGGAAGTGTAATTTTATTTTTCATGGGTTATATTGAGTAATCGTTAATATGAAGAAAGTTAGTGATTAAATTAGGATTCTTTGAAACCAAAGCAGGGTTTGTTTCGATTGGAGAAGAAACGGTTAATAAGAAAACGGATATTTGGAACACTTTAAAAATCCATTTTTTCAATAAAAAGTAATTCGTGGTTATTTTATTGCTTGCGGTCTATGGTGTATTTTTGAGACTAGCAACTGCCCCATGACCAACATTTTCAAGAAACAACTTATTGATCCCGCCAAGAGTCCCATTTTCTATGGCTATGTAATACTTCTTATTGGAACCGTGGGGATTTATTGCAGTATACCCGGACAGACGATTGGGGTTTCGGTTTTTACCGACCCTGTAAAGGATGCCTTAGGAATGTCTAGAAACCAATTTAGCAATGCCTATATGATCGGTACCATAATTAGTTCTTTGGTCATTGGTAGGGCGGGGGTTTGGTTCGATACCTACGGCGCAAGATTCGTTGCCTTTTTTGCGGCACTTGCGTTGGGAGTTACTTTGTTTTTATGCTCATGGTCAGCCCAAATGAGTTCGTTCATTAAAGAATTATTGTCGGTTGATTCGTGGATTGTGCCTTTTGTGTTAATGACGGTCCTGTTTTTCTTATTACGTTTTGCAGGTCAAGGTGTCTTGACCATGGCTTCTCGTAACGTTATTATGATTTGGTTCGATAAAAATAGGGGAAAGGTCAATTCTTTTAGTAGTGTAGCGCTTTCGTTCGGGTTTTCATCTTCCCCGCTGTGGATCAATGCATTGATAGAAGGAAACGGTTGGCAAAGAACATGGCAATTCTTGGCGATCGGGTTATTGATCTTTAGTGTATTCATCTTCTTTATGTACAAAATTTCTCCTGAAAAACACGGACTTCTCCCAGATGGGGCCAAATCGCCAACGAAAGAGGAAGAAGCGAAAAAAGTGGTCCCGAAACAATTTACGCTTGCTGAGGCTAAAAAAGAAAGGGCTTTTTGGATGTACGGACTCACCTTGGCCTTCAATAGTTTTTTCATTACGGGCCTCACTTTTCATGTAGTGTCCATTTTCACGAATGAAGGCTTTTTAAAGGAGGATGCCATATCCATTTTTCTTCCAGGTTCTGTAGTTGCTGTTACCGTTTCTACTTTGTTCAACTTTTTAAGTGATTATCTTCCTTTGAAATTGTATTTGTATCTAATGTTGTTGGGTGGATTTTTAGCATCTTCAGGCTTTTTGTTTTTGTCATCTCCCGCAGGGGTACCTATGTTGATTGCGGGCTTCGGTATTCTAGGAGGTTTCTTCGCCGTGTTGAATGCGGTCGCTTGGCCCCGTTTTTTCGGAAGGCAGTATTTAGGCAGTATCACGGGTAAAATCATGAGTTTTTTGATTTTGGCCAGTGCTTTGGCCCCTAGTATTTTTAGTCTTTGCTTATCAACCTTTGGGTCTTATGAAATGGTGGGTTATTTAGGATTGGCATTTTTACTTTTTTTGACCATAGGTTCGGTCAAGGCTGATAATCCTCAGTAAGTAAATTTCTTTTTTGGTCATATATAACTGCGTCAATAGTTAGAATTTACCGGATAAGTAAACTTCAATTTTTATAGAAACGTTACGTAAACCCTTAACCGTTGAGGTTTTGTAAGGAATAATGAATGAATTTCCCTCTCGTTTTACTAGGAAAATTTCTGTTTACCTCATATCGATATATTCTAATACCGATTATTATCTGATTGATTTAAAAATCCTATTATTGTCCGTTAGTTTATTGGTCTTTTAGGAGCTCAATCAAATAGGATCCTAGATTAAGTATTTAGGTAAAACCCACTATCTTTACAAAAAAGCGGTAAAATGGATTTAAATTTAGCGGTGTTGATAGATGGGGACAATATACCATCGGCCTATGTCAAGGAAATGATGGAAGAAATAGCTAAATACGGTAACCCCACCATTAAGCGCATTTACGGTGATTGGACCAATCCACGTTTGGGAAAATGGAAAAACGTTTTGTTGGAAAATGCCATTACACCCATTCAGCAATATGGGTATACCCAAGGAAAGAATGCGACAGATTCTGCGATGATTATTGATGCGATGGATATTCTGTATGCCGGTAAGGTCAACGGTTTTTGTATTGTAAGTAGTGATAGTGATTTTACCCGCTTGGCTACCCGACTTAGGGAAGCAGGTATGCAGGTCTTCGGTATAGGGGAACGTAAAACACCGAATCCTTTTATTGTTGCATGCGATAAATTCATTTATATTGAAATCCTAAAAGGAAGATCCGAAGAGGAAACGTTAGATACCGTAGATCAAACTGAAGCTCCTGTAACTAAAAATACGGTAGATAAAATTACCCCCAAAGCCTTGCGTTTTATTGCGACCACTATCGATGATGTTGCAGATGATGACGGGTGGGCTTTTTTAGGAGATGTAGGTAGCTTGCTTCAAAAAAAGCAACCCAATTTTGATTCCCGTAATTATGGTTTTCAAAAGCTGACACCCTTGATTCATTCCATTCCCCATTTTGAAATTGAGCGAAGGGAAGACTCCAAAGGGCGAAAAAAATTGATTTATGTGAAAATTAAGGAAAAGGCCAATTCCAAATCGAAAAAATAGCTGATTTCGTTTTTTTTATTCCTGTCGCTTTTAAAAAAGGCATGTAGCCTATTAACCTAGTTTTTGTATTTTTCAATTCAAATTCTATAATTATGGATCGCTCGCTTTTCGCATTCTTTTTTGTTCTATTATCCTTTTCGTGTAAAGACAAGCCCAAGGTTGATGTATCCCATGCTGAAAGACCTATAGGAGAACTTTTTGCGGACTTCTATGATTTCAAAAAAAGTATCAATCCCATTGAGGCTACCAAAGCAGGTTATTCTAGTTATAATGATACCATAGCCAACTATATTTCAGATGACTATCTGCTTCATTTGAAAGATCGTTATACTTATTTTTTGGAAGAAGTAGACCGCTATGATTCCACTAAAATAGCTGCCGCAGACTGGTTGAGCTTGCGAGTGATGAAGTGGGATTGCACTATAAAATTACAAGGGGTTATGAATCCTATGGTCACAGTTGCCTCTCCTATTTATGATCTTCCCAGCTTTGAGTTAATGCCCTTGTTTCAGATACAATCCTTGCATTTATATGTGGCGCAATTAGCGGGAGGAACCAGTGTACAGCCCTTTGAAACGGTTGCCGACTACAACAATTGGCTGAAACGTTTGGAAGATTATTTGACTTTTTTGGATACGGCTATTCGAAAAATGGAAGTGGGGATTAATAAAAATGTGGTTTTGCCTAAAGTGCTTATTGAAAAAATGATTCCCCAAATCGATGCTTTTATCGACGTTCCTTTGGTGAAGAACTTATTTTACCAGCCTATTGAAAACTTTCCTGAAGCCATTTCAATGAAAGAAAGAGAAGTTATAAAAGCAAGGTATATTTCAATGATCGGGGATCAATTGATTCCTAAATACATAGAATTGAGTAGGTTCTTAAAGGATACCTATTTGTCAGAAGGCCGGGAAACTGATGGCTTGGGTGCCTTACCCAATGGAAAGGATATTTATGACTATCTCATCAAATTACATACCACTACGAATATGACGGCAGATGAAATACATGAATTGGGCCTCTCTGAAGTTCAACGCATTGGTGGTGAGATGGAGAAGGTCAAGAAAGAATTAGGTTTTGATGGAGATTTAAACTCATTTTTTGAATCACTCCGTTCTAAAAAAGAATTGCTTCCTTATTCCAATCCCGATGAGGTTATTGAACATTTCAAGGAAATCAGGAAACGGGTGGGTTTGAGAATAGATTCCTTATTTGAATTAACACCAATGTCCGATTTTAATGTGAGACGTACCGAAGCGTTTAGGGAAGCATCGGCAAGTGCGGAATATACACCGGGTTATAAGGACGGTACAAGAGCTGGAATTTTTTATGTGCCCATTCCAGACGTGGACAATTATAATGTAATTCATGATGAAGCCTTATTTCTTCATGAAGCTGTTCCTGGGCACCACTTTCAGTTGTCCTTACAACAAGAAAACAAGAAATTGCCAGAATTCCTCCATCCAGAGAGTATGGGCGTTTTTGTGGAGGGATGGGCACTCTATGCAGAATCGTTAGGTAAGGAGTTGGGAATGTATGCAGATCCCTATCAATATTTTGGAATGTTAAGTATGGAAATGCATAGGGCGATTCGATTGGTGGTGGACACCGGTCTACATGCAAAAGGTTGGACGCGGGAAGAAGCCATACAATACTCACTGGAGCATGAAGCGGAGTCAGAAGAAAGCATCGTAGCCGAAGTAGAGCGCTACATGGCAACGCCGGCCCAAGCTTTGTCCTATAAAATCGGTCAATTGAAGATACGGGAGTTACGCACAAAAGCGGAAAATGAACTGGGTGCTGATTTCAATGTGCGTGAATTCCATAGTCAAGTATTGAATTCCGGGAGTTTGCCTTTGGTTCTTTTAGAGGAAAAAATAAACCAATGGATTTTCAACAAAGGAAAAGTTAACTAATACGCTTTCAGGAGTTCTAAAATAATCGATAAAAATCTACGTTTTAACTAAATAGTTTAGTTTTTATGAACCTAAGTTACCTTTTTTTGAGATTATTTTTGCTTTCGAAGGTTTGTTTGAGCCTGCCCATAGTTCAAGATGATATTTCAATTATTTCATCTAAACGTTCGATTCATCAAGGTTTATTGGTGGGCAACCACGCTCTTGGCGCATGGAGTTATACCATGAGTAACGTAAAATCACCTTATAAAGCAGGCGTGCTGTTTATTTCTAAGATAGATGGTGTTTATAGGATAGATGTCAAATTTTCAAATGGAATACTGACAGGGCAAGATGTTGTGATCAATGGGAATCAAGTTAAGTTCAACGTGAATATCTCGGGTGTAGAACGTGTTTCATTTACGCTTGAGGTCGAGGGCGACCTTATTGTGGGCGGTAGTCATTCTGCAAAAGGTTCTTGTCAAATTTTAGGAACTCGACAACTACCTGAATTGAAGACTTAGTTTTCCGCAAGTTTATTTAATTTTATAGAAGAGGGCTAGGCTTTTGTTCTGGTATTCTCTTTATAATTGTTATAGCTGCTTGGTGTAAAGTGCACCATAAAAAAACCTTTGGTTTTGGCCAAAGGTTTTTATCGGTAGTGTTAAATTGAAATATTACATTGTTATGGGTACGGAAACTCTTGTTTTATCCCATCCCATGATCATCTCTGCTCCATCTTTAGCATCTTTGAAAGCAATTGAGAATTCTTCTAAAGATGACGCGCCAGAACCGTTAGGAACTGTTATGCGGGCAACATCGGCAGATTCATCATAGAAGTACGAACCCCATTGGTTAAGGTTTTTATTTAAGATAACGGTCCATTCATCTTTACCTGGTATGGTAAATAAAGAATAGGTTCCTGCTTTTATATCCTTTCCCCCAAAGTTTACATCCTTGTAAAAAGTGATTTCCGCAGCTTCATTTGCTCCGGTTCTCCATACTTTTCCCGTGGGAGCCAATTCATCCAAAGAACGTCCTTTAAGTTGCGGCCTTCCGTAAATAATACGCATCGATTTATCGGAAATTTTGTAATCGGTTGGGTACGCGGCCATATCCATAGGGCTTTTATCCATTCCAGAAAAATCCTGTGCCGTCGCCACTGTAGTTAAAACTAGGGCAAACATGAAGGTACTTAGTGTAAATATTCTTTTCATAATTAAATTTTTGTTTAAATGTGCTTTAAAAATAAGTAGTTCCTATCATTAAGATTGGTAAAATGGCGTTAAATTTTTGCTCATTACAGTATTTAAGATGTTGAGGTGTTTTTTAATAGTGATAATTTTAATTAGGTGGTTAAATGGCTTTTTTTGTTTCGTATTGAAACCAAATTATCCGTTTGTGTTTTATATATGAAAGTATAAACTGATATTTGTGTTCAAATTGATATAATAATTAGATTATGTGTGGAATAGTATGTGCATTTGATGTTAAGGAAAGTACTGAAGTGCTTAGGCCCCAACTATTAGAAATGTCAAAAAAAATAAGGCATAGAGGTCCTGATTGGAGTGGAATCTATGCGGATGATAAAGCAATTTTGGCCCACGAACGTTTGGCAATTGTGGATCCAGCTTCTGGAAAACAACCGTTATTAAGTCCCAATGGAAAATTGATATTAGCCGCGAACGGTGAAATTTATAACCATAGGGAATTGCGTAAGCAGTTTGAGGGTAAGTACGATTTTCAAACAGAGTCGGATTGTGAGGTGATCTTGGCATTGTACCAAGAAAAGGGGGTGGACTTTTTAGATGAGATGAACGGTATTTTTGGCTTTACCATTTATGATGCTGAAAAGGATGAATATTTTGTGGCACGTGATCACATGGGTATTATTCCGTTATATATGGGTTGGGACAAGAATGGCACTTTTTATGTGGCTTCTGAATTAAAAGCATTGGAAGGAACCTGTACCAAGATACAATTGTTTCCTCCAGGTCATTATTTACATAGTTCTGACGGTGAATTGAAAAGATGGTATTCTCGGGATTGGATGGAGTACGACGCAGTAAAGGATAACGAAACCAGTATAAAGGCAATAAAAGAGGCTTTGGAAGCTGCCGTACACCGTCAGTTAATGTCCGATGTGCCATACGGGGTTCTTCTATCAGGTGGTTTGGATTCATCGGTTACTTCCGCTATTGCTAAAAAATATGCACAGAAACGTATAGAAAGTGGCGATACTACCGATGCGTGGTGGCCCCAATTACACTCTTTTTCTGTGGGTCTTGAAGGTTCCCCTGATTTGGCAGCGGCTCAAAAAGTAGCTGACCATATTGGAACGGTTCACCATGAAATTAAATTTACGATACAAGAAGGGTTAGATGCCATTAAAGACGTGGTATACAACTTGGAAACCTATGACATAACGACCATTCGTGCATCCACACCTATGTATTTGATGGCTCGCGTCATAAAATCTATGGGAATTAAAATGGTGTTGTCAGGTGAAGGTGCAGATGAACTATTTGGCGGGTATTTGTATTTCCATAAAGCCCCCAACGCAAAAGAGTTTCATGAAGAGACCGTGCGTAAACTGAGTAAACTTCATATGTATGATTGTTTAAGGGCGAACAAATCCTTGGCTTCTTGGGGCATAGAAGGTAGGGTGCCCTTCTTGGACAAAGAATTTATGGATGTCGCGATGCGAATCAACCCACAGGATAAAATGATCAACGGTGAGCGTATGGAGAAATGGGTGGTACGTAAAGCCTTTGAGGATATGCTGCCCGAAAGCGTGGCATGGCGACAAAAAGAACAATTTTCAGATGGCGTAGGCTATAGTTGGATAGATACACTTAAAGAAGTGGTTAAACAAGAAGTGAGTGATGAGCAATTGGCAAATGCCAAGTTTAGGTTTCCGTTACAAACACCAACGTCGAAAGAAGAGTTCTACTACCGTTCTATTTTTGAAGAACATTTCCCGTCAGATGCTGCGGCATTATGTGTGCCACAAGAGGCATCTGTAGCCTGTAGTACGCAGATTGCGCTGGAGTGGGACGAAGCGTTCAAGAACATGAACGATCCTTCGGGAAGGGCGGTCGCTAATGTGCATAGTGATTCTTATGTGAAAGCTTAAGGCAAATAGCTTTGAAACAAAAAAAGGCCCTTTCTTTTAGAAAGGGCCTTTTTTGTTAAGAAATAAAGACTACATATCGTCAATCATCTTTTTCAGTTTTTCTTTGGATTCACCTGTTTTCTCTTGAATCCTTCCTAATAGCTCATCAGATTTGCCTTCGGCGTATTCTAAATCGTCATCGGTAAGTTTGCCATATTTTTGCTTTAATTTACCTTTAGCTATATTCCACTTTCCTTTAAATTGTTCTTCGTTCATGATGTTTTAATTTTATGATTATACCTCTAAGGTAACATCGCTATGTAAAGGAAATCTTAAATATGTATGCTTCAAATGGATAGCATTCAGAATTTATTCAATACAGCCCAAAATGGCTTAATTTTCTTAATGAAACTCTAAAAAAAATTGCATTTTTTTTATCCATTATGGCTTTGCGGTTCAACTTTTAAAAAGGACTATCGTTTTAAATGAGACCCTCTTTTAATAAGTTGTGAGCATTAGGTCGGCCCATTAAACTTTAAATTAAAAGGGATTGTTAAATTGAGTTCACCTTGTTCCATTTTCCACAATGATTGTTGATAACTTACTGCGGTCCAATGCGTAGAAATATCATATTCCATGGGGTATTCCGTATATTTGTAAGATTGCAAAATTTGAAGTAAAACAACCTTAATTTTATGAGCGAAGAAGCAAATAATAAGAATTATTCGGCGGATAGTATCCAAGCCCTGGAAGGAATGGAGCACGTGCGTATGCGCCCATCCATGTATATAGGTGATGTAGGGGTGCGCGGTTTACACCATTTAGTGTACGAAGTAGTAGATAACTCTATCGATGAGGCAATGGGAGGTCATTGCGATACCATTAGCGTCATTATTAATGAGGATAATTCCATAACCACAAAGGATAACGGTAGGGGTATTCCTGTGGACCTTCACAAAAAGGAAGGTGTTTCTGCGCTCCAAGTGGTAATGACCAAAATTGGTGCCGGAGGTAAATTTGATAAGGATTCCTATAAAGTATCCGGTGGTCTTCACGGTGTGGGTGTTTCTTGTGTAAATGCACTATCGGATCACTTAACCGCTACCGTTTATCGCGAGGGTGTTATTTGGCAACAGGAATATGAAAGGGGTAAAGCACTTTATCCTGTGAAAAGAGTAGGGGAGACCGAAGAAAGGGGGACCGTCGTGACTTTCCACCCAGATCAGACCATTTTCACCCAGACTATCGAATATAGTTATGAGACCCTTGCCAATAGAATGCGTGAGCTTTCATTTTTGAACAAAGGGGTGTCTATTAGTATTACCGATAAGCGTCAAAAAGATGAGAAAGGAGAATATGTAAGTGAAACTTTCTATTCTGATGAAGGACTGAAGGAATTTGTGAAATTTTTGGATGGAAACCGAGAATCGCTGATTCAAAGTGTAATTTCCATGGAAGGGGAAAAAAATGATATTCCTGTAGAAGTGGCGATGATCTATAATACCAGTTACACAGAGAATCTTCATTCATATGTAAACAATATCAACACCCACGAAGGGGGAACCCATTTATCAGGATTTAGAAGGGGTCTTACGACAACTTTAAAGAAATATGCCGATGCTTCGGGTATGTTGGATAAATTGAAGTTCGAGATACAGGGGGATGATTTCCGTGAAGGATTGACCGCTATTGTTTCCGTAAAGGTTCAAGAGCCACAGTTCGAAGGTCAGACCAAAACTAAATTGGGGAACCGTGAGGTTTCGGCAGCCGTGAGTCAAGCGGTTTCCGAAATGCTAACGGATTATTTGGAGGAACACCCAGATGACGCGAAAATCATCGTTCAGAAAGTAATTCTTGCCGCTCAAGCCAGGCACGCCGCTTCCAAAGCACGTGAAATGGTGCAGCGAAAGAATGTAATGAGTGGTGGAGGTCTGCCCGGTAAACTTTCAGATTGTTCTGAACAGGATCCCGAAAAATGTGAAATATTCCTAGTCGAGGGTGATTCGGCGGGTGGTACGGCCAAAATGGGTCGAGACAGAAATTTTCAAGCTATTTTGCCTTTAAGGGGTAAGATTTTGAACGTAGAAAAAGCCATGCAACATAAGGTTTTTGAGAACGAGGAAATCAAGAATATGTATACCGCCTTGGGGGTGACCATAGGAACCGAAGAAGATAGTAAGGCGCTGAACCTAGATAAATTAAGGTACCATAAAGTAGTCATCATGTGTGATGCCGATGTGGATGGTAGTCATATTGAGACCCTAATTTTAACATTCTTTTTCAGGTATATGCGAGAGCTGATCGAAAGTGGTCACGTTTATATTGCAACTCCACCATTATACTTGGTGAAAAAAGGACAGAAAAAGCAATATGCTTGGTCTGATAAAGAACGAGATGCTATCGCAGATAGTTATAGTGGCGGGGTTAGTATTCAACGCTATAAAGGTCTTGGTGAAATGAATGCGGAACAATTGTGGGATACCACGATGAATCCGGAGTTTAGAACTTTGCGACAAATACAAATTGATAATGCAACCGAAACGGATCGTGTATTCTCTATGCTGATGGGTGATGAAGTACCGCCAAGAAGGGAATTTATCGAGAAGAATGCCGTTTATGCAAACATTGACACATAGAAATTACTACTTACACAACAAAAACCTACGCTATGGGCGTAGGTTTTTTAGTTTTATGTAAAATCTCAAAAATGAAGAAATTACTTACATTAATTTTTATAGGGGGATCTTTAACCGCTACGGCCCAAGTAGATTTCAATAATGTGCTGGCGGCAGGTTTAGAGGATGCAGAAAAATTCACGACAGATTATTTAAGTCCTCTTTCAGAATCTGTAGTTTATAACATGGGCACTGGCTGGTATAATACGGCAGACGCCAAGCCCTTGGGCGGTTTTGAAATTTCCATTAT